>JAUJON010000017.1:0-36149 GCA_030447595.1 Thermosynechococcaceae cyanobacterium YX3bin19
TTTGGCCCCGACCATCATGTACCCCGTGGTGGCCCGGAACCAAAGGCGAACTGCAAAATCTTCATCCCCGGAAAGCTAAATTGATCCCGCAGCGCTTCTACTTCTGGAGTAATCACCCCCAGATCCTCTGCCAAAATCGGTAAGTGGCCTAATTCCTGGGCGATGACTTGAAATAGTTCCTCACCCGGTGCCTCAATCCACTCGCCGTTCATCGCGGTGGTCTCTCCCTGCTGGACCTGCCAGTAGGCCTGAAAGCCCCGGAAGTGGTCCACTCGGATCAGGTCTACATAGTCCAGCATGGCCCGAAACCGCTGCACCCACCAGCGAAAGCGATCGCGTTGCATCTGCTCCCAGTTGTAGATGGGGTTGCCCCAGAGCTGACCCGTGGCGCTGAAATAGTCAGGGGGTACCCCGGCCATCAGAGCTGCTTCTCCCGTCTTCGGGTCTAGGCGAAACGCTTGAGGATGGGACCAGACATCCGCACTGTCATGGGCAACGTAGATGGGAATATCCCCAATAATTTGAATACCCTGAGCGTTGGCGTAGTGCCTCAGTTGTGACCACTGGCGAAAGAACTCAAACTGGAGGAATTGCTGCAGGTAGATTTCAGCCGTTAGCCGTTGCCGCCACTGCTGTAAGGCTTCAGGCTGCCGCCGGGCAATCTCTGGTTTCCAGGTATTCCAAGCCTGTCCTTGATGAGCCTGCTTCAAAGCCATAAACAGGGCGTAATCTTCTAACCATTCACCCTTTTGCTGGCAGAAGTGCTGAAACTCCTCTCGCTGGGAAGGGGAAGCCTTGACTTGAAAGTTCTCACTGGCTCGCCGCAGCAGCAGCATTTTCACCTGGCTCACCTGTTCGTAAGCCACCTTATCACTAGGGAACTGGGGAAAATCCAAATCTGCGTCGGTTAGCAACTCCCGCTCTCGCAGTGCCTCCAGGCTAATCAATAAGGGATTCCCAGCCATAGCCGAATAGCACATGTAGGGAGAGTTCCCGTAACCTGTGGGTCCTAGGGGCAGCACTTGCCAAAGTTGCTGGGCGCTCCCTTTGAGGAAGTCAATAAAGCGGTAAGCTTCCGGGCCTAAATCCCCAATCCCGAAACGGCCGGGCAGAGAAGTTGGATGAAGCAGTAGGCCACTGGCTCGCGGGAAAGGCATAAAGCGTTGAAGTGAAGGTTAGGGAAGTGAGCGGGACCCAAGGCGAAGATAATCAGTGCTGTCTAGGAGCTTTAATTGATTGGTATGAGCAGCGCAGTTCCTCTAGAGGATAGCAGAACATTGGAAGCTTAGAGCTTGGTCAATCATTTTCCGGATGGTCTGGGCCGTAATCGGGGCTAACAGCACTCCGTTGCGGTAGTGCCCCGCAGCGAGCAGCACATTGCCATAACCCGGCAAGGGTGCCACCACTGGAGCGGGACGACCTTGCGGCCGGGGCCGCAAGCCTGACCAGGTGCGAGTGATCGTGGCGTCTGCTAGGGCTGGACACAGGGCGATCGCCTGCTGGTGAACGGCTGCCAGCAAGCGCGAATCCGGTTGTACCTGAGCGGGCTGGCTATCCGGCGGAAACTCAACGGTTGCCCCAACCCACAGCTCCTTTAAGCCAGCAGGGACTAGGTGGACATCGCAGCCAGTAATCACGGGTCGGGGAGCCGGAGCTAGGGGCTGCTGTAGCCGGAGGTGTATGGCCTGGCCCAGAACTGGCCGGATATCTACTGGCTGCTGGAGTTGCTGGCTGAGCAAACTTGAACCCAATCCCGAGGCTAAGACCAGCCAATCTACGGGAAATTCACCCCGGCTGGTTTGCAGGGATTGCACCTGTTGATTGTTGCCGTCAGGGATGCGGGTAAATCCTTGAACTGTGGTTTGGAAGTGAAAGGTGGCCCCCCGAGCTTGAGCTGCCTTGATCAAGGCTTGGGTGAGGATGACGGGATACACCTGGCGATCGCAGGGCGAGTAAACGGCAGCCGCAAGGGGTTGGGCAGTTTCTAACGCCCTGGCACTTTGCAACTCTGGATAGCGGATTACCACCTCAGCGGGATTAAGAATTTCTAGCGAAAACCCTTGTGTGGACCGCACGGCTGCAATGTTCTGCCAGCGAGCCAGTTCTGCTGGATCAAAGCAGAGGTGAAGAATGCCCTGGCGGTTAAAGGGAATCTCACTGCCGGTTAAGCTTTCCAGTTCTGGCACCAGGGTTTCATAGCGCTGTAAACTGGCGAGTCGCAGCTGCAGGGCTTTGCCCTTGAGCTTGGAGCTGGTGGCTGCCATCAGTACTCCTAGCGCCGCCCCTGTAGATTCCCATTGTTCGGGAGAGCGGCGATCTACCACTGTGACTTTTATCCCTGGAACTTGTGCGAGTTCGTAGGCAATTGCTGCGCCAACTACACCACAACCCACTACACCAACTTGCCAGTCGCTTCGCTTCACAAAATCAGCCGTAAGAGAGCGTATCTGCCTCGACTTGAGCCTGAGGGGCAACGGGAACCACGTCTTCAACTGCGGGCTGAGGCGCTTCAGGTGCAATTTCAATCGCCTGCGGCTTTTCCTTCTCGGGGTTAGCCCCGATGGGTTGCGGTTGAGCATGGGCTGCAGACGGGATCAGTTGGAAGAACCGCTCAAAGTCATCAAGGGTAGCCTGGTAAGCCCTGCCAGCAGCGGTAGCATTCCGCTCTTTGGCGGCTTGGTCGATGTCAACCAAATCATCAAAGAGGGAGCGCGCTACTTGCCGGGCCTCGCCTTGAACCTGAGGAGCCAGGTTGCGTGCCAGGTTGTTCATATCTAGGAGTGTTTGCCCTAGCGGTCCATGAATAAAGGCACTGGCGTTCTGCCACTCTTGATTTTCGATCTCAAAGCTCAATTGCTTCGTTGTCCGTTCACGGGCTTCCCGCAACTTAGGAACATATTGTTGAATTCTTTCTATTTGCGATGCACTGTATGTTGGAGGTTGCAATGCGGTTTCTGTAGGGCCACTACAACTCACTAAAACAATTGCCAATAATCCCAAGAGTAGGGTCAGTATAGACCGAGGACGTATCATAACTCGAATTTATATCCATAATGAAGGCATCCTCGTAATTCTATAGGGCGCAGTTAACCAATCCTACTCCCCCAGGAGTGGGATATAGGCAATTTCACCCTGGTCCGAGGGAGCGTTATAGTCGTTAGGTGCCGGGGAACTGCTCCACCTGAGCATAACCACTGAAAACCAACTTTTTGCCTTGGGTCTCTAGCCGGTTAATCCGCATGAGTACACCGTCCAAGTCAAACTTATCTAAGTCAACCATGTTGTCAAGGATTTGCACAAAGGCTTCAGTTAGCTTCTCGGAAACTGACCGCAACTCGGCTGGGACTGCATCGGGCTGAAACTGAGGGTTGCCGAATAAAATCCGGCGACGGCGCTGAACGATAATTGTGGTAACCACACTAACAGGGACAGTACCATGGTGGGGTATTTCCGCCTTGGCAAAAATCCGTACTTGGTTTTCCGGCAGCAGCTGTAGCTCTACATCAGTAAACGAGACCGGTTCGTCCCCCGAAATCGCGTTTAGCTCAGGCGTGGAAATGTTCTGTAAGCGTTTTTTGACTAACTCTGCCTCGAAGGCTTGGTTAATCCCTGCTTCGGATAGCGTCACTACAGCGATCGCTTGTGTGGGTTGCTTTAGCCGGATTTTCCCTTTAAGCACAGCCCCAAAGTTGAGAGACACTGCATCCGTTTCAAAAGACATCTCTTCAACCTGGAATGCTTTGCGAATCACCAAGCCACGACCAGTCATTTTGAAGCTATCGATTGTGCCCTGCAAAATTTTACTGGAGGGATAACAGCGCACAGTCACGTCAACTGATTCACTCTGACTGAATAAATGACGAATGGACTGGCGGGCGGCTGTGTTCAGTAACCGCTCTCCCATGTCACTATTGGATGAGTTTGATGAACCAGTAAAACTGCCAAGCATGCAGTTCAGCCCTTTGAAACTTCTCTCTCTTTGTAACAGAACGTGAAGAAGACGACAATCGATCCCCGGATGTGGTACAGCTGAGCCGAGGTTGCTAGCCTGCCTAAGGTTAGCCTGTGATGAAGGCTGAGTGTGACTGTAATGCCTATCCAGGTTAGGATTGGAAGGATTCTAGCTCCCGCGGTATCCTGGTCCAACCATAAACTAAGTTAATATACTTATTCAAGGAATCTAAATCTTTGATTGTTTGTCTGTTTAAGCAGTTTACCAGTCTAGAGCCAGAACCCCGGCAATCTCTCTTCGATTGATAGCAGCGTAACTTGTGTAAAAATTCTTCTCAAACTTACCTGCAAAGTCTCTTGTCATAGTAGCTTGAGATACGCTAAAAACAGTGCAGGGAAGCATCGATCAACCTACAAGGTACCTGTAGTTAGCAACTCATTCCTTAAAAAAACGACTCACTAGTTTCAAGCAGCATTTATACAACTTAATTATGGTCAACAACAGCGCGACCCAACCGGTGATCCACCCGATGGTCAAGTTTCAGCGCCAAGTGCGATCGCGGGTGGAGGCAAACTTGTTAAAGCCAACGGATAAGCTTTGGAAAATTGCCCTGCTTTACGGTGAAGCTTGGCCCCACTGGAAACAGGAGCTGCAGGACTTTGGCTTCACCATGCAAGACTCTGTGGCCGATCTACTGGCAGTTGAAGCCTGGGATGAAAATTAGCCCTCGACGCGGTAGCCCAGTTCTGCCAGGCGAGTACGGGACTGCCGCCACTTGGCTCGTACCTTGACAAATAGCTCTAGGTAAACCTTGCCGGCTACCAACGTTTGAATTTGCTGGCGGGCTGCTGAGCCAATGGCTTTGAGCATCCCACCCCCCTTGCCAATCAAAATCCCTTTTTGAGAAGGGCGTTCAACACAAATCGCGGCTAATATGCGAGTAATGGTCGGCTCCTCATCGACTCGCTCAATCACCACGGCGACGGAGTAAGGCACTTCTTCACGAGTTAACAAGAGAACCTGCTCTCGAATTAGTTCGCCCATGATAAAGCGTTCGGGTTGGTCGGTAACGAGGTCGGGTGGGTAGTAGTAGGGACCTGTCTCTAACTGCTCAACTAATTGCCGTTGGAGTAACGCTAAGCCGTCTGTCGTAAGGGCGGAGAACTTGGTCAACGGCCAGTCTTGGGGTGCAGCGATTGAGGCGTAACTGTGATCCAAGGGATGAACTGTCTGTAGCCTCTGGTGTGGCGGCTGCTGGTCTGACTTGTTTAGGCCAAGAATCACTGGCGTTTGGGTACGACTGAGGAGATTGGCAATGAAGCGATCGCCTTCCCCGGCCTCGACAGAGCCATCGACCACGAACAAGACTACATCTACAGAGTTGATGGCGGACTGGGCATTTTTGACTAGAACCTCTCCCAACTGGTGGTGCGGTTTGTGGATGCCGGGTGTATCGACAAAAATCATCTGGGCCTCAGGTGTTGTCAAAATACCCCTGAGAAGGTTGCGGGTGGTTTGGGCAACCGGGGAAGTGATGGCAATCTTTTGGCCCACTAGCTGGTTCATCAGGGTAGATTTACCCACGTTTGGGCGACCCACTAGGCCAATGAAACCAGATTTAAAACCTGGGGGAGCGACTGGAATAGTTGTCGCTTCTAGCATTGGCGTTGCGGACTCAAAGCTTTCTTCTAGGTTCACGGTATCCTTATGCAGTGTATTTATGTCCCCACTGACAGTACTTACCCCGTACTGGTTGGCGCAGTTATTGGCCTTTAGGGAGCCTATCAATGTATAGCTCTCGAACAAGCCACTTACTTGCAGCCTAGCGGATTAACATCAGGAGTTCCAAGCATGAGCTGGCTGTTGCAGGTAATGGGTGCAGGATTAGTGCTGCTGGCCCTAATTGACATCTACTTTACTGTGCTCTACCCTCGCAGTCATGCGGGTGTGCTGAGTGCCCCCATTAGCAGAGGGGTATGGCAGCTTTTCCGATTGGCCTCACTCATGGCACCCTTCAATCAGGCTCGCCTGCTTCCCTACAACGGGCCGACGTTGTTGGTGGCAACGGTCGTCGTTTGGGTACTGCTGTTAATCAACGGGTTTGCCCTGATCGCTTGGCCTGGTTTAGGCTCTGACATTCGAGCCAGCCAGGGGCCTACTCCTGAAGATTTTGCAACGGCGGTTTATTACAGTGGCTATGCCCTCACCACCCTTGGTACCGGAGACATTGTTCCAAAAACAGGTTTCTACCGCCTTCTGATGATCCTGGAGACTGTAATCGGCCTGTCTTCCTTGACGTTAACCCTAACCTACTTTCAATCAGTGTACAGTGCACTAATTCGGCGTAACACCTTTGCTCTCAGCCTGCAGCATCGAACTTTAGGAACAGCGGACGCGGCGGAGTTACTAGCGCGGTTAGGGGCTAATGATGATTTTGCTGGGGCTCGTCAAGATATTGCCAACATGGCCCAGGACTTGCTGAATCTGCTGGAGTCAGACCATACTTATCCAATTCTGCACTACTTCCGCTTTCAGGAGTCCTACTATGCGCTACCTCGCATGATATTTATCGCTATGGATACAGTCTCCCTAATCAAAAGTGCCCTCAATACAGAGCGGTACGCTTTGCTGGTGGGCTCTGCGGCAGTGGCAGAGTTGTGGGGCGGTGGTCTGCAACTGCTCGTCGAGCTGTCTGAATCCTTCTTGCCCAAAAAGTATCGTGCTAGTAAACGACAGCCGGAGCAGGCATGGCAAGAACGGTATTACGCTGCCGTGGAGCGCCTGAGGGCCAGGGGGATCGAGACGGCACCGGACTTAGAAGCGGGAGCAGCTTTGTATATTTCTCTGCGCCGCAGGTGGGGCCCCTATATCGTGCGTCTGGCCGAATACATGGCGTACGACTGGAGTGAAGTAGCGCCGATTGAGCAGAACTGGTTCGAGGAACGTCCGCTGCGGGTTAAAAAGAAACGGTAGCTTGGTTTTCTCAGCAGCAAGTATTTATTGTTTGAAGTTCCAGGCGGCGATCGCTAAGCATCCCCAACCTACTAAGAAAGCAACGCCTCCTAGGGGGGTAATTGCCCCCAGCCAGGGCATTCCGCCCAAACTTAAGGCATAGAGACTGCCTGAGAACAGGACAATACCAGAAATAAAGGCCCATCCCGCCACAATCCCTGCTGGATGGGGAACCGCAGCATGACTCAACAGCAAGGCCACGCATAATAGAGCCAGAGCATGATACATCTGGTAGCGGGCTGCTGTCTCAAATATCTCCAGAGCGCGGGTACTGAGCTGTTTTGCTAAAGCGTGAGCGGCAAAGGCACCAGCAGCAACCGATAAACCACCGCAGACTGCCGCGATCGCCAGGAAAACTCGAATCATATCCCCATCAACTCCAGACCGCTCACGATCTACAGAACTTCAACAAGACCCTTGACAGCACTATATTGGAATTCGACAAGACGTGGCTGATGCAACACTGGTAGCCTGAATGCCGAGAACAAACTTCAACCAAGCTATCAAACTGTCTATTCTATTGCTAGGGCTATGGTGGGCAATTGACTTTATCTCTTACCTGATCGTTGAGCGCCTATGGTTTGAGGAGGTTGGCTACCTACAAGTTTTCCTGCTCCAGATCAAAACAAAAGCCTGGCTGTGGCTGGTGGCCCTCCTGGGAACAGCCGGTTTTCTCTTGAGCAATTTGAGCCTGGCTAATCGGCTGAAGCATCAGCAGCCGCAAGCACCAGAGCCCAATGCTGCTAAAGGGATGGTAATAATCGGGCTATTCCCCGTCGTTTTGCTCCTGAGCTTGCTAATTGTGTTGCTACTGATTTACTACAGCCAAGTGGCCCAGCGATTCTGGCACCCTACTGTCAGCCTAGCCAGCTCTCCCCAATCAATCAGTCAACTGCAGTTGAGCTCTCTTTGGCAAATTCTCGTAGATGGCTTGGCCCAGCCTTGGCACCTTGGTCTTGCTTGTGGGTTAATAGTTGCCTTGCTCCTCTACCCGCAGCCTTGCTTGACTGCCATTGCAGTGGGGCTAAGCTTGATTTTTGGTTTCATCCTGTCTGGGCACTGGACAACCGTTGTTCAGTATTTTAACGCTACGCCTTTTACTACTAGCGACCCAGTGTTTGGCCGAGACATTAGTTTTTATATCTTTGCCTTACCCGTTTGGGAACTGCTGAGGTTTTGGTCAGTGGGATTGTTTTCCGTAGGCTTAATTGCCGTCACTTTAATCTACCTGCTGTCAGGCAATAGTCTCGCTGAGGGTAGTTTTCACGAATTCTCTCAGGCACAGCAACGCCATTTGTATGGGTTGGGTGGTTGCTGGTGCAGCGCGATCGCCCTTTCCTACTTGCTCAGTCGCTATGAATTGCTTTACTCTCCTGAAGGCGTGGTTTACGGTGCCAGCTATACGGATGTGGCAGCCCGCTTACCCGCCTATACGGCCTTGAGCCTGCTGTCAGGCGCGATCGCAATCTTTTTACTCTGGCGCGCCATCTTTTGGTCAAAGGCTACCGGCAAAAACCTATCACGACTGGTTTTTATCCTGGGAGTGTACCTGGCCAGTGCGGTAGTTGCGCTTGTGTTACCCCTCGGGGTGCAGCGCTTGGGGGTGCAGCCCAACGAGCTGACCCGCGAACGGCCTTACATTCAACGCAGTATTGAACTCACTCGCCAAGCCCTTGACTTAGCCGCAATTGAGGTTGAAACCTTTGACCCTCAAGGCAAACTGACCAGTGCAGATGTCCAAGCGAATAACCTGACCGTTCAGAATATCCGGCTGTGGGATACTCGCCCGCTGTTGGCAACGAATCGCCAGTTGCAGCGCATCCGCCCCTACTATGAATTTTCGGATGCCGACATTGACCGCTATGCCCTGAAAACCCTAGATGCGTCTCCTGAAGGACAGTCAGACAAGCGACAGGTCTTTGTTTCAGCTCGGGAGTTGCAGTACAGCGCCGTTCCAGAACAAGCTCAAACCTGGGTGAACCAGCATTGGATCTATACCCACGGTTATGGTTTTACAGTCAGCCCCGTGAATACAGCTGGACCCGGTGGGCTGCCGGAGTTTTTCGTGAGGGATATTGGGGCGGGGTCAGATGAAGGAGACCTGCGGGTGACCAATCAAAGTGTTGAGGCTAGCATTCCTATTGGTCGTCCCCGGATTTATTACGGTGAAATTACGCATAACTACGTGATGACTTCGGCCAACGTCAAGGAATTAGATTATCCGAGTGGCGATGAGAATGTTTACAACACCTATGATGGCCGCGGTGGTGTCCCCATTAGTTCCCTTTGGCGGCGAGGATTATTTGCTAAGTATCTGAAGGATTGGCAGATGCTTTTTTCCCAGAACTTTACCCCAGAGACAAAGCTGCTGTTCCGGCGCCAGATTCGTCAGCGCATTCAGGCCATTGCCCCCTTTTTACAGTACGACAGTGACCCCTACTTGGTAGTTGCCGATGCTGATCCTGGCGATCCATCAAATCAAAATTACCTGTACTGGATGATTGACGCCTACACCACCAGCGATCGCTACCCCTATGCCGATCCAGGAAACAACCAGTTTAACTACATCCGTAACTCCGTTAAGGTTGTTGTCGATGCCTACCACGGCTCCGTCGACTTTTACGTCATTGACCCTAAAGACCCGCTGATCAAAACCTGGCAGGCCACCTTTCCCAATCTATTCAAGCCCTTCAGTCAATTACCAGTCGCCTTAAAAAGTCATATTCGCTATCCTGTGGACTTGTTCAAGGTGCAGTCAGAGCGCTTGTTGACCTACCACATGACCGATCCGCAGGTCTTTTATAACCGGGAAGATCTATGGCGCGTCCCCAATGAGATCTATGGCGGCAAGCCTCAATTGGTCGAACCCTATTACCTAATCATAAACCTGCCAACCACAGGAGACGCCGAAGAATTTGTATTGCTCTATCCCTTTACCCCGGCGGGGCGGAACAATTTGATTGCTTGGCTAGCAGCCCGCTCGGATGGGGATAACTACGGTAAGCGCCTGCTTTACCAATTCCCCAAGCAGGAATTGGTCTACGGTCCAGAGCAAATAGAAGCTCGCATCAATCAAGATCCGATCATCTCTCAACAGATTTCGCTTTGGAACCGCCAGGGGTCGCGGGCAGTGCAGGGCAATCTCCTGGTGATTCCATTGAAACAGTCTCTGCTCTATGTTGAACCGCTTTATTTAGAAGCCGAGCGAGATAGTTTACCCACCCTGGTGCGAGTCATCGTTGTCTATGAAAATCGGATCGTGATGGCAGAAACTCTGGAACAAGCCTTGAGGGGGATTTTCCAGGACAATGAGGCTTCCCCGGCAATTATCCGCCCCTTAGCGCCGGGCGTGCCCGCTCCTCAGTAGAGCTCAGTAAAAACAAAGAATTGCTTGACCCATTCTCGGTTAGCTCTAAAGGGGCAAGTTATTGATATTTTTGTTGTGACCAATCAAAACCATCAATGCTCCCTTTCCAAAGGCGCAGGTTAGGCTCTGGATTGATTTCAAATTTATTATTGGCACAAACCGCCAGCAGATTCAGGCCGTAGCGACTCCCGCAGGCCAACATCCGCAATAGTTTTACCATGAAATGCTTCTGGAACCAGCACCTCAACAATACTATTGTTTGGGTCTAGTTCAAAGCGATCTAAAATCGCTGGCTTGGTGAGCGATCGCGCGAGACTACAGCCAGCATCATTCTCTGGATAAACAACCCGATCGGCGCCCACTCGTCGCAACAGCTTGCCGTGAACCTCCTGAGGAAGCCTTAGCAACTACATGGGGAACCCCACCCTCTTTAATGTTCAGCGTCGTGATAATACTTTCTTGTAAATAGTTACCGATCGCCACAATCACCGTATCAAACTCAAAAATTCCTGCTTCTCTAAGAGCCGAAGGTTCGGTTGAGTCTAGCTGTACGGAATGGGCCGTAATCTGATCGGTGACTACCTGGGAAACTCGTTTTTCATCAATGTCAGTTCCTAACACTTCATAGCCCAAATTGTGCAACGTTGCACAGACGGCTCGTCCAAAGCGCCCTAACCCAATGACGGCAAACTGCTTATTGGTAGTTTGCGAACCCCGAAAAAGACTAAGAGACGAGAGATTCACGCGTTTTTCCTTGGCTTTAGCTAATGGTTGTGAAAATAATTATCCAAACTAAGGATTGATCTCCAGCCTACCAAGCGATCTCGATCCAGCGATTACCCCACTAGCATATTCTCCTCTGGGTAGCGGATTGCACTCGGACGGGGATCGCCCAGCAGAGCACCCATGAGTAGCAGGATACCTACCCGCCCGACATACATTGTGGCAACTATGACCAGCTTGCCGGGGGCTGAGAGATCCGCTGTAATCCCGGTTGACAGGCCCACTGTGGCAAACGCTGAGACAACCTCAAACAAGAGGCGAATAAAATCTACCGCTGGGTCCGTGAGGGTCATTAATATGGTGGTAATGATCACCGTTACCACGGAGCCAATGAGCACTCCCACTGCTTTCAAAATTAAAGAGAAGGGTACTTGGCGCTCATAGATATGGACTTCCTCTTTTTCCTGCAGAATCGCCCCGGTACAACTGGTCAAAACCCTCAGGGTTGTCGTTTTAATGCCACCGGCTGTGCCTCCAGGACTGCCACCGATAAACATCAGGGCAATGATGATGAATAATGCCGCCGTAGACATGGCACCAATATCGACACTATTAAACCCAGCCGTTCTAGGGTACAACCGCCTGGAACCAGGCTACCAGCAATTGCGTTCCCAGGCTCAGGTCACCAAAGGTTTCAGGATTGCTCAGCTCCGTCAAGAAAATGGCGATTGTTCCTACTACCAGAAGCACCAGGGTTGTACTAGTTACAACTTTGAAATTGAGGGATAGGACAACTCGCTCTTTTTCTTCCCAGCAGGCGATCGTGCAGTGAGAGATATAGTTCAAAAATCACTTCGTAACCAATGCCGCCGAAGATAATTAGCCCCGGAATCACCAGGTTTAATAGCAGTGACGACTGGTAGCCAATAAAACTATCCTTAAACAAACTAAAACCGGCGTTATTCCAAGCGCTGATGCTGTGAAAAATTGCTAACCACAGTCCTCGATCCAGCCCGTAGTCTGGAGCAAAAACAGGAAGCAGTAGAAAAATCCCCGTGATTTCAAAAATCAGGGTGGTGGCAATAATCGAGCGGATAACCTCGGAACTCCCTTGCATGCCAGTTCGATCCAATGCCTGCTGGAGGGCAACCTTATCTCGCAAGCCAAACCTACGACCGAGGACGAGAAATAAAAAGGTGGTGGCGCTCATGTACCCCAATCCGCCAATCTGGATCAGCGTCAGAATAAAAATTTGCCCCCAGGTGGAAAAGTAAGTGCCAGTATCGACCACAATGTGACCCGTGACGCAAACTGCAGAAGTTGCCGTGAACAGCGCCACAATTGGATCGTTCCAGGTGCCGCTGCTGGTTGAGATCGGCAACATTAGCAGGATCGTTCCCACTGCGATCATGGCTAGAAATCCTAGCAAAATGGTTCTAGAAATCGTCATGGAGGAGTTGCGGTTGGCTCAATAGTCTTTGCAGAAAGAAGTGTCATCTAGGTGGTAGCTTATGCAGATATGCCCGTATACAAATGTGCCCCTCGAACAACCGAATTTGCCACCTTAGGAAGATGACTTAATTTACTGCTTTATCAGCCTATTAGATAGTCTAGGTAATCCGATGTAACTTTTAACTCCTGATGACGACAACCCCTCTCTCCCAGCAAATCCAGCAGTTCTATGACGCCTCTTCCGGGCTGTGGGAACAAGTCTGGGGCGAACACATGCATCACGGCTACTACGGTCCCCAGGGCAATCAAAAAAAAGACCGCCGCCAGGCTCAGATCGACTTAATTGAAGAACTGCTGGACTGGTCTCAGGTACGGCAAGCTCAGCAGATTCTAGATGTCGGGTGTGGCATTGGCGGTAGCTCTCTTTACCTGGCCCAAAAGTTCAATGCTGCTGTTACCGGTGTGACGCTCAGTCCTGTGCAAGCTGCCAGAGCGGCTGAGCGAGCCCAGGCTGCCGGGACGGAGTTAGGTACAACTGGACCTAGCGCTCAATTTCAGGTAGCAGATGCTCTGAAGTTGCCGTTCGCTAATAACTCCTTTGACCTCGTTTGGTCCTTAGAAAGTGGTGAGCACATGCCGGATAAAGTTAAGTTTTTGCAGGAGTGCTACCGAGTGCTACAGCCGGGAGGAACGTTGGTTATGGCAACCTGGTGTCATCGACCTACCCCCCCATCCCTAACTTCCGAAGAGCAAAAGCATCTAGCCAAAATTTACCAAGTCTACTGCTTGCCCTACGTGATCTCGCTGCCTGAGTATGAACAAATTGCCCGTAATCTTAACTTGCAGAATATTCGCACAGCAGACTGGTCGCAGGCGGTAGCTCCCTTTTGGGATGTGGTAATTGATTCGGCTTTCAACCCGATGGCGCTCTGGGGCTTACTGAACGCCGGTTGGGGCACCATTCAAGCGGCCCTGTCTTTAGGACTGATGTCTAACGGCTACCGCCAGGGTTTGATCCGCTTTGGATTGCTCACTGCCAGTAAATAAGACCGCGATCGCTATAAAATCTATTCCGGAACTTGTTTAAGGCGTTCATGAGCCAGCCTCGTCCTCACATCTTGCATCAGTGTCTCTCCTGGCTTCATGCGTTTTGGCAGTTCTCCCGGCCCCATACAATCATTGGTACCAGTTTAAGCGTCCTGGGCTTATATCTGATTGCCCTAGATGGACTGACAGGGAGCTTTACAGGTCAAAGTCTAGGGAGTTTGCTAGGAACCCTGGCCAGCTGCCTGTACGGCAACGTCTATATTGTGGGTTTAAACCAGCTCGCAGATGTGGCGATTGACCAGATTAATAAACCCCATCTGCCTTTAGCGTCAGGTGAATATTCCCGCGCTGAAGGAACGGTAATTGTCGCCACCACTGGCTGACTCGCTCTGCTACTAGCTTTATTTCAGGGACCATTCTTGTTTGCCACCGTAGGTAGCAGCTTAATCATAGGAAGCGCCTATTCCTTTCCAACGATCCGGTTAAAGCCAATTCACTGATTGGCGGCAATGAGTATTTTTTGGGTGCGAGGGGTCATTGTTAACTTATGACTGTTCCTCCACTTCAATTGGGTTTTAGGTCTCTCTAGCCAGGTGCCTCCTGAAGTCTGGGCACTGACTCTGTTTGTCTTGGGATATACCTTTGCGATCTCTATTTTGAAAGATATTCCTGACATAGAGGGCGATCGCCGCTTCAACATCACCACGTTTACGATTCGCTCAGGTCCCCGGGCTGTGTTCAACCTGGCCCGCTGGGTGATTACCGGCTGCTATCTCGCTATCGCCATCGCCGGGATAGTGGGGCTGCCATCAGTCCAGCCGCTGTTCCTCAGTACCACACATTTTCTCGCCCTTGCTTTCCTGTGGGGACGGAGTCTGAACGTAGATCTCAAGAACAAAGCCGCGATCGCCAGTTTCTACCAATTTGTCTGGAAACTATTTTTCCTGGAGTACCTGATCTTTCCCATAGCCTGCTTGCCGTTTGCTCGGTTAGTTCGTTACAATTGATACACTAGTCATGGAGCTTTCATGATCTAGACCAGTTTTAATAAGCAGTTCCCGTCGCAGTGTGAGTTTGGTAGATGAGGGAGGAATATGCTCAGTGCATGTGGCACCCAGGTTATTCTATGCACCCGGTGTTCCTGGGTCTGCGGTGTTGGGTCCATTGTTGACTCCTGCTTGACGCCTGTTTAAAGGCAAGCGAACCTATGCGAGCGAGTCAGGAAATTAAAGCAGAAATTGAGGCGAAGTTTGGTTTTTTTCCGCCTTTCTTTGCTCCGGCACTAGAGAGCCCCCAGGTGTTGGAGAATCTTTGGCAACAAACATTGGCTGCATATGTCAATAACCCGCTTTCAGCATTGTTCAAGGAAAAGCTGAATGCCTACCTCTCCCGCTACTGTGAGGTTCCCTACTGCATGGTTTGCCACAGTTGCGTTCTGCGCCCCTTGGGGATGACAGCGCAGGAGGTATTAACGCTACTGGAATCGCCGCCGCCAACAGAAGCGGAAATTAGTCAGCACCTAAGCTTACTCGAGGCTCAATCCGATCTGCTGGCGACCTTACCAGAGCCCAGCTCAGCTTTGGAAAAAAGCCTACTTTACTGTGCCATCTACATTTTCCTAGAAGGGGATCAGGCCCAGCACTACCGCCGTGAGTTACGTCGCCTTTTAGGTGCTGTTAACTACAACCACTTGGTGGCTTATGTTGCCTATATCAAAACCTGCCACACCTGGATGGAAGCTCACCCAGAAGTGTCCTACGAAGCCGATCAGCGGGCATTGGATCACCTGGACCCTTTACTAGCGCAGGAACCTTATCTGATGGACTTCTTCCGCAGCTACCGGCAGAGGGTGAAGCGGGAGCGCCAAAGCCGGGCAGAACACTTAGCGACACTGGCTGAGCGCCAACGGCATGAGGAAATTTTACGTCGCCGTGAGCAGGAATTTGAGGCTCTGCTGGCAAATACACCCGACGTGATGATTCGCTGTGACAGAAAACTCCGGTATATCTATGTCAGCCCTGCAGTGGAGCGGACAACTAGCTTGCCAATAGCGGCGTTCATTGGTAAGACCAGCGAAGAACTAGGATTACCTCTAGAGTTATGCCAGCTCTGGGATGCAACCCTAAATCAAGTTTTCGCCACAGGCCAAGAACAGGCGATTGAGTTTCAGTCTCCCACCGTTGATGGACTGCGCAACTATCAATCGCGTGTCGTTCCCGAGTTTGACAAACAGGGAGAAGTTCAATATGCCTTGGTTGTCAGCCGTGATATCACTCAACTGAAGCAGGCTGAGGCAGAATTACAGCGTCAGATCCTAGGAGCGCAACTGTTTGCGGAAATCACTCTCAAGATTCGCCAATCCTTGGACCTTGAGGAAGTACTGCAAACTACGGTCACTGAGGTGCAAAAGATTTTTCAGGCTGACCGCGTCTTGCTATTTCAACTGGGACCGGATGGGTTTGGCAAAGTGGTCAACGAGGCCGTTGTTCCCGGTTGGCCCTCCATCATTGAGCGAGAAATCACCGATGACTGTTTTGGCGCAGAGTACCTGCAGCGCTATCGCCAGGGGCGGGTTTACACGATTGATGCCCTGGATGCGGCGCAGGTGCACCCCTGCCTGCGGGAATTTCTGCAGCAGTTTGGGGTAAAGGCCAAGTTAGTCGTACCGATTCTGCTGCAAGACAAGCTCTGGGGCCTGTTGATTGCCCACCAGTGCAGCCATTCTCGGCAGTGGAACAGTTTCGAAATTGCTTTGCTGCAACAACTAGCCGATCAAGTGGGCATTGCTCTTGTCCAAGCCCAACTGCTGGCAGAAGAATCTTCTCAGCGGCAGGAACTGACCCGCTCCAATACGGAATTGGAGCAATTTGCCTATGTTGCCTCCCACGACCTGCAAGAGCCTCTGAGAATGGTGACGAGTTACCTGCAACTGCTGCAGCGACGCTACAAAGACAAGCTGGATGCAGATGCGGACGAGTTCATCGCCTACGCGGTTGATGGTGCTAGCCGGATGCAAATCTTAATCAATGACCTACTGACCTATTCACGGGTGGGGACTCGTGCTAAAACCTTTGAACCAACAGACTGCAATACTGTTTTACAGCGGGTTTTAAGAAACCTCCAGGTGGCGATCGCTGAGCAGGGGGCGGTGGTGAACTTTGACCCGTTGCCCGTCGTCATGGCGGTATGCCACTCAACTGACGCAATTGTTTCAAAATCTGATTAGTAATGCGATCAAGTTCCAGGGCGAACAGCCAGCAACAGTAAATATTAAGGCTGAGCCGCAAGATGGAGTATGGTTGTTTGCCGTGCAAGATAACGGTATTGGTATCGAGCCACAGTATGTTGAGCGAATCTTTGTGATCTTCCAGCGCCTGCACAGCCGGACGGAGTATTCTGGTACTGGGGTAGGATTAGCAATCTGCAAGAGAAATTGTGGAACGCCACGGGGGGCATATCTGGGTCGAGTCAGAACTCGGCAAGGGTTCAACCTTCTACTTCACAATCCCTCACAGGGAAGGTAAGGTATCGTGAATGTTTCAACGCTGGGTAGGCCGATTGAGATTCTCCTCGTTGAGGATAGTCCCGGAGACGTGCGGCTGACGCGGGAAGTCCTCAAAGACGGCAAGATGCTCAACAACTTGAATGTCGTTGGGGATGGTGTAGAGGCATTGGCATTTCTAGGCAGGAAAAACCAATACGCCAACGCGCCGCGCCCGGATCTGATTCTGCTGGACTTGAATCTGCCGAAAAAAGATGGGCGGGAGGTTTTGGTAGAAATTAAAACGGATCGCCATTGGCAGCGCATCCCCATCGTGGTTCTCACCACTTCCCAAGCAGAAGAAGATATCCTGAAAGCATATAACCTTCATGCTAACTGTTACATTACTAAACCGATTGACCTCGATCAGTTCATTAAAGTTTTGCAGGCCATTGAAGATTTCTGGTTAACGATCGTCAAATTACCAGCGGAGTAAACTCAATGGAAGTGATTAAAGTCCTGCTGGTTGAAGATAATTTTGGAGATGTCCGCTTGCTGCAGGCAATCTTGGCGGAAGTCACTTCTGTTGAGGTTGAACTGGTCCGGGTCGAGCGGCTCAGCCAGGCGCTGCAATACTTGAGCGAACGGAAGTTTGATGGCGTACTGCTTGATCTCTCCCTCCCCGATAGCCAGGGGTTGGCAACCTGTATCCAGATTCATGCTCAGGTGCCACAAGTGCCGATTGTTGTCCTCACTGGTTTAGATGACGAAACCTTAGCCCTCAGTGCCGTGCAGGCAGGAGCCCAAGATTACCTCTTTAAGGGAAAAGTAACGGGTGACTCGCTCGTGCGCTCCCTGCGCTATGCCATTGAGCGCCAGCGCACCGAGGAAACCCTGCGGCAGCAAATCGAGCGGGAACGCCTGGTCACCCAGATCACCCAACACCTGCGCCAGTCTCTGAACCTACAAGATATTCTCAACACGACGGTATCGGAAGTCCGACAATTTTTGCAGTGCGATCGCGTCTTCATTTACCGCTTTGAGCCCGACTGGAGTGGGGTGGTGATGGTCGAATCGGTTGAGCCCGGTTGGCCCTCGCTCCTGGGTACTAATGTTAAAGACTCCTTTTTGGCAAAAATGTGGGCCGCCGACTTTACAAGCAGGGCCGGATTCAAGCAACTGCGGATATTTACGCGTCTGAGTTATCGCAGTGTCATGTCAATTTACTGGCACAACTGCAGATCAGGGCCAATTTGGTGGTGCCAATCCTAGAGGGGATTTGTGGGGACTGCTGGTAGCCAATCACTGCGAAGCACCGCGGCAGTGGCAGCAGTTGGAAATTAACTTGCTGACCCAATTGGCGGCCCAAGTGGGAATCGCCATTCAGCAGTCGGAGCTTTACCATCAGGTCCAAACCGAACTGCAGGAGCGCAAGCGAGCGGAGGAGAGCCTGCAAGAGGCGAATATGGCGCTTGAGGTACAGACCGAGGAACTGCGTCAGCAGAACGAGGAGCTCGTGATTACCCGCCGAGCCGCTGATTCAGAGCGCCAACGTTACCGAGACTTGTTTGATTTTGCTCCCGATGGGTACCTCGTAACTGATGCCGCGGGAATTGTTCAAGAAGCAAACCGCGCTGCGGCAGCCTTACTGGCTGTACCCCAAGGTTACCTGGTGGGCAAACCGCTGAGCATTTTTGTCCCGGAGGCAGAGCGCAGAACCTTTTTGACCCGACTCGCGGAGTTGCACCAAGTACAGAACTGGGAAGTGAACCTGCAGCCACAGAGAGGCCTGCCCTTCCCGGTGGCAATCACGGTGGCTGCTGTGGGCGATCACCAGGATAATTTAAGTGGCCTGCGCTGGTTAGTCCGCGATATGACTGAGCGCAAGCGCACAGAACAGAAAATCAGAGAGCAGGCTGCTCTGCTAGACGTGACGACCGATGCAATTCTGGTACAAGACCTCCAGGGTCAAGTCCTGTTTTGGAACAAAGGTGCTGAGCACCTGTATGTTTGGCAGGCCGAGGAAGCCGTGGGTAAAAACGTCAATCAGCTTTTGTACCGCTCAACCTCTCAGCTAGAAGATGCCCAGGAAACTGTTCTTCAGGAAGGCGAGTGGCAAGGGAACTCAGCCAGGTCACTAAAGCCGGTAAAGAAATTATCGTTGCCAGTCGTTGGACACTAGTTCGCAACGGGGGAGAGAGGCCCAAGTCAATCCTTGTGGTCAATACCGATGTGACGGAGAGAAAGCAACTGGAAGCCCAGTTTCTTCGCGCCCAGCGTCTGGAAAGCATTGGGACGCTTGCAGGCGGCATTGCCCACGACCTGAACAACATTCTGACGCCGATTTTAGCGGCACCGCAGCTGCTGCAGTATAAATTTCCGGAGGCCGATGAGCGAACTCAGCGGTTGCTTCACACCCTGGAAAACAACGCCAAACGGGAGCTGACTTGGTCAAGCAAGTTCTGTCGTTTGCCCGAGGCATCGAAGGCAAACGGACAGTCCTCCAGGTCAGGCACCTGATCTCAGAAATTAAGCAGATTGCCAAAGAGACTTTTCCTAAATTGATTGAAGTCTCCACGGATGTGCCGCAAGACCTGTGGACTGTTCGGGGGATGCCACCCAATTGCACCAAGTCCTGATGAATCTCTGCGTTAATGCTCGCGATGCGATGCCCGAGGGTGGAGCGTTAAGTATTGCCGCTGAGAACCTGCTGGTGGATGAAAACTACGCCCGCATGAACTTGGGTGCCCATGTCGGTCCCTACATCGTGATTTCTGTGACGGATACAGGTATCGGCATGCCGCCCAAAACCGTGGACAGAATTTTTGAACCATTTTTCACGACCAAAGAACCTGGTAAAGGCACAGGGCTGGGTCTTTCAACGGCGATCGGCATTATCAAAAGCCACAGCGGCTTTGTGAATGTGCAGAGCCAGGTGGGCAAAGGCACCGAGTTTAAGGTCTACTTACCGGCAGTGGCAGGGGCGGAAACCCAGCAAGCTGAAGAGGTTGAGCTGCCTCTCGGTCAGGGAGAGCTAATTCTGGTGGTAGATGATGAAGCCTCCATTCGGGAAGTGACCAAGGCCTCTTTAGAAACCTATCAATACAAAGTGCTCACAGCCAGCGATGGCATAGAGGCAATCGCCCTCTATGCTCAGCACCGAGCGGAAATTAGCCTCGTATTAACCGACATGATTATGCCGTCAATGGATGGTCTCACAACTATCCGGACACTGCAGAAGATTAACCCACAGGTTAAAGTAGTGTCTGTCAGTGGGCTCTCCGCGAATGACCAGGTCGTGAGAGCGGCGGCTGGTACTACTGTCAAAGCCTTCTTGTCCAAGCCCTATACGGCTAAGGACCTGCTAAAAACCTTACACGATGTGCTGCATGCCCCTAGTACTGGCAGCCTCCCAGGCTGTGGCTGTCACCAATGAACCAGCAATGCTTGCCCCCACGCTAGTTGTGGACAGTGCTATCCGGCATAATGGCTCGCCTCAGTTCTGTACCCATTAGGTTGGCATCAGTTAAATCTGCGCTCGTCAGATTCGCCTGAAATAGGTAAGCTCGGCTTAAGTTGGCAAATCTGAGGTTGGCTCCTCTTAGGTCTGCCCGGCTCAAATTAGCATTGACTAGACTCGCCAGTGTCAAAGTAGCCCCACTCAAGTTTGCTCCCTTAAGAATTGCCTGGTTAAGGTTGGCCTGCTTCAGGTTGGCTCGGCTGAGGATAACTTGAGCCAAGTTGGCACCCACTAAGTATCCTTCCTGGAGGTTGACCTGAATGAGAACGGCCTGCTTCAGGCTAGCGCCACTAAGATCTGCACCGCTCAAGTCTGTATCAGTCAAGTCTGCGCCACGCAAATCTGCCCGGCAGAGGTTTGATTTAATCAGTGTGGCCTGGGTTATGTTTGCTTCACTGAGATTGGCTGCCTTCAGGCTCGCTCGACTGAGATCAACTTGATTCAGATTTGCCCGCCGCAAGTCAGCTCCACTGAGGTTGACACCACTCAGATAGGCTCCATCTAGGTTAGCTTCGACCAGGTTGGCCTCAATTAGGGTAGCACCCCGCAGGTCTATCCCACTCAAGTTTGCTCCCCGGAGGACTACTTTGTTCAGGGTTAGTTTGCGTAAATCCTTGTCTGCGGCATACTGCCTTAGCAACTCCTCCGCGTCCATCATTGGCTTAGTCTAGCCGGGTGGTTCATCAGCACCAGCACCTCGTTTTGCTTATCAGAAGATTAAATCACGAGTCGGCTCCTTATTCTACGGGCTATTGGACGACTTGTTTCATGTAGTTGCCCCAAAGCTGAGCGGCTTGCCCACTACTGCCAGAGGTGGGGGTATTGTCGTCATTTCCCAGCCAAATCCCTGTTAAGAGATGCCGGCTCGGAACATAGCCAATAAACCAGAGATCCCGGTTGTCGTCTGTCGTGCCGGTCTTACCCGCTTCGCCTAGTCCTAGGGCAGCACTGCGGCCGGTCCCTGAGCGGACGACGCCTCGAAGCAAGCGGTCCATTGTGTTGGCTACCTCTGGACTGAGAACTCTTAAACCTGTCTTCCCATCTTGTGCCTGGTCATAGATCACCCGGCAACTCTGGGCATCTTTGGGGTTGGTGCAGTCCCCCGCATCAAAAATCTTTTGAATCGCGCGAGGTTGGGTGCGTACGCCTTCATTGGCAACGATGGCAAAGGCTCCGGCCATCTCCAGTAGCGTTGCTTCACTTTGCCCTAGGACTAGCCCCGGCACCGGGTCCAAGTTAGACTCAATACCCATGCGGCGAGCCATCTGGACCACCTTCTCCAAGCCTACATCCCGTGCCACCCGCAGGGCGATCGGGTTCTCAGAGAAAGCGACTCCGCTATACATATCCATACCACCCCCGCCAGAGCGACAGCCGCGAAAGGCCCGGCCCTGCCACTCCACTGGCGCACAGGAGTAAGTCCGACCTGGGGAAATGCCCTGGTCAAGGGCAGCAGTGTAGGTAAATAGCTTAAAGGTTGACCCCGGCTGCCGTTTAGCTTGGGTTGCGCGATTGAACTGGCTTTGGTTGTAATCAATCCCACCGACTAGGGCGTGAATTTGCCCGGATTGAAAGTTGAGGGTAGTGAGGGCCCCCTGGGAAAAGTTGTAGGCAGCTCCGGCACGGCTGACGGCATTTTTGACGGCGGCCTCGGCCTTGGTCTGCATGCCCAAGTCTAATCCGGTTTGGACAATAAAGTTACCCTCTCTCGCGAGTTGGGTGCCCAGAAGGGTTTCTAACTCCTGAAGTACATAACTGTAAAAGTAGGGGGCGACGGTGCTTTGCAACTCTTCGACCGCAGCAGGACTGATTTCAATCCGCGATCGCCGCGCCCGTGTGGCTTCGTCATTGCTCACCATGCCTTGGGCCGCCATGCGGTTGATCACGCGATCGCGATATTTAATCGCCGTATCGTAGTCCTGGATGGGGTTAAAGCTGTTCGGTGCTGGGAGAATTCCTGCGAGGGTTGCCGCTTCTGACAGGGTCAAATCCGCCGCCGACTTGCCGAAATAAAACTGGGCGGCATCTTCAAACCCCGAGGTGTCGCTGCCGAGATACACCCGGTTCAAATAGGTCCGCAGCAAGAAGTCCTTGCTGTAGAAGGTTTCTAGCTTCAGGGCAACGACAGCCTCCCGGAACTTCCGCCCCAGAGAGTCTTCTGTACCCACGTAGTCGCGCAGCAGGTTGCGGGCCAACTGCTGGGTCAGCGTGCTGCCGCCTTCGCGGATCTCGCCGCCGATAGTATTGACTACCGCCGCCCGTAGGATGCCAATCGGGTCAACCCCCAGATGCCAGTAGTAACGGCTGTCTTCCGAGGCCAGCACCGCCTTCGCCACGTAGGGGGAAAACTCGGACAGCCGCTTGAATTCACGATGGACTTGGTCCCGGCGACGGCGCAACGGTGTTTCCCCATCCCGCGCTAGCACCACCACGGGTCCCTGGGTCGATGCCGGAAAAGGCCGCACCGAAAAGCGCTGCCACTCGACGCCAATCCACAGCAAGAGCGCGGCAGTGAGGCCACCCGTGCCGTAAAGGGCGTAGCGGGCTGCCTGGATATACCAGGGAGGCGGATCGATATACTGGACCCGCACGGCTGCTTCTAACTCTGGAGGCCCCAAGGTGAGCACATCTTTATGGTGCAGTGTCCTCGCCTTTAGCCGCTGCTTGCCACGGAAAGTGCCATTGGTTGAGTTCTCATCTTTGATGACAAACGGAGTTTTGTGCTGCCGGTCTCGCTCCAGGGAAGCATGGATCTGGCTGACAATCGGATTGCGAACTACAATATCGCAGGACTTGGAGCTACGCCCCAGCAAATAGCGATCGCCCAGCAGCGGATAAACCTGAGCTTTTTCCGCCCCAGCATCCTGGACCCACAGTTCTGGCACCCTGGCATTGGACTTAAGGGCCAATTTAGAAAAGTCAACTTTTGCCTGAATCGTCTGGACTGCCTGGGTAATGTTTCCCAATAACGTCCGGGGTTGCGGAGATTGAGGAGGCGTCATTCGTTCTACTACAAGCTGTCTAATTCAATTCAGTCGCAACCGGGGTAACGGTGCCCCTAGACTGCGATCTCCCTCAATCATACACGCTCCTTTTTTCTGAACCTGAAACCGGCTCTTGCCGTGAATTTCTAACGATCCATCCTTTTTTGATATCTAGATTTAAGCTGGGAGTGATCTTGGTCATTTTGAGATTATCCTGGTGCGGTCTTCGGCGGAAGCTGCCCAGTACATTGCGGATAAGCTTTAGCGGCGTAACGTATCTGTGATCAGGAAGTAAAGCATCTCGATATTATGGACGTAAGCAATGTGTATGAGATCTTAGAATATCTGGCAGGTGGCATGACGGCAGAAGAAATTCTGGAAGATTTTCTGAACTAACTTCTGGAGACGTCAAAGCGTGTCTTGCCTTTGCTACTGATCGCGAGAAAAAAGCCCCGTGAAACTGTTGTTAGTGGAGCGTTTGGCGCGTCGGTATGGGTTTATAGCGGCTAGCATGTGCCCTGTCTCTGAACAGTCAAAACGCTTCAGGAGAATCAACTTCTACTGTGGCTGGAGCAATCCTGCTAAAGCAAGTTGGCGCATAGAGAGAAAAATCCTACGGATTTATCCGTGGCAAGTGTCACTGAAAATTTCTCAACAATCGATGAGAGCCTTGTTCATCAGATTAATTGAGGTTAACCTGGCACTTGATCTCCAAATTCTTCATCGCTAGAGGCTCTAAAACGAGTTAGTCCGGCTGCCTTTATATCAACCAATAAATCAAGATGAGAGATAGAAAATGGCTATGAGATCTATCGTTCGCAAGGTTCCCTTCTGGGCTATCTTGCTCTCGCTGGTTTGTTTGATTTTACTGGCTACCCAGCAGATTACCTCGGCCCAGCAGTCACAACAGTCAAAACATCCACTCGATAACTTGAGTGGAACAGAGATAAAAACCGTCGTTGCGACCCTGAAGACCCAGGGACTGGTTACGGATAACAGTCGCTTTGCTACCCTGCATTTGCATGAACCCCCGAAAGCCGCAGTCTGGAACTGGCAACCAGGTGCTCCAATGCCCGAGAGGCAAGCGTTTGTGGTAGTCAAGCAGGGTCCTCAGATCTTTGAGGGAATTGTGGATATTGCGGCAAGGAATGTCTCCTCCTGGCAAGAAATTAAGGGGGTGCAACCGGGCATCCTCGCAGAGGAGTACGAGCTGGCGCGGGAACTCGTTGGCGCTGACCCTAGGTGGCAAGCAGCAATGCGTAAGCGGGGAATTAAAGACCTGAAGCAGGTGGTTTGTGAGCCCATGATGTATCCACCAGGGTATTTTGGTCCCTCTGCTTTAGAAAATCGGCGTCTGTTAGTGGTGATTTGCGGTCTGGAAACCGGGGATAAAAACTTCTGGGCTCATCCAATTGAAGGGGTGAAAGCCCTTGTAGACCTGAATCAAAAAGCAGTTGTCAAGGTTGAGGATACATGGGTAGTCCCAATTCCCCGACAGCCTGTAGGTTCGACCTTCAGCAGTCTGCCAAGGCCCAGGCAGGGACTGCGGCCAGCCCCTAAACCACTGCAAATTATTCAGCCTCCAAGGGGCCAGCTTTCAAGTCAACGGTCAGACCGTTCACTGGCAAAACTGGCAGTTCCACTTCCGTATCGACCCTCGTGTGGGGCCAGTATTCTCGACTGTGACCTACAGCGATCGCGGTAAACCCCGGAAGGTGATGTATGCAGGTTCCCTAGGGGAGGTCTTTGTTCCTTACGGCGACCCCCGACCCAGAGTGGTACGACAAAACCTTCATGGATGCGGGCGAATTCTACCTGGGCAAGCTGGCAGTTCCCCTGCTGCCGAATCTAGACTGCCCAACGAACGCTACCTACTTCGATACCGTCTTTGCAGATGATCAGGGAACCCCTACGCTCAACCCAAAGTGGTGGTGTTTGTTTGAGCAGCGGGGCAACGGAGTGGAGTGGCGGCACTATGAGTACTTTAATGAGTCGAATGAGAGTCGCTCCCGGCGAGACCTGGTGCTGCGTTTTGCTTCCACGATCGGCAACTGGACGATTACGTCTTTGACTGGGTTTCCAGCAAAATGGGTCGATCAGGTCTTCGTGGGGGCCAGCGGCATTGAGGCGGTTAAAGGGGTCATGAGCCGTACCGTCGAGGATGATCAACAGGGAGACACCCGCCACGGGACGCTGGTAGATGCTCATACGGTTGCCAGCACTCACCAACACATCTACAACTTCCGGCTTGACCTGGATGTGGATGGCTCTCAAAACAGCTTTGTTGAGTTGACCCCCAAGGCGGTGCCGGTCAGCAACAGCCTCAAGAAAAAGTGCCATGGTGGTCGAGACCAAAACATTTAACCGAGAGCGAGAGGCGCGGCGATCGTATGATTTGATGACGAATTGGCATGTGGTCAATCCCCACGTGAAAAACGCCAATGGCTATAACAGTAGCTATGTACTCCAGAAAGGGTGGAATACGAATCCACTGCTCACCCCAGATGACTGGCCCGAAAACGGGCTGGCTTTATCGATCATCTCTGGTCACCCTACAATTCACAGGAACTGTACTCAGCTGGAAACTATCCCAACCAAAGCAAAGCAGGTGACAGCCTACCCCGTTGGACCGAAGCTAACCGCTCCATCCAGAACACCGATATCGTGCTGTGGTATACGTTAGGTCACCCACGTCGTTCGCCCTGAAGAATGGCCAGTGTTGACGACAGAGTGGGTCTCATTTTTGAACTGAGGCCGTTTAATTTCTTCGATCGCGCTCCCACCCTGGACCTGCCGAAGTACCACTGATGCCTTAGAATACGAAAGAGAATTGGCGGGCAACAAGCATGGACATTATGGAGTTTTCCAGCTGAGTGCTGGCAAATGGTTTTCTCAACGCACAAGCCATCATCTAGCTTTTAAGCAAACAGAGGGGGGAAAGTCAGATCTAAAATCGAGACGCTTCCCCAGGATGATCCGGCGGTGATCCAACTTTGTCAACAGTATGAGATTGACCCGGCCTTGCTTTAGGGGGTGCCCGTGTCACGGGATGGCACCAGATGGGGACGAAGGCAAGCATTCCGGTTCAACAGTCCTAGTTCCAGTTGCTGATCCAGAAAAACCTAATGAAGGCAAGTGCCCTCCTGCGAGAAAATGGGCTACGAAAGCGCCGGTTGCAGTCGCTACATCATGGGTGACGATCAGGCCCTGACCCTGATTATTGAGTATGAAACCATGTCCTCAGAGGAGCGTCTGTGGTTTGCCAGCCCTAATCTACGTTTGCGAACGAGTACTTTAAAAGCGGTTTGGCGGCTTTAGTATGGCCTCATTTGTTCGGAAGTTCGCATGGGAGTGACCAAAGCGACACCGAATACAGCCGCTGCTGCCCAATCTACATAGCTAAGACTTAACTTTGTCGGTCGGTACTTTCAGGCACGTCCAGACAAGGCGATCGCGGTGAGCTTCGTACAAAAGCCCAGAAGGTTCTGAGATGGGCACAAACTGGTGAATGAACTCCTTTGCCATCCCCGTATGTTCGGGCTCGATAGGAATCATTTCTGGTACCGAGGACCTTGCAGCGACTGCCTGTGGTAATGGAGGTTCTGGGATCCTCGCAACAGGCGTAGAGGTCTGCGTTTCTGGTTCTGATTCTAAAGCCTGGGGGTGCCGTAGAGATGAAGCAACGCTCCTAATGTCGCTAGCGGGTGAGACTTCTGTCTTGACGGCTAGGGGAAGTACTCACTAGCGTCTTGCAGATGGGAACGGGGGTTGCGCTTCCGCAAGCTGGACTGGAACAAAAAATGGCTGCTGACCGGGAGCGGCGATGGGTCAGGCTTCGCTGAGCTGGAGCACCGTCGAACTGAGGCGATCGCGCCGATAGTTTGCGTGGAAATCGGCAGCAGACTAACCGTTCGAATTCATGGTTAAAGCGATAAATCGGCTGGCCTCGCCGCTGCCATAAAGCCAGAATTTGTTCTACAGAGATCGCTTTGTAGCGGCCCTGGTAAAGCGCCTCAATTAGGGCAGACGGACCCACTGGACAGGATAAACCTTGAGCCACTGATCGACCAATTGCTGAATGGGGCTTCTCCATGGTCAAAACTGTAGTGCGTCATCAGCTCAACTGCGGACGCAGCAGTAGATTCCCTGGCTGTATCTGTCATAGAGTACTTTAGTTGGGTTCAGGGGCTAAAGGCAGCGCCCTGTTTACATAACAATAAACCTAGTGTACTGATTCAGCTAGCACTCGACCATTAAAACGCTTATTCATTTACTCGCTCAATACCGCCTTCAACGGAGCGAATCTCAGATTCCACAAAAGGTTCTGTGTTGCCCGTCCAGTTGAAGCCATTAATGCGAAAGTCAAAAGAAGCAATTTCTCGAGTGGGACTGTAGCGCAAGGTGAAGCCGTAGGTGCGCTGGCTGTAGTCCAAAAGAATGTCTGTGTTAAACAGCTCGCCGTTTCAACATTCACTGCAGTTTGGAAGCCAAGCCGGACTGGTCCGTAGACCTGCTGAAGAATCGCTGCGGAAAGTACCTTCAAGTCATTAACCCGGTCAAACAGGAAGGGCGATAAGCCCCAAACCCACCTGTGAGTAGCTAATGTTGAAGCCCGTGTAGTCAAAGAAACTGCGGGAAAAGTGACCTAACTGTCCCCGCAGACCCACCGTCCCTGTGAGAGTTCCCTGAGTATCTCCATTGGTGTAGGCATTCATCACCCCAGTTATGCCGGTCACCACCGGTAAACAGGGTACGATAGGTCTGGGGGTATATCTTAAACCCTCTGTAGCAGTTGCGGCTAGCGCCTTTCCTTGCCAAAGAGAGAACCCGCGACCTAAGGCGGCGGCGGCAGGCGTCCCTAAACTGGTCAACTCCGGAGGCCCCAGCAGGTCTGTATCGGCAGTGATAAACTGCGTACCCACTTGATAGCTCAAGTTCAGACCAGTATTGCCCAGCGCCATCGCCGGTGACGATAAAACGGCTCCGACACTACTATTAACCGTTTGCTCTCCCAAAGAACCGTTGAACAGGCGATCGCGGTAGGCGATTCCACCGTTAGCGTGTTGGGTCCCCACGCGCTGGCGCAGGCTTAATCAGCTCCGCAAATTATCCACTATTTCGCTGGGTTCGAGACTGTTGAAGATCGCAAAACCCGTCAGTGAGCGACGCGGACCGAGGCACTGCCTAACCTGACGTTTAAACCAAAAAGACTTGGGTCTGCAACATTAAAATCACTCTCTGCAAACGCCCGGCCTAGCAGAAACTGGGGGCGTGACTTGCAGGCAAGTTTACTCATTAGTGATGAGGTCGAAGTTCCGGCCAACAAACAGTCCACCGCGATCGCTCTCATCAATGCCAACCCGAGGAACCGTTGAAGAAGTCAGGTTTCGCTCTTGACGATCAATTGTCGCCTGGGACCTCGGTAATGGCAGAGACAAACCTTGATCCAAGACCAGGCGAGGCCGTGTTGTAGTCACCCTGTCTTCACGGGGCGAAGCTTGAACCAGCTCAGCTCTCGAGGCTCTCACCTCTAACTCAGGGGGAGAAAATGGGTCACTATTGGTAATCCGAATGTTGCGCGCCTGCCATCCGCGAGCGTTAAACTCAACGCGCTCTGCCTCAAACCGCAACTGCTGGATGGACTCAGTCGGTGCCACCTGTGGGGCTGGTTACCCGAATCTGCTCGGTGAAGGCTGCGGTATCTGGACGGACGTCGGTCGGTAAAGTAGGTGAAAAGAGAGAATCGACGTCGCTGTAGGCAAGTAGATCGTGCCTCTAGCCGTGAGGAAAGTCCCTTGGCTCTGGACAAACCTGTACTCTAGGCGCTCACCGTTGAGTACCTGTCTGCCCCGCGTAAGCATGACATCCCCTGGGCAGCAGCAACCTGGTTCCGTAAGTTCACCCGCAGCTGGTCAACAGCACCCCGAAAGCGCAGGAGCACATTTCCTGAGGCTGTAAAAGTTTGACTGTCAACGTTATATTCCTGCCGGTCAGCGTTCAGCTCAATGGGTTCCCCCATCGCATCATCAGGGTTACTGCTAGGTGCCGTCCGTTGAGCCAGCTCCGGCGGGCTGGAAGTTGAGGGGACTAAATCGGGAACTGGCTGTCTAAAGTCGCTTCGGCGGTGAGACCTGAAAGGACACTAAAATGCCACCCATATCTGTCAAAATCTGCCGAACTGCAAATATTTCCCGTGGCCCAAGCTGCGCGAAACCGCTGCTAGCCCGGTGCTGAGCCGGTTTTACAACAGTGGCAGCAGGTACAGGCAAGCTGACTTGAGGGGGCCGTTTAGCCAACAGGCTTTTGCGCCCTAAAATCGCCGTTGGGACTATTGTGGATTCGTTAAAGTCTTCCTGAAAGGCTGAAATTGACTGGGGAGGGCCAAGCAGTGCCGCTCTGCTAGAGGAACTTACAACTGTAGGTGCTGGTTGTCTGACTGGTAGCGATGGGTGATCCACCGCTACTTCTAGAGCAACCTGTTGTGCAGTCCCTGCTACTGGGGAGCGCGGATGAATTGAGGAAGGCTTGGCCGATGCTGCCCCAGGCAAACCCGAGGCTAAGGGAATATTACTAGATTGAATTGACGGAGAGGCAATTGGGCTACAGGCGGTCTGAACGGCAAGGTGGTTGTTCGAACGGCGGCAGCGAGTAGTGGCATATCTAGCAGAAAATGACAGACGGGTAGCCCAGGCCCTTCGCCTTCACTGACGACCTGAAGAATGTCTGCAATTGTTGTTTATTCGAAGTCTCTACGCTTAGGGTTACGGGATGGATCGTTGGACAGGAACCCAAAAACAAAGATGGCAACAAAGCATAAAACAACGACATTGACAACAATTTTGAGGGTCATCATAGCGATCTCTCCAGAGTAGGAAGCCGATTCAGTCATTAAAATAAAATAGCCTTCTTATCATATCCAAATGTTGACCCGTTTTTGCTTCTAGTTCCGTCGCTACGGGACCTCTCAACCAACCAGCGATTAAAATGGGTTCCGGTACTCCAGACTTTGCTGGCAACACAATGTTCCCCATTGCTAGCGCCACTGAATCCATTGCCTAACCCTTCCGGGCGTGGGGACGGAGGCGGGTCCAGACTGCCGTCCCAATTCCTTCCAGCCAAGTCATCACCCGATCAAGCCATCCTAGGACCTGCTCTAAGGGGTGTTTAACGTAGCCCATGAGGATCGCTTCCGTCTCAATGTCGAGCCAGTCTTCATCAGCAACCACGCGAGTGGTTGAACGGTCTGGCTAGTAACGACTTGGGATGGTTGGGTCGTCGCGGCGAATCGCGGCTTCAGCACCTATCTGGGTTTGCCCAGCAGACCAAACAGATCCGACCAGCTCAGCCAGGGCTCTGTAGTCGGTTCTCCTGCAATTGCAACCGGATTGGCGATAGGCTAAAGGATACCTGGAAGGAAGCTTCAGAAACGGCGACTAAAGAAATAGGCAATAGCGCTCGGATCAAGGCTCGCATGGATAGCTCATCATTCCTACCGCTGTTGGAGCGGTGTCACGGTTGCCAACCGTCTGCGAAAAGCAATCGCTGTTCTAAGGCTAGAAGTTTGGAAACTGATGCCCCAAGTGCCCTAGAGCAGGTAAGTTGAAACCAAGCAACTGTTTTGGTGGCACAGAGAATGGCAGCCTTTGAGAGACTTGGGGCCACCTCAACAACCGACCCGCTCGGGCAAGGGCAGTATAGAAGTTGTAGCTGACAACCGCCCAAATGATTCGCTGGCGGAGCAGCTTTTGCTGCTGGGGTGTCAAATCTAAAAGTTCATTCCTAGTCGTCACCAGCACTAAGGTACGAGTCGTTAATTGGGTGGCGATACCTTGAATCGGTAACTTGTCCAAGCCAGAAGAACCCGGCTGGCTAATCACACCAACTTTTCTGCAGTCAAGAGAAGCTGCTGAATCGGTTGAGCAGAGACGATAACCTGATGAGAACCTACTGGCTGGAGTGTTGCTGGCAGTGGAAGTGCTGTGTCAGTAATGTTCGTCTCCCGCCAGCTATGCTTTTGAACGCCAGGAAGCGAGCGACTGTATCAGCCGGTGAGCCGAGTAGAAAAGGACCTGAGTCCCCCAGACGGCAATTTTGACCATCCGCTGGAGGTAATGGAAGCTTTGTTAGTTGGTGAATGGATTGGGAAAGCAGGTTAAATAATCCTTTGAGAAGACCGGAGGGAGCAGCCATAAGTCTTTAGTAAGGATTGGAATACCGATATGAATAAAGCAGGATCGCTGGTTGTACAATTCAAAGTCCTCACCGTTGAGATGCTGGTTATGTGAAGTGCCCTGATCGCTATCAACATGATTTTAGATGGCGACTCCTCGTGTTAATCAATCGCTCAACAGAATTAGCCGAGACAAATTATCCTTCCGGATCAAGGCACGCATGGATAGCTCATCCAATACTAACCCTGATGGAGCGTTCGAGGTAGCCAACAGTCTGCGAAAAGAAATCGCTGATCAAAGGCTAGGAAGTTTAGGAAACTGGTGCCACAAGTCCCCTATAGCAGGTAAGTTGAAACCAATCAACTGTTTTGGTGGCACAGAGAATGGCAGCCTTTGAGAGACTTGAGGCCACCTCAACAGCCGACCCGCTCGGGCGAGGCGAGTATAGAAGCCGTAGCTGACAACCGCCCAAATGATTCGCTGGCGTAGCAGCTTTTGCTGCTGGGGTGTCAAATCTAAAAGTTCATTCCTAGTCGTAACCAGCACTAAGGTACGAGTCGTTAATTGGGTGGCGATACCTTGAATCGGTAACTTGTCCAAGCTAGAAGAACCCGGCTGGCTAATCGATACCAACTTTTCTGCGGTCAAGAGAAGCTGCTGAATCGGTTGAGCAGAGACGATAACCTGATGAGAACCCACTGGCTGTGGAGCGGATACAGCAGCAGGAAGTGCTGTGTCAGTAATGTCTGTTCCTGCTGCCAGCTTGGGTGCTTCTGAACGCCAGGAAGCGAGCGACTGAATCAGCCGGTGAGCCAAGTAAAAAAGGACTTGAGTCCCCCAGACGGCACCTGACTTCATCCGCCGGAGGTGGGGCTGTAGCTTTGTTAGTTGTTGAATGGACTGGGAAAGCAGGTTAAATAATTTGCTTTGATAGCGACCGGAGGGAGCAGCCATAAGTATTTCGTAAGGATTGGAATACCGATATGAATAAAGCAGGATTGCTGGTTGTACAATTCAAAGTCCTCACTGATGCTTAAGCTAGTGAAGTGCCCTGATTTTACTAAATATGACGGACGAAGCGACTCCTCAGTTAACTAAATCAATAGAATTAGTTGACAATCACCCTCCTCAAACTTGTTTAGTGAATGAGTCGATTGCCCGGTTACGGCAACTGGCTCAGGTGGATGTCCAGACGCGCTGGCGGTGTTGGTCCGGCAACTCACCCCCAGAGGCTGATACTGTAGGGCCGAGTGCGGAGCTGAACTCCCGTGGTCATATTGCTTGGGATGCTGGGGAGCTGTGGCTAGAGCAGCAGCTTGTGATTCCCTCAACGCTCCAAGGCTATCCTGTGGCCGGAAAAGTGGTTCGTTTGGCACTGAGATGGTGGGCAAAGCAGGCCCAGATCTTTGTCAATCAGCAGTTGGTGCAAGAAGGCGATCTGTTTGACTGTGCGGCACGGATTCTTCTGAGCCCGGCAACTCCTGGAGAAGTATTTACAGTCCACCTGCAGTTGGTCGCTCCAGGACACGACGCTGGTGCCCTAGTTCATTCCTGGTTGATTTTTGAGTCTGAGGACCAACAGGCCCACCCCGACCCAGGATTTGTCGCCGACGAGTTGGCCGTCTTGCAGGGCTATCTGGAACGGTTCCAGCCTGAAAAGCTGAGGGAGCTGACTAAAGCTGTGCAATTAATTGACTGGTCAGTACTGGGCAACCCAGGGCAATTTGAATATTCGCTCTTGGCCCTGCGCCAGAGCTTACAACCAACGGGAAACTGGCTGAAACAACGACGCGTTCTCCTGCTGGGTCATGCCCATCTTGATTTAGCCTGGCTGTGGCCGGTGAGTGAAACCTGGGAAGTCGCAGAACGCACCTTTCAATCGGCCTTAGATCTCCAACGTGATTTTCCCGAGCTGATTTTTTGTCACTCGACGCCAGCCTTATACGCCTGGATTGAGCAGCATCGCCCTGACTTGTTCACAGCAATCCAAACCCAAGTGGCGGCGGGTCGCTGGGAAGTGGTTGCGGGACTGTGGATTGAGCCAGAAGTTAACCTGGTCAGTGGTGAATCATTAGTGCGGCAGGTACTTTACGGTCAGCTCTACGTGCAGGCTAAGTTTGGGGCACTGAACTCTATTGCCTGGTTGCCAGATAGCTTTGGTTTTTGCTGGCAGTTGCCGCAAATTCTCAAACAGGGGGGAGTAGAGTACTTTGTCACCCAAAAGCTACGCTGGAATGACACCACCCAGTTCCCTCATGAGGTGTTCTGGTGGCGATCGCCCGATGGCTCGCAAATTCTCAGCATCATGTCTAGCCTGATTGGAGAAGCGATTGAGCCCGTGAAAATCGCAGCCTACGCCCAAAACTGGGAAGCGCAAACCGGGGTAAAAGATGCTCTCTGGCTCCCAGGTGTTGGCGATCACGGTGGCGGTCCAACCCGCGACATGCTGGAAACGGCTCGGCGCTGGCAGCACTCTCCTCTATTTCCCCGCCTGGAATTTAGCACTGCTCAAGCCTTTTTGCAGAACCTGGCAGCTCAGTTACCCCAGATTCCTGTCTGGACTGACGAGCTGTATCTGGAATTCCACCGGGGCTGCTATACCACCCACGCTGACCAAAAGCGCTGGAATCGTCGCTGTGAGCAGCTCCTCTACCAGGCAGAGCTGTTTGCCTCAGTGCGATCGCTGCTCACCGGCGCTACCTACCCCAAAGCGGAGCTAGAAGCGGCCTGGAAGCTGGTTTTATTTAATCAGTTTCACGACATTCTCCCTGGTTCTGCCATACCCGAAGTCTTTGCCGATGCCGACCGAGACTGGGTTACAGCAGAGCAAATGGCAACCCGCATTCTCAAGGAGGCCAAACGCGCGATCGCTGCCCAGATTGCCCTACCCCCGCCACCGCACTCGGATAGTCAAGCGATTGCGGTGTTTAATTCCCTCAACTGGTCACGCTCAGAAGTTATTCGCCTACCGCTAGTAGACCTGGGTCAGAACTGGCAAGTTCATGATCTAGACGGCAACCTGGTTCCATCCCAAATACAGCCAGACTTATCGGAACTGCTATTTTTAGCGCCTCAGGTGCCTGCCATTGGGTATCGGGTTTTCTGGCTGACTCCCACTTCAGCTACACCCGCTAGGCAAACTCCAGACCACTTTATTCTGGAAAACGAACATCTGCGCGTTGAAGTTGATCCGGGCACTGGAAATTTAGCCAGCGTTTTTGACAAGATTAACCAGCGGCAAGTCCTCAGTGGTCCCGGCAACCAGCTCCAGTTCTTTCAGGACAGTGGTCAATACTGGGATGCTTGGAACATTGACCCCAACTACGCCCAGCATCCCCTGCCGGCTGCCCAACTGCAATCGATTCAATGGTGCTCCTACGGGTCACAGGAATACCGTCTACGAGTGGTGCGGCAGTTTGGTTCATCGCAATTCTGCCAGGACTACATCTTAGAAGCTGGCTCTGATAGCTTGAAAATCGCCACAACTGTAGACTGGCAGGAACGCCAGGTGCTCGTGAAAGCCGCTTTCCCACTCACAGTGCAGGCCAACTACGCCACCTATGAAATTCCCTGCGGAGCGATCCAGCGCCCGACGTTACCCAATTCGCAACTGCAGCCCCATGAACAAGCTAAATGGGAAGTGCCTGCCCTGCAGTGGGCCGATCTCAGCAGCGCTGCTGAGGGTTACGGGGTAAGCCTGCTCAACGACTGCAAGTACGGCTACGATACCCAGCCGGATCAGCTTCGCCTGACTCTCCTGCGCAGTCCCAACTGGCCGGACCCCAGCGCCGATCTCGGTTGGCACCAGTTCACCTATGCCCTCTATCCTCATGGCGGTAACTGGCAGACTCAAACGACCCAACGAGGCCATGAACTGAACCAACCCCTACAGGCCGTCCTCCTCGATAGCGCTGCCGCAGCAGAGGGCATCCCCCCAGTAGGCCAATTTATCAACTTACAGGCTAGTAATTTAATCCTCATGGCATTCAAGCAAGCGGAAGCCGAGCCGCAAAAGTGGATTCTCCGCTGCTACGAGTGTTGTGGAGAAACTGCCGAGCTGGACCTCCAAAGCGATCTTGGTTTAGCGATCGAGCAACCCGTTGACTTGCTGGAACGTCCAATTGCGATCCCAGATCAAGAAACTAACGAGATTACTCCCTGGAAAATTGCTTCTTTCCTCGTTACTCCTACATGAGCTTAAAAATTGGACCTCGTCCGAAAGTCAGTGGGGCAACTTTAACGCGTAGTCAAGAGGCTCTAGATAGGCTCCCGCTGCTGCCAGCAGGGAGGATCGTTGAGGTAGTGCTTCCACCTGGCTGATGGAACAATAGCCTCTTGCCGGTCCTGCCTAATTCGACGCTAGACCGCTCGCGGTCGAGAAAAATGGCTGGCTTAGCCACTCAAAATTTGCTCCAGAATCTGAGTCGGAGGGATATCGGA
>JAUJON010000017.1:36249-41202 GCA_030447595.1 Thermosynechococcaceae cyanobacterium YX3bin19
GGCTGGCTTAGCCACTCAAAATTTGCTCCAGAATCTGAGTCGGAGGGATATCGGAGATTTGTCCGCTTGGAGCCTTGATACCGACAAAGCGGGGATCTTTTGGCAGCAGCTTTTCTGGGGCAGTGGGCCCAAACAAGGCGATCGCGTAGGTTTGCACGGCTACAGCAAGGTGCATCGCAGCGCTGTCAGTACAAAGCATCAGGTTGGCCCCGGCAATCATGGCTGCTAACTTGCCAGCATCTTCCGGCGCTGCGACTTTGAGGGCAGGGTAGGTTTGTACTAGTTCTGCAACCCATCCGTCCTCTGGCCCCTGGAGGGCAATAATCGCTAAGTCGCTCTGGCGCTGTTGCAGGGTTTGAATAATTTGCTTCCAGTGTTCTGCCGGATAAATAGTTTGACTGTCCTTTACCCCAGCTCGCTGGCTAGAGCCACCGTGAATCAGAATATAATTGCTAGCTCCATCTAGCAGGCCCAGCCGTTTTTGTTCCCCCTCTGCCCACTGAATATCCTTTTTAGGAACACTAATCTTCAATTCCGGACAGGGTGTTGTAATACCCAATCCCTGCAGTAGGTCGTGGTACATGTGAGCAGCGTATTGCTCAGTCTTTAAAGGAACCGGATGGGTGAGGAAGAGCTGCCCACCGCTGCCACCGTAACCAATCCGAGTAGGAATTCCAGTCAGCCAGAGCAATAGACCCAAGGGCCAGCCCTGCCCGAGGGAGAGGACCGCGTCATACTGACGCTCCCGAATGTTACCCAAGAGGTTGCTCCAATCCGCTAGGCTGTTGCGGTCTTTAAAGTCAAAGGTTAAGGCTTGGTTCACTGACTGGCAAACTCGATAGGCGCTTTTAGCACGAGGTTCTACCAGAACATCTACCTCTACCTGTGAATAATGCTGCTTCAGGTCATCCAGGGTAGGAAAAAAAAGAATTTGGTCACCAATCCCACCAGGAACAAGGGCTAGCACTCGCATCATAGACTTGAGCTACTCCAAAAGCAGTTGTAGGACAGTTTGTAGGCAGTTGCACGTTTACCGACGCCCCCTATTGTAATGGAACATCTACCTTTAATCGGTGCAAGTTTTGGAGATCGCTCCAGTAATATATTGAGGTCTAAAAAACTGTGTCAAGGAGCAAGCGATGCATTTACTGATTCCGGCTGCCGGGATCGGCAAGCGTATGGGGGGAGAGCGCAACAAACTCCTGCGGCTTCTGCTGGGTAAACCATTACTGGCCTGGACCCTAGCTGCTACGGAGGCAGCGCAGTCGATTCATTGGATTGGGATCATGAGCCAACCGGAAGACTGGCCAGACTGGCAAGCACTAGTCAATGATCTATCTCTGACGAAGCCGGTAGAGTTTATTCCTGGCGGTAGGACCCGTCAAGAGTCAGTTTACAACGGGCTACAAGCCCTACCTACGGGTGCTGAGCAAGTGCTAATTCATGATGGTGCTAGGTGTTTAGCAACTACGGAACTAATCGATCGCTGCGCGGAGGCAATGGATCATTATTCTGGTTTGATTGCCGCTGTTCCAGTCAAGGATACAATCAAGCAGATAGACACCACAGTAGAGCGTTATCGCCGCTGGCGCAGACGCCGCGTCCGTGCTGCGTTCCGAGCAGATAGAACCGGCAGATACTGCCCCAGAAACGGTAGCCCCGCGATCGCCGGCAGCAAGTAGCGCGAGGTACAGAGCAGTCCTAGGGCAGCGGCAGTCGAGGCATTGAAGTAGGGATGATAAAAGGCAATCAGCGCTGCATCACGGGTGCCCACCCGGCAAGGTTAGGGGCAGCAACCCAGCTAGCAGGGCCAGCGGTGCCAAGGCTAGGTTCGCCAGCAAAGGTGCCCAGGCTTTGAGGGCAAAAATAAAAACCAGATTTGTAGCAGGTGTAAAAACCAAATCCCTAGAGAAAGACCCGTAACTGGCTGGCTGCCCGGACTACTCCAGAAATAGCATGCATTTGACCCCAAGCAAGCTGTAGTTTTTCCAGCTTGGACCTGAGCTTCTGGGGAGCGACTTGCTGGCCCACGGCAAAGAGCACTTGAGCGCACCTGGGGGAACTGAGCAGCAGCAGCCCAGCCCCAGTCCCAGCACCACACTACTGGTCATGAGCCAGAATAGCCCATCTTTCTGGGGATAAAGTAGCAGACCAAACCACCACAGCAGCAAGGAGAGCAAATCGCAGGCTTTTTCAAAGACGACTAGAGACAAGGACAGTGAGCCATCTAAATGTCCCCGTTCCTTGAGGAAATACGCTTTGGCAATATCCCCCATCTTAGAGGGCAGCACCATATTCAAGACACAAGCGGCTAGAATCAGGCGATTTGCTTCAGCAAACCCGAGGAAGGCACTCTCAGGCGCTAGCTGCTGTAACCGCCAAGCGGTCAGTAGCGTCAACGGTACCACCATTCCTAGGCTGATCACCAGCCAAACGATGCTGCAGTTTTGCAGTACTGCCAGCAGCCCGGAAAAATCAATCTGCCAGTAGATCACCAGCAGCACAATCAGACTGACTGTGAGCGACAGGACTCGGCTCAAGGGTCTGCCTGCCAGATCGTTTCAATGACCTGCTCTTGCTCTAACGATCGCCCCTGGTCGGTTGGAGACCATCGTTGACTATTGTTCAGGAGGGAGGGCAGCCACTCTTCCGGGCTAAAACTGTCTGCACTGGCGACATGGCGGAGGTTTTGCCTGGGACTGGGTCTAGCGATCGCCCCTGGGCAAGCCCCAATCCGATCCTGGATCACAACTCCGCGATCGCTAATCTGCACAGTACGCTCCAACACGGGGCCATCTGCACTTCCAGGACGAAAAATCATCACTCGCTTCAACAGCGGGATCAGCTTGTCTCGCAACACCCAGGCTAGAAGCCTCAGAGCGATGTGTTTGGCAGGGGTGGGAGTGTGGAATTGAGTGCTTTGGCAAGGCCCACGAATCACAAGCGTCTGCGGTTGAGTGATCACCCAGTGAGTAGACCACCAGTTGCTCGTCCACACTCTCCCGTCTCGATAAATGCGCCAGCCGTACTCGCTCATGGGCGGCAGACCCCGACGGTGAACTCTCACCAAGCCACCTTTGCGGGCCGCCGCGTAGGCAGTCCAGGTTTTATCGGGCGACCAGTACATCCAAAAACCACAGCCTGCCAGCCAAGTTGTCAGTTTGCAGACAGGCACCTGCGGTGGTTTCATCGCTTCCAGGTGGGGTAGGCTGCGGACTACGCTAGCAAAGATGTAGTGGCAGTGGTAGCGGTCGTCGGTAGCCCAGATTGGGTGATTGAGTTGGTCAATGTCCTGAAACAGAGTCTCAACCAACCAAGCCGCCGAGGGATTGCGGGCTGCTGCCCGGACTAGACCGTAGGGCACAACGTAATCAGTGTTGCGGCTGTTCAAGGTAGAAGGCAAACGGCCATCCGCCCCCACTAGCTGCACCAAGAAATGGAGGGCGCGATCAACGGCTGCCAGCGCTCGCTCATCGTGGGTTGCATCAAAGTAATCGCTCAGCCCATCTAAGGTGACGCTCAAGTAGCCAAAATCTGGTCCACCATATTCATTGAACCAACCCTCAGGATGCTGAGCATTGAACAAGCGGGTTGCGGCTTGCTCCACTTTCGCTGCTGTTAGGGAGACCAACTCTAGCTTCGTTGCTAAGGCCAGTCCCGCTAACCCTGCCGCCTGTTGGTTACTTGCCTGCTCCTCCCTGCGCTCTGCTACGTGTTTTACGAGGCGGTTCAATGCCTGTGAGTCTATGCTGGCAAGCAATTCGGGAGCTGAATGCTGCCAGTTATAGAGAACCCGGCAAACCGCGTAAAGCCCAAAAGCAGCCGCTGGATAACTGTGCTCAAAGGGATAGTACTCATCCACACCACCCCGGCGATCAACCTGCCGCAGGAGTGCATTCACAGCCCCCACGCACCAATGTTCGATCCTGCTGATAGGGGCAACCGAGGCGACCTGTTGACACCGGATGGCTTCCAGGGTAAACACCCCCTGTTGCAGAATGACTGAGGGAAAATCACGAATCTTGTAGTGCCAGTAATTCCGGTCAAAGCAGCCAAAGGTGGCAGAGTCAGGATCGCGATCCATCTGTGTCAGTACTCGGGCTAAGTGCGCTTCAACGTAGTACTGAAGCTTTCGCTTTAGATCAAGTCTATGATTAGCTTCCATGAACAGCTATTGACTGCGCCAAGTTGTAGATTACCCTATAGCTGCCAGTATGGCAGGACCGAGATCAGCTCAACTGCGGCTATCTTTGCCGGTGATGCTGACTTTGTGGAAGAGAGCTTAGTTAGCAGTAGGCACTAACTTTGTCTCCAGTACGGACTTGGCAGTCTATCTGCTTTGTAGTACATTTGTACTAGTTTGTCACTTGAAGTGGGGGGTAAGAGTGATGCAAGGAGTTGGGCCGCAGCAGGCCACATGGAATTACGTGTTAGCAAAGATTGACCGCATTTATGCAACCCAAATCGAGTTTGAAAAGAAGAAAAAGCTGCAGGCTACTAGACAACATCGGCGACAGTTACTCAATGCTAGATCTCTGTTTCAAAAGGAGTTAGATCAAGGACTCAGTCCCAAGATGCAAGCAGGTTTAGGCCTGAAGGTGACTGTCGACCGGAACCGGCTACCGCAATTCCATTTTGTTGTCCAGTTTAGGTTTTTAGGGCAGCTGTGGATACTGACTTGCAGACAAAGTCTTTTCAGGTCCAAGTGGCGGTTGTTCATGGAGAACCAGCTCATTTTCACTGACTGTTCCACGAGTAATCTCGAGAAGCAATTAGGTTACGCCCTGGGAAGATACAAGAACACCGTTAGATCGAACATCCGGGTTTGGGCTCCTTCGCCTTCTCGACAGGGCTCGTGACCGTGGGCAACAGTGATCAGGCCGCTTCGTGCGCCTGAGGTAGCCGCTGCCTCAGCGGCTGGGGCTGCCCTGGGGCCTCGCCTCGACGCTGCGC
>JAUJON010000278.1 GCA_030447595.1 Thermosynechococcaceae cyanobacterium YX3bin19
ATTCTTTTTTTGAGTCAGCAAAATCAGAAGCCGAGATAAATCTTTTTATTGCGGACAATTGGCCTTTTACTTTTTCAACCTGTTGGTTTAATACAACCGGTTCAGATGGGCCTTTTTTATAGTCAGCAATATAATTCAGTCCTTGTTTCAATGCTGATACAACGGACAGTACTTCACGCCGATCCTTGAAATCTACTTCAAGGTTACGGATAGCACCACCGTAAAATACCATGTCGAATCCAGTGAACTGAAGCAGTTTTGTTTTACTATAAATCCTCATCCATTCTACCATACTCAAAACTTCCTGCGTATTCCACGTCCAATAATACAATCCGTTGATCGATTCCCTGGGGTCTCCTTTCCCGTTGACCACGTACTGGTTGACCCTATAAGATTCCGGCAGATTAGCTTCTATTGAGAACACATTGAAATTCTTATTCTCTGCCAGAAATCTGATGATACGGTGCTTCAGTTTAAATATTTCACTCGAACCGTGCGTAGCTTCTCCAAGTGCTACCACTTGAGCACTGCCTACCAATCTTTCCAAAACTGCTAAGTCCTTGTGATCAGGAGCATCAGGATCAACTGTATTCAGAGGATATACATACTTTTTCAACCAAGTAAGCTCTTGGAGTGTAGGCTCCGTTAATCGCGGCTCCAGATCAAAGAACTTTTTTCCATCTACAAACAATTCAAAATCGTCAAACCAGGCAGTTCCTTCACCACTCACCATTGCGCCAAAATTTATTTCCGTTGCGTTGCTGTCAACTTTAACTTCAATTGATACTTTTGTCCAATCCTGCGTCCCGCTCACTCCCCTTTTATTTATTTTATTGTATTCCAAAACATCTTTTTCATCGTCGACCCTCAGCCATAATTCAGCCTGGCCTTTTTGCAAGGAGGCTGTTCTTATTTTTCCAGCAAATTTCAAATAGACTTATTTCTTCGATTGAATGGTCTTAAAAGCAGTTTTGGGAATTTTCACCGGGTGATGCTGATTTTTTAGCGTACCCTTGCGTAAACTACTCTTTTTTGCGATGGCTACTATTTTTGATAATGTGCAGAATGACCGTCAGTATCTGGCTAGTACGGGTATGAATCAGCATGATTTCGACCGCCTGCACGAAGTGTTTACACGTTACTACGTGCCTAAAAGTACTAACGAGATTTCTAAGAAATCTGCTTTGCTGACTTCTTCCAGAGAGGCCCTTTTCTTTAGTTTATTCTACTACAAATCTTATCCGACCTTAGAAGTGTTAGGCTTAAGTTTTGGATTTTCTAACACTTCAGCTTACGTATATTTAGACTATATCAAACCTCATTTGAAAGCGGCTCTCCGGGCTGCATCGGTGCTGGTCAACCGGGTGTTTGAAAATCAAGACGAGTTTGATAAAGCTTTCCCAGGCGTGGAAGATATCTTCGTGGATGGCTCAGAAATCGGCATTCAACGGGCTTGTGTCCAAGAAGTTCAACAAGCTGATTACAGTGGTAAAAAAAAACGCATACGTTGATTCTGCTCTTAGTCTGCGACAAGCAAGGCAGGATTATTTTCGTAGGCCAACTCTTTCCGGGGGCTCAGGTAGACTTTACTTTGTTTAAGAAAGAGCTGGTTCATTTTGATTATACTCAACTACAAGTATGGGTAGATTTAGGATTTACAGGGATTAGAAAGTATCTCACTAATTCACCGGTAAAGATTGGGCATAAAAAACCCAAAAATCAGGAACTCACTCAAGCACAAAAGGATGAAAACAAACAAATTTCCTCCGTGAGAGTAATCGTAGAACATGCCATTGGAGGCATGAAAAGATACTTTATTTTACGGCACGAAAACCGAATTCGTTTGAGAACTAAAATCAGTGAGGCAGTAGAAATCTGTGCCAGCCTCTGGAACTTCAAACGAGGATTCTCCCTGAATGCCGCTTAAAATCAAAACCAAACAAGAAAATAAGTCTAATATTTACCTCTTGCAAGATCAACCGGAAAACTAGTAGCACAAGCACCGACTTTATCTTTTGAAGCACCAATGCTTTTAATTTTCAAACTTTTAGATCCTTGGTACTTTTGCACTGAATCAACAGCTATTTCGTATCCATCATTTACAATTCTCCATTTTTGGGGAGTTGCCGCACCCTCCGTTTTATACTCGAACCCCAGGTTCAAAAACTCCTGTGAAAATGCGACACCCGGAACTTGGAATAAAAGTAGAATAAGCAGTTTTTTCATTTTACTTGTACAACTTTAGATCCACCTCCAGGCTTATACTTATCAGTAAGATATGGCCAATGATTATTCTCATTTATCTTTTTTCAATGCTCACTAACGGAGCAAGCCTACCCAGCGCCGTGGCCTCATGCTTTGGCTCTGCGCTTGGGCAGCCCAGTTGTCGGCTTTGTGCGGTGTTAGCTACAGTTTCTAATATTCATAATATTCCTTAATTTGGATATTATTGCCTTTCTTCAATTCCTTTAGAAGATAATATCGGTGGAAAAATCCGGTCAATACTACAATTCTCCTGCCCG
>JAUJON010000279.1 GCA_030447595.1 Thermosynechococcaceae cyanobacterium YX3bin19
GCGCTTGCTGCGGCCTGACAAGAAGGCACGGGCCAAGCTCACCGTGCGCTTCGAAACACCGCCGGGACATCAGGCCCAAGCCGACTGGGCCTACTGTGGCCGCTTCCCCAATCAGGCCGGCGAGACTTTCTCGCTTTACGCCTTCACCATGGTCTTGGGCTTCTCGCGCATGCTCTATGTGGAGTTCACCACCTCCATGAAGATCGAGTCGCTCTTGCGCTGCCACTTGCACGCCTTTGAGTTCTTTGGCGGGTGGCCCAACACCATCCTCTACGACAATATGAAGCAGATTAAGCTGGACGCGAATCAGTGGCATCCGCTTTTCCTGGATTTTGTCCAGCATTACGGTGTGCGGCCTCAGACTCACGCGGTGCGCCGCCCGCGCACCAAAGGTAAGGTCGAGCGCATGGTTTCCTACCTCAAAGACAACTTCCTCAACGGGCGCAGCTTCAGCGATCTAGAAGACGTGAATCGTCAGAGCCGCCGTTGGCTTGATCACACGGCCAACGTGCGGGTGCATGCCACCACCGGACAACGGCCTGTGCGTTTATTTGAAGAGGAAGGTCTGACTCCGCTGGATTCCATCGCCGCTTATCAACTGAGTCTGCCAGCAGTGCGCACAGTAGATTGGGAAGGATTTGTGCGTTTTGCGCGCAGCCGTTACTCGGTGCCACCACTTCACGCCGGTCATGCCGTGACCGTAGTTCAGCAGGAACAGCGTATCGTGATCCGCAGTGGTGATCTTATCCTTGCCCAGCACCCGGTAGCTCCGGCTCCAGATTCCTGTATGGTGCAACCGGAGCATGTGCAGGAACTGTGGCAGCTTTCCCTTCAACGCAACAGAGCCTCGGCTCAGTCTGTGCCTCATTGGCAGATGACCTTCCAGGACACGGTGGCCACTACGGAATTGAGCCGCTACCAACGCCTTGTGGAACAACCTCTGGCTGAAGGCGTGGCCGAGCAAGGCCAGATCGAGCGGCTGGAAGAGGCTGCGCCATGAGCATTCCTTATGCAGAGAAAGCCGCCACGGCTCTGGAGCAGTTGGGCTTGAGCGTGGCTCAGGAGCATCTCGATCAAGTTAGCCAACAGGCCGCAGCCCACAACTGGAGTTACAGCCACTTTTTGGGTTATCTGCTCGAAGGTGAGTTACAGGAGCGGCAACGTCGTAGCATTGCCTCTAACCTGCGCTTTGCTCACTTCCCTTATCTCAAGCGTCTCACGGAGTTTGATTATGCCGCTCAACCGGGCATTGATCGTCGTTTGGTTGAGGAACTGACCACGGGCTGCTTCTTGGCAGAAGGGCGCAACATCGTGCTTCTGGGCCCACCGGGAGTGGGCAAGACACACTTGGCGATTGCTCTGGGCGTGGTGACAGCCGAACTGGGACACCGAGTTTACTTCACCAACGTGCTGGAAATGGCGCGGCGGCTGACCAAGGCGATGATCGAGAACCGCTTGCACCGGGAACTCAAGAATATGACGCGCCCCAAGTTGCTCATCATTGATGAAGTGGGTTATCTGCGTTTGGATGCCACTCAGGCGAGTCTGCTCTTCCAGGTGATCTGCCAACGCTATGAGAAGGAACAAGCCCTCATTCTCACCAGTAACAAAGCCTTCAGTGACTGGGGAGAAGTCTTCGCCAGTGATGCGGTGATGGCCAGTGCCGCTTTAGATCGTCTGCTGCATCGCTGCACGGTGCTCAACATCCGTGGTGAGAGCTACCGACTCAAGGAGAAGCGCCAGAGCAGTTCTGTTCAAAGCCGTTCTGTGATGTTGCCACCACGGAGGTCTTCTGCCCTCCTGGCTGATCCCATGGCTGGACCAGTGGCCGATCTCGATGAGGCCAATAAAAACCCATCTCAAGCATAAAGTAACGTTACTTTATGAAAAAGAGATGCTGCTCAGGAAAGAAAATTGGAGGTGATCCTGATGGCGCGACCTCGTCAGTATGCTACGGACGCGGCCAAACAAGCCAGCTATCGCCGGCGCTTAGCGGCCACCACTGTTGTGGTTGACCGTGTGGCCCTCGATCGCTTGCATCAACAACTGGAGACTCTGCAGGGCGTGATCTCTGAAGCCGCACGGCGTGGTGACCCCTTAGCCCGCCAGTGTGCAGCCGCCTCTGTAGAAACCATGCTGGACAAGTTAGCCGTGGTTTTCAAAAGCCGTTAATCCGACTTACCGCGTCGGGGTGGGTCAATTCTTCACGCTGTTTAGTGGGTCATTTCTTAAAGCCGGTTGACAAAATCAATACCACTGGCTTGTGGAGGGCGTGTGCAATGCCTAACTCATAGAATACGTTTGCGTTTCTTGATGTCAACTCAGCGACCAGTACTTTGGCAGAGTTTATCCCCGCCCAAATTTGATCCATGATTTTGCCAGTCGCAAAAATTTCATCATCCGCTCGGACAGGTCTTAGACCAGCTTTCCTTATAGCGGGTTCATAGATCAGATTATAGTGGTGGCCCAACGGTGGCGCGAATGGCATAACTACAAAACATGTATCATTGGCACTGAGTGTT
>JAUJON010000280.1 GCA_030447595.1 Thermosynechococcaceae cyanobacterium YX3bin19
CCACAGACACAAGCCTCCTACCCTACCATGAAGTCTGTTTTTGCAACAAAGCCGGTTTATCTATTTGGGTTGGTGGCATCGTGAACCGGCGTATCAAGCGTGAACTTTTTGCAAAATTGCTCTTTGGTGTCTTATTAATCATTGGATTGCTATCCTTGTTTCAAACCATAGTGGCCGCACACGCAGTTCTTTGATAGTCTTGAAGACTGGGTGCACAACTGTATGCAGCCCCACAGTCACGACGACCAATGAACCGACTTAGAGCCAATCAACACTAGCACAAGGCGTTGTCCCAGACTCCCTTCGGTAGCCAATAGTCAAATCACCCACCATGAACTCAGTCAATCTTTGGACTTCAGCGGAACACGCCTTGAGCTATCTGATAAAAGCGGAGCAAATTCCCCATCGAACCGAGGGAGAAGCGGTGCTCGTAGAAACTGTTCCCACAACAGTGAAGCGTGTTCTCGATTTAGGGACGGGAGACGGACGTTTGCTGGCACTGCTCAAGCTTGATCGCCCTCATGTCCAAAGTATTGCGCTCGACTTTTCACCCACGATGTTGGAGAAAGCCAGAACTCGGTATGCGGGAGATACCACAGTCACGGTGATTGAGCATAACTTGGATGAACCTTTGCCTGATTTGAAACCCTTGGATGCCGTAGTGTCTAGCTTTGCTATTCACCATCTGGTCGATGAGCGCAAGCGAACGCTTTACACCGAAATTTTCAATCTGCTGGAACTGGGAGGGGTTTTCTGCAATTTGGAACATGTCGCTTCATCGACTCCAGCCTTGCATCAGCGCTTTCGACGAGCACTAGGAATTGAGCAAGAGCCAGAAGACCCCTCCAATAAACTGCTCGACGTAGAAACTCAACTTACTTGGCTGAAAGACATTGGCTTTACCGATGTGGACTGCTATTGGAAATGGTTAGAGCTAGCGCTGCTGGTCGGCGTTAAACCACTAGACATGCGGTAAGACTTAATCATGTTGAGGTTCTTGAATAAGGAACTGGAACGGAAGAAACTTGAGGTTACTGCATCATGTCATTTTTCACAACTTGGTTTGTCGTTTTTTCTGTCGGGCTACTTGCAGTCCTGAGCCCCGGTCCAGATTTTGTGCTGACGATCCGCAATAGCTTGGTCTACTCCCGACGTGCAGGCATCTACACGGCGTTCGGGATCGTGGTGGGTCATGTTGTCCATGCGACGTATTGCCTGGTTGGAATTGGCGCAATCCTCGCTCGCTCCATTTTGCTGTTTAACGTGTTCAAGTGGGTGGGGGCAGCCTACCTGATTTACATCGGTATCAGCTCCTTCCAAGCGAGGCAGCAACACATTGAGGTTGCACGTCTACAGCAAAACCTAGACATCAGTTCTTGGAAGGCATTTCGGATCGGGCTTTTAGGCGATTTACTCAATCCAAAAGCTACCTTATTCTTTCTGGCGCTCTTTACTCAATTTATTCACCCTGAAACTCCAGTGATTGCCCAAGCAGCTTATGGAGCAACGATTGTGGGCATTGCGTTTGTTTGGTATCCCTTACTTGCTATCGTGATTTCGCAACGTAGGGTTCGGAAAACGTTTCAGTCTATTTCCCATTGGGTAGAACGAGTTACAGGAGCAGTATTGATCGCGCTAGGCTTGCGGTTGGCAATCAGCAAGGCGCACGATTAGACCCTAAGCTCGCAAAGGACACAAAGGCTTCAGGACAAGCATTTTGGTTAGGTCCAAACTGACAAAGGTCCCATTTGCGGTTGTGTTGCAAAAATCGGACGAGACACAAAATTCCATTGCCTAGTTGTGGAGTCAGGCCACCACTCCAAAAACTTGGGCCATGAAGTTCAGTTGGGCTCGCACATCTCCCTTTGCACTCCAATCACTTGTCCATCAATATCTTCACTGCCTGGGGAAATATTGCCTATCAACGTGTCCACTGTTCACACTCAGCCTAGTTGATCTGCAGCCAAATACCCTCAATATCATAGAACTCCCCCCGCTGCAGGAACTTATACTGTTGCCCCTGGGAAAGCAGCAAACCCAGCCAAACCTCTACCAAGGGCATCCCCACTCCCTGCTGCAACTGCATCAAGGACACAGGCTCAGAGCCTTGCCTCAGCTCTATCCACTTTGTGATCGCCCCTGCCCATCCGGAGACATCCTCCTCATGCGCTGCACTGAGAGCGCCCGACTGCCGCTGAGCCTCAGCCTCCACTGCCTCAATTTCCGAATCAAATGCCTCCAGCAGCGTGGCTTTGTCTACTGGGCCTGCAACAGAAATAGCTGAAGGAGTGCGAGAGTGTCGCTGACGGTGTGCTGCTAATGGCTCCTCCATCAACTCGGATAGCTCAAGGTTCATCGTCTGCCGGACGAATCCCGCTATGACATCCTCATCGACTGCTGGGCCTGCATCATTATGTGCCTCCTCCCAAGCAGAGAGTATCAAATCTGAGCGTAAGGCAAAGACTGCCGCAATCTGCTCAATCACTTTCCCTGCCATGGGTAATCTCTGCTCATGAGG
>JAUJON010000281.1 GCA_030447595.1 Thermosynechococcaceae cyanobacterium YX3bin19
AAAATTAGTCAACAAGCCGGTTGCCGAACTGTCGAAGAGCGAAGCCTCGGCGCTGATCGACCGACTGCGTGGTTTGGCTGTTTCCACGGCTTCCACTGTGGTGAACGATGCGCGCGATAACGGACGGGCGAAAAGCGACGTTCCGGTTTTCACACGCGCTGGCCGCAACGGTTCGTCGGCGAGGTAAAGTAAAGTACTGAGGTAAAGTACTTCTATGGCGAAAAGCAGCACTTCAGCCAGTCCTGTCTCGACTGGCCTTATCAATGGAACACGGTGGCGGGATGAACCGCGTGTTAGGCAAGGGCTGCTCAATCGAGCGGCCCTTGTTTTTTGCGACTACTGCCTCATAAAGTTGAATAGCTTATTTCTGGATAAAGTCTCTTGAGCTTAATTCTGGCGTCTTGCGTAGTGAAGTGCCAGTTGATTTTACAGCTTGCGGAGTTGCGCTTTTGGTTCCATGTCTCAATGGATTGCACCAGCAGGTCGTGAGTCAGGCGCCTGTTGAGGCACTGCTTGTGCAACACCGACAGTTCAATTTCGGCCATGTTCAGCCAGGAACCATGTTCAGGAGTGTAGTGCCACTCGAACCGCTCCACTAAACGTCGTGCCACAGTCGGTTCAAAGCGCTCATAGAAGGAGGCGATCTTGTGCGTGTTGAGATTGTCCGTCACTAACACAATCTTGTGAGCCTCTGGATAAAGGTCCTCGGCCAGAAAGCGAGCAAACTCCGCAAAGTCGCAGGCGGTTCGTCGCTGTGTCACCTTCGCTTGTCTGCGTCCGGCCAGGGGTTCCACGGCCATGAAGATGTTGGCGACACCTTGTCGCTCATACTGATAGTCTTGACGCAGCGGTTGCCCTGGGAGCACCGCTAAAGTGCCGTAGGGTGTGCCATGCAGTTCTTTACTGGCTTCATCCACACACACCACCGGTCGTGCCGCATCATAAGGACGAGAATACACTTCCAGAACATCTTCCATCTTGGCGACAAATCCAGCCGTGGGTTTGGCTAGGCACCACGACTTAACCTGCCACGGCTTGAGGGCGTTTTTTTCAGTCTCTGTCCTACTGCCGTATGACTGATGCTGTCCACCAGTTGCAACTCCACCAACTTATCGGCTAAAAGTTGCAGCGTCCAGGTGGCGCGGTCTTGGGGCGGTGTAGAACACGCCAGAAGAGTCAGATGGGCTTCGACGTCTCCGGTTATCTTGGGCTTAGCGCCGGGGCGTGGCTTGTCTTTGAGAGCGACTTCGAGACCTTCTTCTCGGAAACGGCGGCTAATGGCTGCGACCGTGAAGGCTGTGGTCAAGCACGCCTGGGCCACTTCCTTTTGCGTGCGGCACTGGCCTTGACCGCGATCGGCTAACAGCAGAATACGGGCGCGGGTGTGTTCGCGGGCGCGGCCTTGGCCTTTGCGGATCAGTTGTTCAAGATGCTGGCGCTGCTGGGCACTGAGATAAACTCGATTTTTCATGCGCTGCAGTCTTACAAAAACACAGCCAATCAACTTTATGTGGCAGTAGGTTATGAAAAAAGGACTCATACGCAAGTTGGCGCTGGTTGCTGTGCTGGTGCCAGTAGCGATACTAACCAGTGCGTTAGTCATCGGGAAGGATCAGCAAAAAACAGCACAGGATAAAATGCCCCGCTCGATCACGGCCAACCGACTACCCAAGGCCGTCACCGATAAATTGCATGCGCAGGCAGTGCGAGTCAAGGCAGCAGAGGATGAAGCGCGTGCGCTGTTAAAGAGAAAACAGTATGCAGCGGCTGAAACAGCCTGCCGTCGTGCCTTGGCGATCACCCCGAAAATAAAAGGGAAGACTTTAAATCTGGTGGCTTGGCAACTGCTGGGCCATATCTACATGGAGCAGGGGCGTTACCGCGAAGCGCTCCCCTTTTTGACTAATGCTGCGCAGAACACGCGCCACGATGAGGTGAACTTGGACACCGCGCTGTGCTACTTGCGCTTGGGTGATCTGGAAAGGGCAAGGCAGTTCTACTCCGATCGCATGATTTTGCGGTACATTGACCATATACCTGATTATCAGTCCTATGTGCCGGGAACAGGCACCGCAAAAACCTTAGAAGCCAGTATTCTGTTTGCGCGAGGTATAGATGCCGATCTCCATGCACGTACAGGAAATACAGAAAAAGCTGTTCTTGATTACACGGTTGCCGCGAAGATTGTACCGACTAATGGTATGATCGCGTACTTCCAGGCAATGGGGCTAAAGGAGTTGAAACGTTCTCGCGAAGCCTTGTCTTGTTTCACGCGTGCAGTTGCTTATGGCAAAAGTCACATTGTACGGGAAGCCACCTATCAACTTTCGACTTGGCCAAATGTTGATCGAGAACGGGCGCTGAAAGAAGCCGCTAAACTCAAAGCCGCTAAGTCGTAATCATTGAGACAATAAAAAGCGAGCGCGCTTTAGAGAAGTCTAAAGCGCGCTCGCTTTTTGCTACTCTCGAATTGCTGCATGATGCCATAATCGGATATTAAGTCCTTTGAG
>JAUJON010000282.1 GCA_030447595.1 Thermosynechococcaceae cyanobacterium YX3bin19
GACACACCCCAGAGGGAACCCCAGCTTGCGCTATCGCTGTTTGGACGTAAGCAGCCCAAGAAACGTCGAGGTCGTACTGGTGCGATCGCACTCACCTTGGCTGGTAGCTTGACGGTTCAACCGGGTGTTGTCCTGGGTCAGTGGCTGGAAGCTAAACCTGTTCAGGCTCAGACTACTGCCTTTTGCATACCAGAAGCAGCGATCGCCCAAAAAGAGTCTTTGCGACGGGCTGCCCTGACGGATGACCAGTCGGCTAAAATCCGCTATCAGGATGCGGTGAAGGCAGATGCGCAGCGCCTGCGCCAGTGTCGAGACCAGAATTGGCCGCAAACCCAAGCCATCTGGCTGCGCCTGTATCCCTGCGATCTGAAGCCTGGGTCCCTGGATGCAGTGATGGATCGGATTGTTAATCGGGGCTATAACCGAGTTTACGTGGAGGTGTTTTATGATGGGCAGGTACTGCTTCCCCCTGCAAGTAACCCGACGGCCTGGCCTTCAGTCATTCGCAACACAGGAACGACCCAGGCTGACTTGTTAGCCCAAGCAATTCAAAAAGGGCATGAACGGGGCCTAGGAGTTTACGCCTGGATGTTCACCATGAATTTTGGCTACTCTTACGGTCAGCGCCCGGACCGGCAGCAGGTGCTGGCCCGTAACGGTCAGGGGTCAACCAGTCTCTATATTGCCCAGAGTAACGGAGGACTGGAACTATCCCTAGGTGAAGTCGATAAGATTTTTATTGACCCCTACAACCTCCAAGCCAAGCAAGATTATAATCGTCTGGTTCAGGCAGTTCTGCAGCGTAAACCGGATGGTGTGCTGTTTGACTACATTCGCTATCCTCGCCAGACTGGAACTGAGTCTGTTGCCACTGGGGTGGAAGACCTATGGATTCACTCCAGCGCTTCCCGGCAGGCTTTATCCAGACGAGCACTCAACTATAAAGGGTTTTATTTGATCCAGCGCTTTTTAGAGCGAGGGCGAATTACAGCCAACGATATTGCTAGCTTAGATCGGCTTTACCCGAACGAGGGAGAACCCTTATGGCAGGGGCGATCTTCTCCCAATCTGTCCGGTCAAACTCCACTGCCGATGGCAATTCGCCAACCTCGCCTGCAGCGGGAGCTTTGGCTACTCAGCGCCGCCCATGCTTTTCAAGGGGTATTGGATTTTTTGGCGGCTGCAGTGATGCCCGTCCAGCAGCAAAGGATTCCGGCGGGAGCAGTGTTTTTCCCGGATGGAAACCGTCGGGTTGGTCAGGGATTTGATTCCCGGATGCAGCCTTGGCAACGCTTTCCTGGTTCGCTAGAGTGGCACCCGATGGCCTACGGGTTGTGTGGCAATACTCGCTGTATTGTTGACCAAGTCAAGACAGTCCTGCGGGCTGCTCCACCCGGAACGCAGGTGAGCCCAGTCATTGCCGGGGTTTGGGGGCGTTCTATCAATGGTCAGCGTCCTTCTCTGGAAGCCCAAATGTATGCGATTCGCCAGGCTGCTCCCCAAATTAAGTCGGTGAGCCACTTTGCCTATTCTTGGCAGGAGGATCCCCAGTCCAGTCGTGAACGCAGGTTTTGTACTAAATAGCTGCTCCTAAGCTGTCAAGGTTGGTTGTTGTCAGCTGCTCTCCTCAGCTGCAAGGAATAGGAACGGCAGGATTCTGCTAACGTATGCAATAGATATTGAACGCAAATTATTATGGCAGAAGTTCTGTTATTCAATGCCCTGAGAGCGGCAATTGATGAAGAAATGGCCCGCGATGCTTCGGTTATGGTTCTGGGCGAAGATGTGGGGCACTACGGCGGTTCTTATAAAGTGACTAGGGGGCTGTACGAAAAATATGGCGAACTGCGAGTTCTGGATACCCCAATTGCTGAGAATAGCTTTACAGGCATGGCGGTGGGCGCTGCGATGACTGGACTGCGGCCCATCATTGAAGGCATGAATATGGGCTTTCTGCTGCTGGCTTTTAACCAGATTTCCAACAATGCCGGGATGCTCCGCTACACCTCTGGGGGGAACTTTCGTACTCCCCTAGTCATTCGGGGTCCGGGTGGGGTAGGGCGGCAGCTGGGTGCTGAGCACTCCCAAAGACTGGAAGCTTACTTTCAAGCGGTTCCCGGCTTGAAAATTGTCACCTGTTCTACCCCTTACAACGCTAAAGGGTTGTTGAAGTCAGCAATTCGGGATTCTAACCCAGTTCTATTTTTTGAGCATGTCCTGCTTTACAATCTGAAAGCCGACTTACCCGAGGAAGAGTACTTGCTTCCCTTAGATCGGGCTGAAGTCGTGCGCCAGGGCGAGGATGTCACCATTCTGACCTATTCCCGGATGCGTCACCATGTGATGCAGGCAGTCAAACCGTTAACTGAAGAAGGCTATGACCCGGAAGTCATCGACTTAATCTCTCTAAAGCCTTTAGACTTTCAGACCATCGGCGATTCAATTCGCAAAACCCACCGCGTCATCGTAGTGGAGGAATGTATGAAGACTGGGGGCATCGGGGCTGAG
>JAUJON010000283.1 GCA_030447595.1 Thermosynechococcaceae cyanobacterium YX3bin19
CGGACACTATCTTAACTTACTGCACCGCTTGATTCATCACCCGGATATGGAGTTAGCAGGTATCAACTTGTTGACGGACGGGGAGCGGGAGGAGTTGTTGTACGGCTGCAACCAGACGACAGTAGCCTACCCGGCCGGACAAACCATCATCAGCCTCTTCGAAGAGCAAGCAGCCAAAACCCCCCTGCTGCCGGCAGTACGCTGCGGAGAAGAAGTGCTCACCTACCAGGACCTCAAAGATAGGTCCGACAGCATTGCCGCTTACCTCCAGCAGATCGAGGGCGTGCAGGCCGGACACCTGGTGGGCTTGATGCTCGAGCGGGAAGCTTATCTGGTGCCCTCCCTGCTGGGTATCCTCAAGGCTGGCGCCGCTTTCATTCCTATCGACCCGGCTTACCCGGCCGAAAGGATCGACGCCATCCTGGAAGATGCCCGTCCGCAACTGCTGCTCACACGCCAGAAGCACTGCCCCCACTCACTCTGCTCCCAGGTACGGGTGTTGGATTTGGGAGAGGCTGCCCTCTACATGGAACTCATGCAGGCCACCGCCCTTACTCCCCCGGCCAGCAGCAGCCTGGCCTACGTGATCTACACCTCGGGCTCTACCGGCAAGCCCAAGGGAGTGATGATCGAACATGCCTCGCTGGTCAACTACATTCGCTGGGCGGCCGGCTGCTACCTTTCCGGCCCGGCCAGCTTCCCGCTCTACACTTCCATTTCCTTTGATCTGACGCTGACCTCAATCTTTCTGCCCCTGGTGACAGGTAGCCAGATCATTGCCTATCCCCAGCACGACAAGGGCGGGCTCATCGAACAGGTGTTTGCTGACAACCACACCGACGTAATTAAGCTCACCCCTTCCCACCTCAAGATCTTGCGTGACAGTGTGCTGGTCAAGCCCTGGGAGGGCATCAAAAAGCTTATCGTGGGAGGAGAAAACCTGGAGAGCCGCCTGGCAAAGGATATTTATGACAAGTTCCAGGGGCGCCTGGAGCTCTACAACGAGTACGGTCCTACTGAAGCCACGGTAGGCTGCATGATTCAGCGCTTCAATCCGGGAGAATCATTGCCTTTCGTGCCCATCGGCCTGCCAATAGACAATACCCAGATCTACGTGCTCGACGCGTCTTTGCAGCCTCTGCCGGTAGGGGTAAGCGGCGAGCTATATATCGGGGGAGCCGGACTGGCAAGGGGTTACTGGAACAACGGGCAGTTGAGCAGTGAGCAGTTCATTGCCAATCCTTTCCTGGCCGGGGAGCGCCTCTACAGGACCGGGGACCTAGCCAGCCGGCTTTCCGACGGACGGGTGCTCTTCCAGGGTAGACGCGACGAACAGGTCAAGCTACGGGGCTTCCGGGTGGAATTGGGTGAGATCGAGAGCCAGCTCAGCGCGCAGGCCTACATTAGCCAGTGCGTAGTCGTGCTGCGGGAGCACCAAGGAGAGGCACAACTGGTGGCCTACTATGTATCCTCCCAACCGGTGGAGCCCGAGCAGTTGCGCAGCCTGCTGGCCGGCAAGTTGCCCCACTACATGGTGCCAGCTTATTACGTGCACTTGGAGTGCCTGCCCTTGACGCCTAACGGGAAGCTGGACCGCAAGGCCCTGCCAGCTCCCGGGCTAAGCCAGGAGCTGGGGCACCAGGCGCCGGGTAACCAAACCGAGGAAAAGCTGGCCCAGATATGGGCCCAGGTACTCAAGCTGGACCAGCACCTGATCAGCGTCAACAAAAGCTTCTTTGAACTGGGAGGGCATTCCCTAAGGGCAATGACGATGGTCAACAAAATCTTGGGAGAATTCGGAGTCCAAGTCCCATTGGAAGAAGTGTTCGCGCTTAAAGACATCAGGGCGTTGGGCAAGCTGATTCAGGCATCGGAAAAGTCCGGGTACGCTTCCATTGCGAAAGCACCGGACAAAGACCAGTATGCCTTGTCGCCCACCCAGAAGGGCATGTATTTTCTTCATGAATACGATGAGGCATCGCTAGTATACAATCAGTCGCGGGTGGTAAAGCTTGAGGGAGCACTGGATAAAGAGAAGTTAAAGTGCGTATTCGATAAACTGGTAGCCCGCCACGAAGTTTTCCGCACTTCGTTCCATATCGTGCAGGACGAACCGGTGCAGAAGATAGCTGGGCAAATTAATTTTGAGATAGAACATTTTTCGGCCGACGAAGACGAAGTACGGTCCATTATGGAGCAAATGATCAGACCCTTCGATCTGCAACAGGCTCCCTTGCTGCGGGTAGGGCTCATCAAAGTCAACTCCGAAGTGCATTTCCTACTGGTTGATACGCACCACATCATTATAGACGGAACCTCCAATGGCATCCTGATCAAAGAGTTCGCTGCCCTCTACAACAATGAAGAATTACCGGAGCTGAAATTACAATACAAGGACTACATCGAATGGAAGCAAAGCGAAAGCCAGCAGCAGGAAGTTGTTAGGCAGAAAGATTTCTGGGTCAGAGCATTTGCG
>JAUJON010000284.1:0-1719 GCA_030447595.1 Thermosynechococcaceae cyanobacterium YX3bin19
GCACTATCTCCCCCACCAATCACCGCCAGGTCTGCCGCCCGAAAGACCGGGGTTGCTCCATCACAAATAGCACAGGCAGAAATACCCCGGCTCCAGAATTGCTCCTCGGAAGGGAGATTGAGTCGCTTTGCCGTTGCTCCTGTCGCAATTACAATACTATGGGCTTTGATCTCTCTCTCCTCAGAACGAATCACAAAGGGCCGCTGGCTTAAATCCACTGATGTTACGTCTTCAGTGACTAGCTCAGCCCCCCATCGCTCCGCCTGAGCTTTCATTAAATCCATCAGCTCTGGGCCTTGAATTCCCTTGGGAAAGCCAGGAAAATTCTCCACTTCTGTCGTTGTCATCAGTTGTCCACCAGGTAATCCACCCATTTGGTAGCCTTCAAACATAAAAGGCTTTAGGTTTGCTCTGGCTGCATAAATGGCAGCAGTATACCCAGCCGGACCAGAACCAATGATCACTAAGTTTTCTACAGTACTCTCTAAGGTCGAGGTGGTCATAGGGGCTTGCGTGAACTCATAACGACTACGTATTACTGATTTAGTTTAACGCAGGACGCTAAATACTACAAGTTGAAACCAGCAGTAAGAGACATAGCTTCCTCGAAAGTTAGGGTGAAAATTTACAGGCCCAGTTACAGGAATAAAGCCGATAGTTGCTCAAGCTCTTGGCCTTTTATGTGATTAAAATTACAAGTTAAAAATAATAACTGAAACTGAAATCTAAAAATTACAGGTAATGTTCTAAACCTGTGACAAAATTTAAATTTCTAAACCACTGTGAGTCTCTGCAACAATTAAGCTATCTCATTTCAAGATGAGACTTAAGTGACCATGGCCATAGTCAAATCTAGTACATATGAACTAAATGAAATTAAAATAAGATTAAATCACGGCTTCGCTATTTTGGGGCCATAAAAAACTACCCCTACAGATGAAATATAACTTTGATATGTGTCTCTTTAGAGTGATTAATTCGTGATCTGTGCTCGCTAGGCTAAGTATTAGAAATAGTAAGTGGCCATCAGGCTTTTAATCAAGGAGATTTTTCATATGGTTGAGAGTAAGCAAGCTTTAGACGAGCGGATTGAAAATGCTAACCGCACGACAGCGGGTCAGCCCTATGCTGGTTCAACTAGCACAGATAGAGGTGCTGGGATATCTGGAACCGAGTATGCTAACAATACGACAGTAGGTCAATCCTACGCTGGTTCAACTGGCACAGACATAGGTGCTGGGTTGCCTAGCTCTGTAAATGCTCCTACAGTTACGCCTCAATCCGGTGCTCGTCCAGCAAATAGCGGTAGTAATCCTGCATTAAATAGAGCATTGCTAGGAGGACTCATTGGTGTAACCTTAGGCTCATTAGCTGGCGCTTTGGCTGGTAAAAGGATAGGTCAAGGCTTCAACCATACTGTAAAAGGTGTAGGAGATGCGTCCAAGACTATTGGTAATGGTCTTGGTCAAACAGCAAAAGGTCTAGGGGACGCAGCGAAGAGTGTCGCTGAGGGTACTATCCAAGCTGTTGTAGGCGGTGCAGTCGATACGGCAGAGGGTGTTGCTGATATAGCCAAGCAAACCACGGTGGGAACAATAGATGCAGTACAGAACACTGCACAAGGTGTTAATCAAGCTGTCCAAAGTGCTGCGGACCAAGCTAAGGATACGGCAGAGGGTGTTGCTGATATAGCCAAGCAAACCACGGTGGGAACAATAG
>JAUJON010000284.1:1819-2476 GCA_030447595.1 Thermosynechococcaceae cyanobacterium YX3bin19
ATGCAGTACAGAACACTGCACAAGGTGTTAATCAAGCTGTCCAAAGTGCTGCAGATCAAGCTAAGGATGTGGCACAGGATGCTAGACCATTTGAAAATCAGGGCAGTCAATATCAAGCGGAGACAGCTGCAACTACCCCGCAACTCAATAATGATGAAATTGGTATAGGGAATGTTGACAGTACCTCAACGGTCTATATGTCAGATTCAGACCAGACAGAAGGACTTTACGGAGCACCATCTATGTCTGTAGATGAATGAATGCCAATTGAAGAGGAATCACTTGAAAGAGAAATTACTCGACTTTGGTGGCTTTTGGGATAAGTAATAGTTTCTTTTTCAGAGCACATACTCACTCTTTCTATTCTAAAGGCTACCTATAACCATGAAAAGCTTACGAGTTATTAGTTACTAGGTAGCTTCCATTTTTTCAACTTAGTCTCCGAGAGACTAAGTTGAAAAAATATAGATATCATTTTTCCGTCTTAGCACAAGATAACAAAATAGAAGATTATTATGAATGAGAATCAGCAGTTTTCAGAGCAGCTTGAAGAAAGCATTGATTTGCTTACAGATCAAGACAATAATTATACAGTAGATAATAGTACGGATAATGAGCTAAGTAAAGTAGCAATCGGGGCGCTCATTGGTGCTACGT
>JAUJON010000285.1 GCA_030447595.1 Thermosynechococcaceae cyanobacterium YX3bin19
AATATCAAAGGCAGCTCCAGTGAAATGATGTACTGTGTTATCAAAAATATCTTTAAAGTTTGTATTAGGGTGCGGTAATACATTTTAAGCGTAGAAGTAGAGCCTTGATGAACTGAAGGACGCTCTAAGGTTGTGTATACTGCACTCTATAACTCTTGCTCATCACAAAGTTATTTTGATGAGCAATCATCTTAACTTATTGCTGAAGCTCGAAGCACATAGATACCTCAGTTTAACAGTATTCGGTTTTTTACCCCTGCTTATGGATTTTTATAACTATGGTTTAAAGCTACTTAACTAATGTTCAAAAAGAGTTTAACAAGGAACACTCTTACGCTAGATCTATAAAGGGGTGGTAAGAATTATCACTGTTTTATATAGACGGCATCCAAACTGTAATGGGAAATAGAGTCATGCAAGTTGGCGATCGCGTCCGTGTCAAAGAATCTGTCGTTGTTTATCATCATCCTGAGCACCGCAATGAAGCTTTTGACATCAAAGGCTTAGAGGGTGAAGTAACCGCTGTCATTACAGACTGGAAGGGGCGACCTGTTAGCGCCAACTACCCAGTTAACGTTAAGTTTGGTAAAAAATTTCGGGCTCACCTACAAGAAAGTGAAATAGAGTTGTTATAGGTCTTTAAATAGTTTTCTTAAGCTCTAACTAGCGAGTTCTGCGACGAAACCAACCCAATATATTGAGATCCTGGCGCATCTTCTGTAGTTCTTTACGGTGACTTTCTGCTGTCTGACGATACCAGTGACAGTAACCTTCAAACGCCTGGCGATACTGAACTTCTCGATAAAATTCCTGGCTTAGCTGATGTGTTTTTAGGAGATCTAGCTGCACTGGTGGAATGATTTGTCGTAATTCCTGAGGAATCATAAATTCTAAGGCGGGATACACTAAAGTCTAGAGAGGGCAATCAACTAGCAAAATTTAAGTGCTACTAAGTTAAGCTAATTTCCTACAATCTTTAAGTGGAAAGTTATCACCTACATATCCTAACAGTGATGCCAAATCTACTGCTGTCGTTAAGGGCAGTATTGTAGCCAAGCTGGTAAACAAGGATCACCGATTTAGTAGAAGACTAGTAGTCTATTAAAGCCAGCCCCGGAGACGGTAGACTGCTAGCCCAATATACTCCTTTAAAGCTCTCGTTGAGCGCTGTAGCGCCTCAGCATCTGGTAGCAGGTCCAGTAAAAAGTCCTGTAGGCTGCTGGTTTGCAGGTCACGGTCAGTCACTAAAAAGTCTGTGGGAGCTGCGATCGCTTGCATACCTTGACGCTGGAAGATTAACAGCGATCGCGGCATGTGCAGGGCGGAAGTGACAAGTAGCACTGGCTTATCAATCCCTTGAGCCTCTAAGATTTGACGTACATTCACGGCATTTTCGTAGGTATTCAGGGAGCGGTGATCTTGGAGAATTGCCTGCTTTGGCACCCCCATTCCCTGCACTAATTCAGCCATGTCCATTGATTCTGAAGGACCGTTTCCTCGCCAGCGAATCCGACCGCCGCTGAGAATCACCCAAGGTGCCTTACCTTCTTGGTAAAGCTTAGCAGCGTAAAGGACGCGATCTCCCTCTTCACCCAGATCAACCCCAGGACGAGGTGCAAGCGCTGGCTTAGTAGCACCGCCCAGAACGACAATAGCTGCTGCTTGCGGTAGTTCCGACTTTGGTACAAACTGCAATTCGAGCGGGCGGACAAGACTGTTAGCAACCTGGTTATTGCCACCTAGTATTAACACCAGTAGAGCTAAAAAGATTGCGGTTGCTGCAGTTTTTGGACGTTTCCAAAAGCACACAAGGGCTACCACTAACAACAGGCAGGTCAGCCCTAAAGGGTAAATAAACAGCGGTAGCAGCTTGGAAAGAAACAAAAACATTCGTTGCTAATGTGAAAATATTGCTTCAAGCCTGAGCCCCTACACCAAGGCAATGACTAGCTTTAGCCGCTTAATCTTAGTCTTCAATCGTTTTTGCCGCCACCTCGACTGCCTGAACATCAATCGTACCCGGCGGGGTTAATCGAGTAAAATGCCGCCGCTCAATTTTAACGGGTTCGCTACAGTTTGGACACCGAGTTTGGGTTTCATTCAACCCAGTAAATTGGTAAGCACATACTGGACATTGGCCCTGAACGAGGTTCCGCTGAACCCACCAGCGAATTCCCAAAAATACAATGATGGGAGCAATTAAGATCAGCCCGACTATTACCAAAAAGGACTTAACTAACCAGCCTAAGCCTACAAGCCCTAGCAGCCAAATGAGTGCAGCTAAAAACAGCCACGACTGGACAGTTGAAATATTGACTAATAATCCTTTAGGACTGTTCTGATTCACAGCGAACTCCTAAAATCACAGGAGGATGTCTTTATCTAAGCATAGATAATGAAACCAGGTGAGACGGTGATTACCCTACCAGGAGATCGTTCAACCAAAACTGCAGCGTTAAGACCCAGAACTCAAACG
>JAUJON010000286.1 GCA_030447595.1 Thermosynechococcaceae cyanobacterium YX3bin19
CACGGCTGCAACGACACACGGCTGCAACGACACACGGCTGCAACGACACACGGCTGCAACGACACACGGCTTTCATCGCCGTAATACAAGTCAATCCAGCCACACTCGCTCATCCTCTCCAACATCTCCAACAACCTCAAGCCTTCAACTTTGAGTGCGTAAACTTCCGGACTCGGCTCGCGGCGCGGGCGTTTTCGCACACGCTTGTAACCTCCACCGTTTTTTTGACAAAGCGCGCTAAGGTCTCCTGGCTAAAACTCTTGCCCAATGCCTGTTCCACTTCAGCCTTAGCCACACTCAGGCATTGGCGATGCTCGACAACAACCTGGCGCACGCTTTCCAAATCCTGCTCTTGCAAGATGGCTTTGCGTCCTCGGCCCGGCTTGGTTTCTAAACCGACGATGCCTTGATCCTGATAACGATGAACCCAATTATGAACCGACATCTCACAAACGCCCACAATCTCGGCCACTTCACTCGAAGTTCGGCCCTGGCTTTTGAGCAAAATCATCTGGCAGCGCCCTCGAAAGGCGCAACCGGCACTGTTTCGATGACCATTTTCCAATGCTGTGCGCTGCGCGGCGCTCAACTCAATGACAGTGATTTTTGGCATAAATCATAGTCTAATCTATTTATGTCAAACTACTTATCTACCAAGACGCATGAGCCGATTGGCCTGTCCGGTCTTCAGCAACTCTTGAAACGGCTCGAGAAAACGTGTGGCATCAAGGCCTCCCGCTCACCCCATGCCTTCCGCCGCTCATTTGCCGTTCAAACGCTTAAGAACGGCGCCAATGTGTTCAGCGTGCAGGCCATGCTTGGACACACTGACTTGCAAATGACGCAAACCTACTGTGCTTTGGCCCAGGCTGATATCGAAGCCCAGCATCGCCAATATAGCCCCTTGGATCGGCTGGCCGTGGCGTAAGGGGAAGCGGCAAGAAGGAAGACTTAGTTAACGCGATGTGCAAGTAAAAGAGGATTAAAGTCCAAGTTCACGGTATCTTACTGGAAGCGACCAAACTTTCAGGAGAGAGCCATGAACTTGGACGATTTGATTATAGCCGCCTTTTGTGAGATGGATGACGCCATGAACGTCTGCTTGCAACAGTTGCCCAAAGCCCGCCTGCGCGAGCGCGGCTCCAGGCCCACCGTGTGCGACAGCGAGGTTTTATGCAGGGAAGTCATCGGCGCTTATCTGGGCCTGGAGCAAGACCAGGCCATCTATGAACACTTCGTGCGTCACTACTCGCACTTCTTTCCGGCCTTGCCACAGGTGCATCGCACCACCTTCATCCGCCAAGCCACCAACTTGTCGCACTTCAAAGAACGCCTCTGGCAACACTGGCTGGCGGATACACCGCACCAGCGCGACTTTGGACTCATGGACTCGCTGCCGCTGCCGGTTTGTCGCTTTGCCCGCGCTACCTTTTGCCGCCGCTTTCGCTATGAGGACACTCTGGGCGTGCGCGCCACTTACGGCTATGACCATGTGGCACGGCAAACCTTTTGGGGACTGCGCTTGCATCTCCATGTGGCTTGGCCCGGACTCATCACCCGCCTGACCTTAGCTCCAGCCCATGAAGCTGATGTCGCCATAGCACCGCAACTGCTGCATGGGCAAAAAGGCATTGTCCTTGGCGACCGCAACTACCACTCGCCCCAACTGCAACAGCAACTTCGCCAAAACGCTCCTGGACTCAAACTACTAACGCCGCACAAGAACAAAAAGCGAGACCCAAACCCCAAGCGCAGCGCGCTCCTGTCGCACTGGCGTTACCGTATCGAGACCGTCCACAGCCAACTCTGCACCCGCTTTGGACTCAAACACCTCTGGGCGCGTGACCTGTGGCATCTGCTCAATCGGCTGCTACGCGCTACTGCGTATGGTGCTGTGCCATACACTTTGCTTTCGGCTGAATGCCCAGCTTGCCCAGCTTGGAAACTCACCCCTGCAACTGGTAAAACTTACAAACTAAACTTGCACATCGCGTTAGACGGGTAAGACAATGTAAATCGCGCAAGTTGTCACTACCAAGAAACAACGGTTGAAATCCATGACCTCATGCAGAGCGCGCCCTTGCTTTGCCGAGTTAGCCAAACGGCGTGCGCGGCGACAGCGTAGCTGTGGTGCAGTTCGTGCCAGGCGGGAACGTCCTCAATGCGCCAGTAGCGCAACTCTTCTCCTTCGTGTGAGCCGCACAATGCTCCGCCGACGATTTCGCATAAATAAACCACAGCGATGGCAGCGTGCGGGCCGTGCCCGCTGTCGGGCTTGCGTGTGAACACATCTACCAGTTGCAAGACGCGCGCATCTAAGCCGCTTTCTTCGCGAGTTTCGCGCACAGCGGCCTCGGCGGGCGATTCGTTCGGTTCGACCCAGCCACAGGGCAAACACCACTGGCCATCATCGGCGCGACGCAGCAGCAGAATTTTCCCGTCTGCGTCGAAGATGGCGGCCT
>JAUJON010000287.1 GCA_030447595.1 Thermosynechococcaceae cyanobacterium YX3bin19
AGCACGTGAGTTTCTGCTTGTCGTGTCAACGAGCCATAAAGGCTCGTTCCTCTTCGTTGTATCGTTGACTGGGTTGACATCTGGTGCTGAGGAGTATGGGTGTTAATCCACTCTTGTTGGGCTTTTGCTGCACGCTCGACAGCCAATAGCCGCTGCTCATCCCCAAGCGCTTCAGCCGCATGAAAAGCAGCGGTCAGGGCGTGGAAGGCGGTTTCGTAAAGTTCGCGGCTTAGGGCCTGGTGGCTGAGGGCCAGTAGTTGCTCGTACAGGTCTCTCGCTGAGCCATGGGAAGCTCCTTGCTGGGGCAATGTTGCTTTACCTTGAGATAATGCTAAGTATTCCTTGGTTGCCTCAACATGGGCTTGGCTAGCCTGGATATGATTCTCCACAACTTTCCCAAAGGCTTCTGTTGACCTTGTTTGTTGTAGTTCCTGGTGGTGGGCTTGTCCTGACTCTAACTGCTCTTGAATAGCTCTGCCCTGCTCGGCTATAGACGCGCCATCTGCTGACATCGCCTTACCCACGTTTTCCACTGATTTACCGTGTTGCGCTGATTCTTTTGTATGTTCTTGAGCAAGCTGAATACTTTTCTCGGATATTTTGTGCCCTAGATGTTCTTCCATAACTTACTCCTAATAGGAGGGACCGTTGCGTGTCTGAAGATTCGTCAAAGCAAATGACAAAGTCTCCTTGAATAAACTGTAGTTGAAGCGAGCACCTGGTGATGAATCAAAGCTATAACTCCTAAGATTGACTACTAAGCTGGAGAAAGTTCACCAGGCTGCTATAAAGACACATTAGCTATCCCCTGGTTTTCTCAGGAAACTTACACTTTTGTATCTTAAGAAGTGTGACAGGGTCTATCCTAGGGGGCTACTGGGTGCTTGTTAAATTCCTTAGCCTAAGCATAAAGCACTAGCTACAGGAAAAGTTTTGTATGACCACCAACATTTCTACCGATACTAACAGGGGAGGTAATGGACCACTATTGATTGGCGCACTCCTAATTGTCTTGGGGATTGCTGCGATCGCCCTGCCTACTGTATCCACGATTTTCGCTGAGACTTGGTTTGCCTTGATCTTGGTCTCTGCAGGAGCCGCAAAGCTGTTCTACGCGTTTCAAACCCGTAATGATGGCGGCTTTATCTGGAAGCTGTTGTTAAGCGTTCTCTACATTGCCACGGGTACAACGCTGTTCTTTTACCCCTTAACAGGTGTCCTGACGCTGACCCTGTTGCTCGCTAGCTATTTACTCACTGAAGGCGTGTTCGAGCTTATCCTCGCATTCCGTTTGCGTCCCCAACCGAACTGGACATGGGCACTGGGGAATGGCATTGTTACCCTACTGCTAGGTGGGTTCATTTGGTTCCAGTGGCCCTTCGATGCGCCTTGGCTCATCGGAACGCTCGTGGGGGCCAGCATTGTATCTACCGGTGTTTCTCGGGTAATGCTGTCATTAAATCCGCGTTCTCCTAATCAGTCAGATCAAGCTGCTTCAACTTGATCTAGATCATCTAGTTTTTTGATTCAAGTAGGTAGATTTGCCTGAACGTGATGGGGGAGCAGGAATTGAGTGATTCAGATTTCGATCGCTGCTCCCCTGAGAATTTCCTTAACTGTAATAGGATTGCAGTCGCGGTAGAAGGACGATTCTTCGTTAAGGACTAGCCTCAAGTTCCTCCAAGGATTACAGTCGCCATTAATAGCGGAGGATCGCTGCTGCTGAGGTCTGATCTGGCATCTTCTCAGGCGCAAGTTCGTAGACAGTACCCCCGTTTAAAAGAGTATGCACGGTTGCGAAGTCAAGCAGATCCTCGTCTACACCTTCAGGTTCTGGGTGTAAATGTACAGCCATATTTTCTGGATCAAACTGTCCCCACTGCTGATATCCTTCTGCAACAAATAAGGAATCAACCCGTTGGTAATAGGCAGCGGAAATAATTTCTTTGAGGTCACTTGAAGCTTTACTTGAATCCGTACCGGCTAGTTCCTGATAGAGCTCCAGAGCCTCTTGTTGGGGCTGCTGGAACAGAGGTTCGACAATGGGCCAGGCCCGGTCGTGCAATTTTTCTGGCTTGAGGATTTCTGGATTGCCAGTAATCCCTTCCTCCACTAAATGAGGGTAAGTATTCGCCTCTTGGTAAATCGGCAGGAGATACTCAACACCTGCTAGCACTAAAGGTGCTTTTTGATTCCGCAATTTCTCGTGCAAGGCTTCATCAACGAGTTGGAAGAATTGCAAAATATCTCGCTGCTCCTTGTCTTGACCAGGGCTCCCCTGTCCGTGAAACGCACCCGGCTGCTGAAAGCTATTAGATGTTCCTCCTCTGGATGTCGCGATCCGAAACTGGCCCTCTTTGGAAGTGTCATCATACTGAAGAGCTTCGGCCATACTTTGAGGCATATTTTCCACCTCCACCTCCTGGGCCCGGGAGCGTGTCCCCTCCAGTAACCTGACCT
>JAUJON010000288.1 GCA_030447595.1 Thermosynechococcaceae cyanobacterium YX3bin19
CTGTAGGCATTTTCGACGCTACGGATACAGCCCTGTTCCCGATCTCGGTCGAGGGATGACCAGCGGGTCGATTGACTGAACGCTTGCTGAGTAGTAATCCCAGCAGGACCCGCTTTGAAAAAGGTGTGAACTGCTTCGTCATCAGTCCGCATGATATCCCAGCGATCGAGCGCGTCTTTCAGCGTCTGACTGTGAACGGTCGGTAAATCTGTATGAAGCCGTCCAGCCCGATCTAGCTCACCCAGAAGACTGGGGATGCCGCCAGCCCGGTGAACATCTTCAATATGATACTTGGGGGTGTTCGGTGCAACCTTGCACAACTGGGGAACTCGGCGAGAGAGGCGATCAATGTCGCTCAAGGTGAAATCGACACCCGCTTCATGGGCAGCAGCTAGCAAGTGCAGAATAGTGTTGGTCGATCCGCCCATTGCAATGTCCAGCATCATGGCATTCTCAAACGCTTTAAAGCTGGCAATGGAGCGTGGCAGTACCGATTCATCGTCCTGCTCATAGTAGCGGCGGGTAATGCTGACAATAGTGCGCGCGGCGTTGAGGAATAGCTCTTTGCGATCGAAATGGGTCGCTAGCCTGAAGGGGTGACGACATAGCTAGAACGCTAACTGAATCAGGCTCATAGCTCTCAACCCCCTCTGAAAGAAAGGCAGCTTATTCGGAGCCATTCTCATTAATTTCTGGCTCCACTCAAATAAAAGTTCCATTCCTATTATCCAGACATCACCATACAAACCAACCCAAAAGCTGCTATTTTTAGTCAGGAATTGCTGAACTTTTCGCAAGCGGCTAATGTAGAAAAGTTGTCCAGTTGATTTAATAGCTCTTCCTTTTAAAGTTGCCCAAGTATAAGCTAACGCTATTAATAATATTAACCGGGTTAGCCGCTCAATTGAAGCATGAGAACCTTCCAAGTTATAGCCTCCAGTTTTACAATCTTTGAACATTGCCTCGATTCCAGCCCGCTTTCTGTACGCTGTCAATGCTTCAGCTAAATTTTCCAAGTTAGTCAGTAAATACCAAGGCTCTTTTTCTCTATTTTGGCGATATTTTCGTTTCCAGTAAGCGGCAAGATTTGCTTGATTAAATCCTTTCTCTTTAGTTACCTTGATATCGGTCAAAAATCGGCTCATTCCAGGAGCTAGATCTAGCGTTGTTAGCTCTTGATAATCTTGCCCTTTTTGCTGAATATTTGTATCCTTTTTTTGACGTAAAACAAAGTAGACTTGCTTTTCACACAGCCATTTCGCTAATTTAACGCTATGAAATTCTCTGTCTGCTAATATGACAATTTGATAGCCCTGAAGCAGTCGAATTACCGGACGCAAGATTGCTTTTTGTTCTGCTAGATTACTAGCACCTTGCTTTTCTAAAAACTGCCAGTAAATCGGAATTGCTCGCTTCTCTATAATCAGTGCCACCACGAACAAATTTTTGTCTTGCCATTGCGTTCTATCAATTGCTAAGTAAACTCGCTTTCCCAATTTGATTTTTGATTGAATTATCGCGCTAATGATGGGAAACCAAAGTAGCACAACACTCAGTTGAGGTAATTGCAAAAACCTTTGAATGTGACGCCGACGGCTTTCAAATTTGATTGGCAGAGGAAAATGCGCCGCTAACCTTTCAATTCTGACTTGTTTATGAACTTGAATTAGCCACACTAAAACTTCTATGGTTAGTAACAATCGTGGATTTAGTTGGTTTTTGAGATGACTGCGATATAATTCTGGTAACATTTTTGCTTTGTCGGTCTTGTTCTCAAAATCAGACCGATCTTTTTTTACCACGAATCCCCTCAAGTCCCATTACAGCCAGCTTTTAACTCGGTCGTCACCCCGTCAGTACCAGTGGTTACGGTTCTAGAGAGCTAAGAGCGATCGCGCCCTGTACTAGCCTATCTGGTGGCAGTTGCGCCGTCTAGTTGTAAGCACCCCGCAGCTTGAAGGAAAAGACTGATTGCATATCTTCCCGCTTGAGCAGGAGTTTATTATTCAGCCATGCGAACAAATTCAGAGCATACTCTAGGGCGTTTTTCAAGTAACATTTTATACGCAGACAGTTAAGCTTTGTACCAGGTAGTCGCAATACATGAGCTCAACAGGTTAGCCAATGCTGGATGAAAAGAAATTTTATCCTATTTGTATTTCCATTCTGTGAGTGCTATTAGCGCTCTCTTTACTACGAATGAATTATATTTGCTGCACACTTCAGATTTCTCATCTACAATAATTTACAAAGTCATATCTATCAAGCCGACGCTGAGTTATTCAGATGCTGAAACCTACTATTGCTCAAATATAAGCGCGACGCTCTTAAATATTTTCACAAAGTAGAGTTTGCTGCGCTTTAATCAATATAAGTTTATGTTTATCGTAATATTTGTGCTCCAGGTGGAATTCATATGAAGATGGAACCCTCATACACTTCTGTGGGAAAAATTTTTG
>JAUJON010000018.1:0-3204 GCA_030447595.1 Thermosynechococcaceae cyanobacterium YX3bin19
CTCCCTGATACCTATGCAGCTTTCTAATCGGTCACTTCAGCCACCCCAGACGCGCGATCGCATCTTGAAATCGGCGCAGCGCCTGTTTGCCCGCAAAGGCTATGAGAAAACCACGACCCGTGATCTGGCCCAGGCTGCCGGAGTGGCTGAAGGCACCCTGTTTCGGTACTTTGACACGAAAAAGGCAATTTTGGTGGAAGTGGCGACCCAAGGCTGGGTGGAACTGTTGACCGATTTACTGACTGAACTGAGTGAAATGGGCAGCTACAAAGCTGTAGCGCAGGTGATGCGGCGGCGCCTGGGCAACCTGCCTCAGAATGCTGACCTGATGCGAGTCTGTTTTATGGAGGCCCAGTTGCACCCGGAGCTGTGCGATCGCATTCAAGCGGAAATCATTGTCAAGATGATGGATGTCACGGAAGCCTTTGTGCAAACGGCAATGGATCAGGGAGTGTATCGCCCCATGAACCCGAAAGTGGTGGCCCAGGTTTTTTTAGGCCTATTCACGGTGGCTGGATTCAGCCAAGACACGATTATGAATCCTAACGCCTCTCCCCAGGTGCGGCAAGAGATGGCAGAGAGCCTAGCAGATATTTTTCTTAACGGGGTTCTGGCTCAGTGAAGTCGCCTTGCTGTAAGCATACTAGGCTAGGGCAGCAGTTTTTTCTAAGCCTTACTAGAGGAAGGGTAACTGAGTACAGCTCGATAGACGTCTAGGTGATGTTGGGCAATATAGGACCAGTTGAACTGACGGGCAAAAATACGCCCTGAAACACTAAGTCGGCTGCGTTCAACTGGATCGGCAAGCAGTTTGATGAGGGCGATCGCTAACTCATGCACCTGACGCGGCGTTACGAGCTGAACCACAAATTGGTCAGTAAGCTCAGGCTCGGGCGGATTATGGCGAGTTGCAACCACAGGTAAACCATGCGCCAGTAGGGTTAGCAGTGAACCACTCTTGAGGGTGACACCCGTGTTAAAGGGCAGTACCCCTAGGTCAGCACCAGCTAAGTATTGAGAGGCGAGAGCTGTAGGTAAGTGGCCACTAAGGTGTACTTTATTTATCAGCTCTAATTCCGTTATAAGCGCTTGGAGTTTATGCCAGTAGTGAGTAGCTGCCTCCCCTCGCAGGGCAAGACTTTCAACCCCGCCCACAAACAATAAACGCGCCTGGGGCTGCACGCCCAGAACTTGCTTGAAGGCGGCCAGTAGGGTCTCAATTCCCTTAACCGGATGGAGGAAACCGAAAAAAGCAATTACAGTTGTGTCGCTGGACCAATCACAAGTCTGGCGCAGTCGCTGCCGTGCTAAATCTGAATTAGTCGCTGCTACCTCAACATTGGCCCCGATCGGGATGCGGTACAGACGATTTGCCCGCTCAGGTAGTCGTGCCCGAATTACTTCCTCAGAAGCACTGTTTGTCGTAATCAAAGCGTTGCTTACAGTCAGCAGAAATCCATCCTCCCGGTCCCACCAGCCTCGCCGCTGTCCTAATTGTTTCAGAGCTTCGACTAGCCAGGAGGGAAAGCCCGGTGGCTGCCACTCCCACCAGCCGTACTCATGCACAGTAACCACTATCGGCCGCCGCCACCCGGAGATACGCAGCAGTAGGGGGAGCAGGAAAATTGAACGCTTAAACCCATAAGTTCCAGCGGCGTGCTGGATATGAAGCAGGTCAGCTCTTGAGTGGTGTACTGCCTGGAGCAGGGGTAGGAGAGCGGCAAGCTGCCAGTTCTGAACGACACCCTTCACTGCAGCATCATTGATCTCTTCAGCCGCCGCCTCACTCGTTAGCACCGCAGACTCAACGTCCAGTTTATCCAGAGCTGCTCGCAGACGTGCAGTGTAATGAGCAACACCACAGCGTTCCGGCTGGTAGGTACCAGCAATAAAGGCAACGCGGGTCACGGATGGTCTCCGGTCGTTCCTTGACTTTGATGTAACAGCTCTAATCCAGCAGCAACAACCTCCTCCGGAGGAATCTCCAGGCACTCCAGGTTATAGGGACAGGTAAAGGCGTAGCAGGGACTGCAGAGGGTGGGACGACGTAGTAGCCGGGATGGTCCGTGCCGGGGTCGCCACTGGGATTCATACTCTGTTCCGGCAAATAGGACCACGCTGGGAGTGCGGGTCGCATCCGCTAGGTGCATCGTGGAGGTGTTGTTGGTCAGCACGAGCCGAGCTGCCGAAACTAGGGCCGCCATTTCCGGTAAACTTGTTGCCCCGATTAGGTTAATTCCATAGGTACCTAGCGCTGCGAGTAAGGGTTCACTGCGATCGCGATCCTTAGCAACCCCTGTCACAACCACCGGCCAGCCGGTAAGCTGAGCTAACTGCTTTGCAGCAGCAGCAAAACGATCTGGATCGTAGTTCCGTGAAGGGCAACTGGTCCAGGGATTCCACAACAGGTAGGGAGAGGTAGGCCCCAGACCTTGTTTCTGCAAGTGAATTACTGCACTGTGCTGAGCGTTTTCAGGGATCTGAATTGTCAGACTGCGATCGTCCGCCTGTAATCCAACGAACTCGACTAACCGGAGATTGCGCTCAACCTGGTGCATCTCATCTGCGGCAGCAGCAATCTCCGTAGTCAACACACTACCTGCCTCTTTAGACTCCCCTAGCCGCAGGGGAATCCCCGCTAGCATTCCCAGTAAGCCCGCCGGGTGGGGAGACTGACTGAAACTGGTGAAAATAATCACTGCATCAAAGGCGCGATTTAGCAGAGTGGTAACCAGTTCCCACTCCCGCCTTGGATCAAACTCCAGCTTTCCCAAGTCCTGCCAAAGAACTCGCCAGGGAAAAACCTCGTCTATCCAGGGCAGCAAGCTTGCGGCTAGGGCTCCCCCCGGGCTTGCCATCAATGTCAAGCGGCAGTCGGGCAAATTGTCTTTAATTGCCCGCAGCGCCGGACTGGTCATAATCACATCCCCGATGTTATCCAGCCGCATGACCAGAATATTCCGCGCCTCAGCCCATTTCAGATAGCTCATGGGTTTACTTCGACATCACTAGTTCCAGTAGTCCGTATGTATTTAGGGATAGACAACATCGCCAGAGAGAACAACTTGCTCCACTGCAATAGCCTTAATTAAGTAACTTCTGTTTCAAGTCGTACCAATATCAACAGCCTGATACAGATACAATTCCGGTTAATACCCCTACGTTTTTCCGTAGACGCTATGCCAGACTCACTAGACATTACCA
>JAUJON010000018.1:3304-36302 GCA_030447595.1 Thermosynechococcaceae cyanobacterium YX3bin19
TGACCAGCCGGGGTGATGAATGGGTATGGCGGAACTGGGTTGTCTCCCGCGTCCGCCGCGAAGGTAACCAAATTCTCTGGCAGCTTGAGCGGGTAGATTAGTTGGGTTAAAGCCTACACCCAAGCTGTTAGACTAGCCTTTTTGACCTAAGATGCGCCCCTTCAAGGCTTGATACTCTTGAGACAGTTCCTGCCGTCTTTCGGCAAAAAGCAGGTATCGATAAACAAACCAAGCGGCATATCCAAAGCCTACCAGCTCAAATGTGGGTGCAAAGAGTGGAATTGCATTAATCATCCTCAGAAGTGCCACAGTCAAAACAACAAAGGGAATTGCTGCTAGGGCAATACCAGCCGTTGTGATGGGCTTTTTATATTCCTGATAGACTTCACCCAGACGTTCCGGTAGAACATTTAGTAACCAGGAAACCTGATCTCTAGCCTCTTGCCAAGCGACCTCGCCGGACTCCTCAGCGGGTGGCAGCGTGGATAAGGTACCTGGTTGTTCTGTACTCATATCCATGCCAGTTTGCTCAGTGGCCAGTTCGTGACTTGCAGTTTCTTCGGCTTCAGCTACCTCTGCAGAAGTTATTTCAACAGATTCAGCGGGTTTTACTTCAGGGTCCATATTAATATCCAAATAACAGCATGATGCGCGTGAAATCGATTCTCGGAAACAGTTTCCTGATTGCCTGAATCTAAAGAGATTGTAGTTGCAGTCACTTCAAATCAACAGTTTTAGTTGCTGTTTTTCCAATCTTAACGATCCCTTCTGAGATAACTACCGCCAATAGACAGAGAATCAATATCTCAGTGGAAGCTTCCTAAAACCCGATGAAGCGCTTTAATGTACCTCAGCCGGAACCTGGATTGGCGATTTAGCCTGGTCTAACAGCTGGTGGAGATTTTTCCCTTCAATAACCTCAGTCTCCAGTAGCTTGACTGTAATGGTTTCCAACAGGTCTCGATTGGACTGAAGAATGTCTAAAGCTTGTTGGTGAGCAGTTTCCACAATTTCTTTGATCTCTTGATCAATTGCTCCCGCTGTTTCTTCACTTACTGCCCGCCGTTGGTTCGAAGAACCATTTCCTAAAAATGAAGCTTGCTGCTGCTCGTAAGCCTGGGGGCCTAGGACTTTACTCATGCCATAGGTCATCACCATGCGCTCGGCAAGATCAGTCGCTCTCTGCAGGTCATTGGCAGCACCGGTTGTAATGCTATTGAAAACAATCTCCTCAGCTGAGCGCCCGCCTAACATCGTGGCAATCTGGCCTCGAAGTTCTGTTTCGCTGAGTAGGAACCGGTCTTCAGTAGGCAACTGTAGAGTATAGCCAAGAGCAGCCATCCCCCGAGGCACAATGGAAATCTTTTCAACTTGATTGGTGCCAGGCATCCTGGGCACCGACTAAAGCATGACCAACCTCGTGGTAGGCAACGATCTTTTTCTCTTTTTCATTCAAAACGCGGCTCTTCTTCTCTAGACCAGCTACCGTCCGTTCAATGGCTTCGGCAAAGTCTTGCTGAGCCACAGCTTCTCGCCGGTTGCGGGCTGCTAGTAATGCCGCTTCATTGACCAGATTAGCCAGATCTGCTCCTGCAAAGCCAGGAGTCCGAGTCGCGATCGCCCGCAGATCCACATCAGCGCTCAACTTAACCTTACGGGCATGAATATTCAAAATTTCTTCCCGCCCGGATAGATCGGGGCGGTCTACCAACACCTGGCGGTCAAAACGCCCTGGACGCAACAGGGCTGGGTCTAAACTTTCTGGACGGTTCGTCGCTGCCAAAACAATCACTGTGGCACCACTGGCGTCAAACCCGTCCATTTCGGTTAACAATTGGTTCAGGGTTTGCTCTCGCTCATCGTTACCCCCATAAAAGCCGCCTGCACCTCGGGATTTACCAATGGCATCCAGCTCGTCAATAAACACAATACAGGGTGCTTGCTTCTTTGCCTGCTCAAACAAGTCTCGGACCCGTGAGGAACCAACTCCTACGAACATTTCAACAAACTCAGAACCAGAAATACTGAAAAAAGGCACACCTGCTTCCCCAGCCACTGCTTTTGCCATCAGGGTTTTACCTGTACCGGGAGGCCCTACCAACAGGACTCCTTTGGGAATCCGAGCCCCGATTTGGATGAAGCGGCTAGAATCTTTCAGAAAGTCAACCACTTCAACTAGCTCAGCTTTAGCCTCCTCCACACCCGCGACGTCGGCAAAGGTGGTTTTCGCGGCCTCACCTTCGACATAAACTTTTGCCTTACTTTTCCCAATTGACAGTACGCCCTGGGAACCACCCCCAGCACCCCGGTTGATGAAAAACTGCCAGATGGCAACAAAAATTAAGGGTGGGATTACCCAGCTCAGGAGTCCTGTGATCCAGCCATTTTTAGATGGCGGAGTCGCGGCGAATTCTACCCCTTTTTCTTCCAGTAGCTTTGGCAACTCTAGATCAAAAATCGGCGTAGTCGCCAAGACATCACCAGCTTGCTCACTTCCGGTCTCTGGTTTCAATTGGTAGCGAATTTGGTTTTGACCAATGGAGGCTCGCTCAACTGTGCCAGATTCAACCTGATGCACAAATAAGCTGTAGGGAACACGAGGGGGTGCCGGAGTAAATAAACCCGGAAAGAAAAGGCTAACTAGTAAGAATAAACCAGATAGCAATAATACGATATTGCCAATCTGGCGAGAGCGAGGCGTTAAGGGGACAGTTGCCAGACGAGCTCCATAAATAATCTTTCATTGAGTGCAATAGCCAGGGTGTTACTAAATATAGCAATTTGTAACTAAATGTTAAAAGCAGTACTCCCTGGACCTGCGCCAGAAGATCGTCCATGCCTATACAAATCAGGAAGGGTCCATTCGTCAAGTGGTTCAACGCTTCAAGGTCGCCAAGAGCTTTGTGCAAAACTCCTGAAGCGCTATCGAGAGGAGGGGACCCTCGCCCTAAGCCTCAGGGGGTGGATTTGCAGCAAAACTAGCTGAGCATCTCCACGTCGTAGAACAATTGGTAGGGACAATTGGTGAGCGCCTCTACTGGATCAGAGCATTATTAAAAAATATCCTTGACGCTAAAGGCGGCATCCGGCGGGTTTGATCTTTGTTGATGAAACTCTAGCACTCGTGCGGGATCAGGGCACTGCCAGTCTAACGAGTTCCTGCTCCATACCGGAGGCACTAACGGCAAAATAATCTTGGTCCCCAACCTCTGGCCAGGGGCTTGTGTTGTTCTAGACAATCTTGCTCACAAAGTCGCAGGAGTCCGAGCTGCCATTGAAGCTGCAGGTGCCCGGCTTGTGAATGACTTCAACCCTATCGAAAACTCTTGGTCTAAGCTAAAGGCATATCTACGTTCTGTGGCAGCTCGAACCCGAGATGCAGCTATCGGTGAAGCGCTGGACTTGATGACGCTTAAAGACATCAGGAACTGGTTTGCCCATTGCTGCTACTGTACCTCATGCAATTGAAAACTGCTATAGTTTAAAGCTGTGAGGCAATCAGTAGGTCAGTTTCAATTTCGCGGGGATAGAGCAGCCAGGCGCGTTGAAACGGTTGAGTCAGCGTTTGCACTAGGGGAGACACTTCACTAATCTCTTGAAGACCTCTGGAAGTTTGAAGTTCAATGCCGCTTTGATAGAGGGTATAGCCTCGGCTAAGTGCTACCCGTAGCCCTGTGTAGTAGGGTGCTGCAAAGCCGGCTTGCTCCAGTAGCTGCGCCGTCTTTTGTTGCAAGATCACGCGCTCCTGACATTGAGGGCTTTTAACAGATCCCGGTCGAGAAAGCGGCGACAGAGATCTGCCAGGATTGGATCTGAACTGTCTCGCCAGCGATGAAGGTGATAAGCAAATACACCGTCATCCGCTGCTAAGTAATGTTCTAGGGCTAGCTGGTTGCAGGGCTGGAGTCAACCAGGCAGTCACGGCAGTATCTGCCTCCAGTTGTCCCAGGGTTAACTGCGTTTTAGCTCGCGTCAGGGCCTGTTCTAAAACCCAGGAAGCCGCAATGTTTTTAGGGTGGTTGTAGATCTGGGCGTACATGAAGTAGCGGACAACCAAGTAATGCTCAATCGCGGCCAGTCCCTTACTGGCGACAACGAGTTTTTGGCTCACTGGATCGTAGTTCAAGGCCATGAGAATCCGATCCAGGTCCAATTTGCCGTACGAGGCCCCGGTGAAGTAGCTGTCTCGCATCAGGTAGTTCAGGGCGATCGCAGTCCAACTGACTGGAGACCAACTGGCAGACCAAGGGCAGGGGATACTGTTTGAGATAGACCTGCTGCAGATCTGCCGCCAAGGCCGGGTGAAATTGATCCAAACGTTGGCGGATTGGCTGGGACTCGCTGAGGATTCGCCGGGTCCAGACCTCGTGGTTGCCGCCAAAAATATCTTCCCCCGTGTGGCTGAATGGCCCGTGACCGACATCATGGAGCAGGGCAGCACAGAGTACTCGCGATCGCTGGGGCTGCAGCTCAGGGTAAGCCTTAGCCAAGCGGTCAAATGCCTTCCGGGTCACCGCCATTGCTCCTAAGGAGTGCGTAAAGCGCGAACCTTCAGCGCCATGAAAGGTGAGGCTCGCAGTTCCTAATTGGCGGATGCGCCGCAGCCGTTGAAAGCGGGGGTATCAATTAAAGCAATCAACAGAGCTTCCACGGGATCACTCGCGTCTAGCGTAATGGCACCATGGAGCGGGTCGTGGTAAGTGCGGCTATTAAGCAGCACCAGCGAGCACCGAATGAGCAGTCAATAGCTTAACTGCAGCTTGATATTGCTGATCCATCTCTGTACCCATCTGCTGGCGGGCAGTGATATTAATCGGTACCACTTGGTCAGGCAGAATACCGACTTTATGAATATTGTGGTGGTTGGGCGTCTCATACTTGGCGATCGTCACGGCCAACCCGGAGCCATCGGACAAACTGAAGAGGGACTGGATGTAGCCTTTACCAAAGGTTCTCTCCCCCACTAGTTGTGCCCGCCGATTATCTTGCAGTGCTCCGGCCAGGATTTCGCTAGCGCTAGCGGTTCCTTGATTCACCAAAACGATCAGCGGATCGCGGGTAAGCACCTGTCTATCTGCTGTAAAGGCACCGAGAATTCCTTGACGATTGACGGTGTAGACAATTGTACTTTGGTCTAACCAGAGGCCAGCAATCTCAATTCCTGCCTGCAGTAGTCCGCCCGGGTTGCTCCGCAGATCCAAGATAAAACTACTGGCTCCCTGTTGCTCAAGTTGCGTAATGGCCTGGGTCATTTCGGTCACTGCCTTGGCGTTGAACTGGCTCAGACGAATATAGCCAATGGAAACACCCTCTGCTTCGTTACGCAGCTCTGCCTGTACTGGGTTAAGGGCAATGCGATCGCGTTTAAGCTGAATTTCTAATGGTTGACCGCCAGTTGGCTCACCCGCATGGGCAACCGTTAGCCTGACTATCGAGCCGATAGGACCTCGCATGCGTTCCGCTGCTTCGTCTAGAGTCAGTTCTGCTGTAGAGAACCCGTCAATTCTTAAAATCTGATCGTGGGGTAAAATTCCGGCTTGTTCTGCCGGGGAGCCTTGAATCGGCGCAATCACCTCTAACTGGCCAGTCTCAGGATTCATAGCAATTTGTATTCCCACCCCGGTGAGCTCACCTGAGGTGCTAGTCTGCAGACTTCGATACTGGTTTGGTTTCAATAACCGCGTGAAGGGGTCATCAAGGCTGGCCAGCATTTGCTGAATCGCTGTGTAAGTACTCTCACGGTCTGGCAAAGGCTTTTTAAGCGCTTTTTGCCGCACCAGCCACCAATTTTGCCCATTAAAGGTATCGTCTAGGTAAGCCTGGCTGACAATTCTCCAGGCTTCATTAAACAGTTGTTGGTCCTCCGTTAGAGCTTCAGCGGTCGGCGTCCAACAAAAAGCAACAATCTGTATTACTAGGAGTAAACCAACCCGGACGATTCGTTTGACCATAATCCAAATTTTAACTTTAGGCAGGCCTGTCAACTACTTGTTTCTAATTTATAGGTGTACTCTTAAATATCCCTAACCGTTAGGATTTTGACTGTATGACACCTGAGTACACCTATAGAAGCGTAGCTGGGGCTTCTAATAATTCCCTTTGGACTATGTTACATTTTTCATAGAAAACAACACATTCTCAGGAACTCTTGCTTCATGTTTTCTAAGCAGGTAACCGACTCAAAAGCATACAATTGGTTTCAAGAACGTCTTGAAATTGAGGCACTGTCCGAGGATATCACCAGCAAATACGTGCCTCCCCATGTCAACATTTTCTACTGCTTAGGCGGAATTACGTTGACCTGTTTCTTGATCCAGTTTGCAACTGGATTTGCAATGACTTTTTACTATAGACCTACTGTAACTGAGGCATTTGAATCAGTTCAGTATTTGATGACTGACGTTAACTTCGGCTGGCTCATTCGTTCCGTGCATCGTTGGTCTGCCAGCATGATGGTACTAATGATGATTCTCCACACATTCCGGGTGTATCTCACTGGAGGCTTCAAGAAGCCCCGTGAGCTCACCTGGGTGACAGGTGTAATTCTTGCGGTTATTACTGTTTCATTTGGTGTGACGGGTTACTCGCTACCTTGGGACCAAGTTGGCTACTGGGCGGTCAAGATTGTTTCTGGTGTACCAGAGGCTATNAAACCTGCCATTGAGGTTGGGCAAGATTGCTCCTGTGCCCTCAATCCCAATGCCCAGCGTACTGACCTTACCCGTAACAGCATAGCCACTTGATTGTTTTCTCGGGTTTGCGATCGCCTCCTGCTGCCTCTGCCGCTCAGAAGATGGCTTGTACTCAGCACAGCGAGAAATGCGAGGGTACTTTTGACAGAGAATATTTAAGTCAACTTCGCTAGCCAGAAGTTGCGCTTGAGTCATTCCCTCAACTGAAGTTGATGCAGGTTGTAGCCGCAAATCTGCAGCCTTATGAGAAATGTTGCCGTCCTGAAGATTATTGTCAAGAGGAACGCTACTAGGCTTTTCGTTGCGTTTAAGATTAGGAGTAACTGTTTGAGTCAAATCAAGGCCGAGGTTATGAATACTTGACGCACTTATAACGTCATCACTGGTGTTTAAACCTTGGGAGCTTGTTGCTAATGACGATGCAGTCCCGTGTTTCTTTTCATTAGGAGCTTCCGCTTCCAGACTTACCTTCGCAGCAAGAAGTTTCTGAGATGTTGCTTCAATAATTAGACAAGTAGCTGTAGTGCTTAGAATGAAGTGACTAAACCTTGATAACCTTTCAACGTTTGTCATTCTCTGGCCCTTTCTAAGGTACTGCTGATACTAGTGTCCCTATCCAAACTATTCATAATCAGAAATTCAGGACTCTTTAAAAGTCTAACTGACAAAGGATTCGGACTATACAAAAGTGCCTCTAGTGTTGTGAGATAAATATTAAAGCTTGCTTATGTTAAGCGAGCCATAGTTCTACTTTAAGTCAAGTAAACCACTATCTTTTAGCTTCGGATTGAATCGAATTGCCTCCTGCACCTGACGAGATTGCAGTGCTGCTAAGATTTCTGCTTCAATGCGTCGAGCTGCGTTTTTAAGTATTTTATGCTGGGTTTGTGGATCATTCTCAGGGTTAGTGTACTCAGATCTCTCTTCTAGGGTCATTGCTGCTTTAACGTCAATTGCTTGCTCCCACTGGGTTCGCTCATTAGCATTACCTAGAGGAATTGAACCATTTTCAGCAATCCAGGCAGCCTGAATCTTCTCTAAGGCTGTACGGTTGGGCCGGTCAATCGTTTGTACTTTCAACCAATAGCAGTACTGTGGTCGTCGGACTAAATGCTGTTTCAAGCTGAGATAGATATCACGGGAGTAGCCAACAAACTGCAGGGTTTGCTCCTGGTCAAAAATAGCGTAAGCCCCAACTTTTCCCTCAAACTCTTTGGGCAGGTACCCCTCGTTGAGATAGGGAAGATATTCTAGGTTAGCAAGGGAATTAGGCTCAACAGGCATGAGAGAGAGGCTGAGGGGGCAATATTATTAGCTGAAAAAGGCGAGTCACGAGCAGTCAGACTGGTAAATATTGCTATCGCGGCCCAAGGGCAGAAAAATTGTCAATACTTCACCTTGCTGAGACCGCCTGCGAACAGTCAGTTTACCACCTAATGCCTGGAACAAATTCTTGGTAACTGGTAAACTCAAGCTAACACTACCAGTCTCGGGCTGGAGCATAAGCAACTGTCCAAGTGACTTCAGTACTGGCGTTTTCGAATTTACTTCAGGCTGACCCTCTGCGGACTGGCACTGGGATTGAAGCTGCAGTTTAAGCTGTTCCCCCGCTAGAGCAACTTGAATGTGAATTTGGCTTCCAGCAGGCAAGCTGCGGGTGAAGCGATCAACTAATCCGGTCAAAGCCTGATCGAGCATAGTTGGCTCACTGACAACCGCAGGCATTTGCTGGGGCAGACTAACATGAAGCTTTAAGTTCCGCCGTGCCGCTCGTTTTTGCCACTGGGGAATACTTTGCTGGAGAACTTGAGCTAAGGAAATCGAGGTCAGCTGCACGGACGATCGCTGGGGCTGGGAGGTTTCGATCTCAGCAGCCCGAAAAATCAAACTAAAGCGTTCAATCTGTTCTGCACACTCTCGGTGAATTAGCTCTAACCGTTTGACCACTTCCGCAGGTAGGTCTGGGCGTTTTAGCAGCAGGCGAGTCAGGGTATTAATAGTTGCGAGGGGGGTACGGACTTCGTGGGCGATCGCCTGAAGCAACTCGACATCTGAACTCGTCTCTAAGTCAGTCAGTGATTCTAGGGGCCCTTGGCGCTGGGATTGTTCAGAGGCTATCGTTTGAACATCTAAAGAAGTCTTGCCAAGAGAGAATAATTTTGAGGTACCCTCTGGTGATTCAGAGCTAGAGGTGGGTGGGTGTGCCGCAAGACTAACCACCGTAACGGGATCAGTTGCATCAGCATCTAACGCAGGTTGGGGTAAGCTTGCCAGAGACTGTAGCATCAAGCTACTGAACTGCATAACAGTCTTGTAACCTGGTTCAATCGGGGCGAATTGTTGAACTAAGGGGTCGAGTTGCTCTGCTTGGGCAGGCTGAGTCAGCAAGGCTCGGGTTCGCAGTATTTCCCAAACTCTTTGGACAACCTCAGGGGCAAAGGAGAATAGAAATCTTGACCCCTTCGTCATGGTTTTAGCTAAAACCATGACGAAACTGAAGTGTGCTGTGAGCACTAAACAAAATTGCTCGGCTGCCACTGGGTCGCCCGGTAGTAAGGGAATTATTCTAGCAGCGCCTTGAATGTTCACTGGGGGTGAATATGCTTTTGCAGGCAACTGTAGGGCTAGAGTGTGAGATAGTTTGGCCGTAAAGATCCATGACAGCAACTCTAAGGTCAAGTCAGCGTCGCTAAACACTGGGGAGGGACCCGCTAAAACAACTCCCTTAAGCTGGAAGTTATGAGTTTCGGACACTGACGGCAGATGAGTTTGTGGGAGTAGCTGAGAGAGGGCGGCGAGTGCGGCACACCACTGCTGCTCTGCAGGTAGACCAGCACTACCTGTTACTTGAGAGCCTAGTGCAGGTTCACTAAGCGTGAGAATTTTACTGATTGTGGGTAAGAACTGGGTACTCACAACATTACTCCTTTCTTGTCCACTTAGACAGATTGACTAAAACCATAGGCGCTTTAACTCAACTGCTCCTTCCCTTGACGATACTGGGAAGTGTGCGGTTAACGACAGGTGTGGAACCGTACCAGCAAGTCGCAATTTCCCCTGCAAAGTCAGCAGCAATGCTCAATGGGAAGAAACCGTTTAGGCTAGGAATTAATGATTCCGGTAAGCTGACTTTTTACCTGTGCTTCAGGCTTCCAATCAATCCTTCGTTGCTCCTTGGCTTTACTGGCCCCTCCAACCCATTCATCGGTTTTTCCTGAGTTTGTACTTTGGCCGCATAAAAGTTCGTGGGCAGGAACATCTACCCGAGCATGGGCCTGCGGTGCTGGCTTGCAAGCACTTTAGCCGCTGGGACCCAGTTTTATTGTGGCTGCTGAGTACTGAGCCTTTACGATTCATGACGAACGCTAACCAGTTTTCGGGGCTGCAGGGCTGGCTGATTCGCAGGCTAGGAGCGTATCCAGTGGAGCTAGGCCATCCCCAGCTATCTAGCCTGCGGCATACTATAGAATTGCTGCACGGAGGACATAAGCTGGTGATTTTTCCTGAAGGAGGCATTGTCCGAGATCAACCCTTACGGCCTCTAAAGCCAGGCTTAGCCCGTTTGGTCTTACAAGCGGAGGCAACTGACCCAGACTCGCGCAGTATCCCCATTGTGCCTGTTGTGCTCCGATACGAACCCGGTGCATACCTGGGGGCAAGCGTATTCATTCAGATTCACTCCCCACTGTATACTCAGCAGTACCGCCAAGCGAATGATAAGCAAACAGCGCAGGCGGTTACGCAAGCCCTGCAGGCAGCATTACTATCAGGGCTAGAGGCAACCCATCACTTTGATTCTGACCTGCGGTGATCACTGAGATTAGTGGCTCCTGACTAGGAGTAGCTTGAACCTAAAGTCCTCGTGAGAGGGAAACTCTTGTGAAGCATTAAGATGGAAAGGTGACCTGCTAAGTTTAGTAATTTTTCCTATGTCAATCCTTGCAGCGATCGCAGTTCTGGCGATTCTTATTTTGGTCCACGAACTCGGTCATTTTGCAGCGGCTCGTTTCCAGGGCATTCATGTCAACCGATTTTCCATTGGTTTTGGTCCTATTTTGTGGAAGTACCAGGGACCGGAAACTGAGTACGCCCTTCGAGGAATCCCCCTAGGTGGGTTTGTGGGATTTCCCGATGATGACCCAAATAGTAAGATTCCAATGACTGACCCTAACTTATTACGGAATCGACCCGTTTTAGACCGGGCCATTGTCATTAGTGCTGGAGTCATTGCCAACTTGGTTTTCGCCTACCTGTTGTTTGTAGTTCAGGTCGGTACAGTCGGTGTGCCGCAGCCCCAGTATCAGCCAGGGGTATTAGTCCCTCAGGTTGCCACAGAGGTGAGTTCCGCGGCGGCAAAGCTGGAATTCAGTCTGGAGACGTTATCCTCTCAGCCAACGGTCAAGAACTAGGGGTGTTTCAGGATAAGGATGTCCGGGCCACCTTCAAAAACATTATTTTGAACAACCCAAATCGACCTGTCCAGCTGGAAATTCAACGTGGCAATGAGCGGATCCCCCTCAGCGTTACTCCTGAGGTCGGAGAAGACGGTAATGCCCGGATCGGGGTCCAGTTACTGCCCAATGGTAGGATTGTCCGGCACCGCACGAGTAATATTGTTGAAATTTTTGCGGCGGCGGCAACAGAGTTTCAGCGGGTTGTCACCCTGACGGTACAGGGGTTTGGGCAGCTTATCAGTAATTTCAGTGAAACTGCCAACCAGGTTTCTGGCCCTGTGGCGATTGTCGCTATTGGTGCCAATATTGCTAAATCTGATGCTGCTAATCTGCTGCAGTTTGCCGCCTTAATCAGTATCAATTTAGCAGTTATCAACATCCTGCCGTTACCGGCCCTGGATGGGGGGCAGCTAGCATTTTTGTTAGTAGAAGGGTTGCGAGGTAAGCCCTTACCCACCAAAATTCAGGATGGGGTGATGCAAACCGGCCTAATGCTGCTGCTCGGTTTGGGAATATTCCTGATTGTGCGAGACACTGTCAATCTGGAGTGGGTGCAACAGTTTTTTCATTGATCGTGACATAGTCACTACTCTAAGCCAACAAAGGGCTTGCTTTCCTTAGATCTAGTACTGTTCAAACTGATTTACTTCTTGTGAGTATTGTTCGCAAAATCGCCACTAAGCAGCAGCGAGCTTTAGAAATTCTGGTTCGCTTAAAGCGACTCTATCCTGAAGCGCCTTGTACTCTAAATTACCAGACCCCTGTTCAACTGCTGGTTGCCACCATCCTTTCGGCCCAGTGTACAGATCAGCGTGTGAACCAGGTCACGCCAGAGCTATTTCGCCGCTTTCCCGATGCGGCGGCACTTGCCAGCGCAGATCTAGAAGAATTAGAACAGTTAATCCGCTCAACGGGCTTTTATCGCAGTAAAGCCAAAAACATTCAACGGGCCTGCTGGCAGCTCCTGACGAACTTTGCCGGAACAGTGCCACAAAGCATGGAAGAGCTGCTGACGTTACCGGGTGTTGCTCGTAAAACAGCTAACGTTGTTTTAGGCCATGCCTACGGCATTAGCGCCGGAGTCACGGTGGATACCCATGTCAAACGGCTTAGCGATCGCCTGGGTCTAACTCAACATAAGGATCCGATTCGCATTGAGCGTGATTTGATGAAGCTGTTACCCCAGCCGGAGTGGGAGAACTGGTCGATTCGGTTGATTTATCATGGTCGGGCTGTCTGTCAGGCTCGTAAACCTGCCTGCGATCGCTGCGCCTTAGCTGACCTATGCCCGACAGCATCCTGCTGGACCCCTACCCAAGAGACAGGAAAAACAGCTACTTCTAGTATTACCGTCAACCAGCTTGAGTCGATCAGATAAGATAAAAAATACCCTCTTCCTCTATTCATTATTCAAAGGAGTTTAAGGAGTTTATGGCTAAGAAAAGCATGATTGAGCGCGAGAAAAAGCGCCAAAAAATGGTCGTTAAGTATGCTGGTAAACGGGAAGCGCTCAAAGAGCAAATTTCTCAATCAACTTCCCAGCAAGCCAAAGTCAATCTTCATCGCCAGCTACAGCAGCTACCACAGAACAGTGCTCCAAATCGCTTGCGAAATCGCTGTTGGGTTACAGGTAGATCCAGAGGTTACTATCGAGATTTTGGTTTATCTCGACATGTGTTTCGTGAAATGGCTCACAAAGGCTTATTACCAGGAGTAACTAAATCTAGCTGGTGACGAATAGGCTCCACTCATACTGCTCGTCAAGTCAATTGGAGCTTCCTTCCTAAGAAAGGCTACGATTGACCACAGCAATGATCTACACCTAGGCTCTCAAGGATGAGATCGCTGACTGCATTAGCAACGGCAAACTCACTGAAAAAGCTCTGCGAGAAATCAAACCCCTTCATCTCGGTTAGGATGGCAACGACTAGTGCACCCAAATCGCTTTCACCTTCTAGACGCTGACGCAAATAGACCTGAGAAGCTTGCTGGGCAATTTTCTGATTTACAGGCTCAGGGATAAATTCTTGATCGAGCCACTGGTGTAAGGACACCTGCAGCCATCTTGCTTCTTGCTCTGAGTCCTGAACGGGCGGCAAGATAATAGGCCGAATGGGTTCAGACATTGCTGCTATACCTTGGACAACAACCTTGATGAATCAATCATAGTGGACTAACTAATAAGTGATACTAGCAACGCAGGTGCATAATTACACCTGCGTTTTAATTAGTTTAATTGTTGCGTTGCCTTTAGGCAGCTGCCTGCTCAAATCGCTTGTTAATCTCGTCCCAGTTGAGAACGTTGAACCAGGCATCAAAATACTCGACCTTACGGTTCTGGTATTTCAAGTAGTAGGCGTGTTCCCAAAGATCATTACCCATGATCGGATAGTGACCCTCCATTAGCGGACTGTCTTGGTTAAGCGTATCAGTAACTTGGAGTTGGCCATCATTTGTCCGGACTAGCCAAGACCAGCCACTGCCAAAGTGACCGGCAGCTGCCTTATTGAACTGTTCCTTAAAGGCATCAAAACTGCCAAACGTTTGCTTAATGGCATCCCCAATGGCTCCAGTCGGCTCACCTCCACCGTTGGGACCCATGATCTGCCAGAACATCGTGTGATTTACATGGCCGCCACCGTTATTACGCACGGTTTTACGAACATCTTCTGGCACATCATTAATGTTGCGAAGTAGGTCTTCTGGGCTCATGCTTTGCAACTCCGAGTGCTTTTCCACTGCTGCATTCAGATTTTTTACGTAAGCCGCGTGGTGGTTGTCGTGATGAAACCGCATTGTTTCAGCATCGATATAGGGCTCTAAAGCACCATAATCGTAAGGTAGAGGTGGTAATTCGTGGGCCATAATTCTTCGTCTTATAACTACATGCTCAAGCCTGTACTATACCGCTACCTGTAGGTACTCAGCATGTACCCGATCCTACTAGTATGTCTGTACAGGACTTGATGGGAGGATATTACATTGAATTCCTAGGGCAGGTCTATACCAAAAGTCAGAAAAGTAATCCAGGCTTAAGTTCCAGCCTCTGACCAGAAATAGAAGGAACTATATCGACGAAAACTGGCATCCCTGTCGATTTTGCCCTACGCCTGTTCAATACTAGCAAGCGCTAGGCTATATATAACCGGGATCAATACCACAAGGCTTTATGATGGCTCATGCGAACCAGCGCCGCTCTCAAAATGTTAGTGGCGACTTTTATGTCGATCAAACTTGTATTGATTGTGATACCTGCCGCTGGATGACTCCTGAAGTTTTCTATCGTGCTGGAGGTCTATCGGCAGTTTATCATCAGCCAGCTAATGAGACAGAGCGCCTACGAGCAATGCAGGCGTTACTGGCTTGCCCAACGGCTTCCATTGGCACTGTAGAAAAGCCAAAGGATATTAAACATGCTCATGAGAGCTTCCCGGTTTCGGTGGCGGATAACGTTTATCACTGTGGCTACCACTCCGAGAAATCCTATGGTGCGGCCAGCTACTTAATCGAGCGTCCAGAAGGTAATGTACTCGTTGATTCTCCCCGTTTTGCTCCACCCTTGGTTAAGCGCCTGGAAGCCATGGGAGGTATCCGCTATTTATACTTGACCCATCAGGATGACGTAGCCGATCACGCTAAGTTTCGCCAGCACTTTAGCTGTGAACGGATTCTGCATGTAGATGACATCACACCTGACACTCAGGATGTAGAAATCCAATTATCTAGTTCAGAGCCCGTTCAACTGCAGCCCGATCTATTAATTATTCCGGTGCCAGGCCATACCAAGGGCCACACTGTACTGCTTTATAACCAGAAGTTCTTGTTCACAGGTGACCATCTGGCCTGGTCTAGCCAACTCAATCAACTGATTGCTTTCCGAGGAGTTTGCTGGTACTCCTGGACAGAACTGACTCGTTCCATGCGAAATCTCCTGGACTACTCCTTTGAGTGGGTCTTACCGGGTCACGGACGACGTTACTATGCCGACCAAGTAACCATGCACACCCAGATGAAACAGTGCATTGCTTGGATGGAAGCAAACTGAAACCGTCCTAATTACCAGGAGAACTTTGCAGTTGGAGCTGCAGCGGTTGGTCACGCTGGATTACCAAACCTAACTGGTGCTGGTTCTGTGAGCTTACTGGAGTCCCTATTGGTTCCCTAGCCCATAGGAGCCAGCGACTACCGAGGGGGAGAAAGTTGAGGCTGCTTAGACTCTGACTCAGCCAAATCAAAGGTCGGTTCGGGGGTTTTCCAGCTTGCGGAATTTTACCAGGGTTAACCTCTGCTAAAACTTTCAGCACAGTTTGATGACCTTGCACCAAGCCTAGGCTTGCAGTCCAAAGCTGTACATACCGATTGTGACGGTGGGCATAGAAGTAGAGGGAGGCAGCAGCAATCACTGCCTGTTCAAAGCCGTCCTGATGCCAGGAGGCAGCAGTATCCAGGCAGATCAAGACTTCCTGGCCTTCGGTCAAGACCTCTAATTCACGCACTCGCAATTCCCCATAACGAGCACTGCTGCGCCAGTGCACTAAACGGGTAGGATCTCCCCAACGATAGGGCCGCAGGGAGCGAGTTAAGCCTGCGGTAGTTGTCTGAGCGCTGTAGCCATTTTGGCGAGGACTGAGTTCCTGCCCAGTTTCATCAATCAACGGGCAATGGGTCAACGGCAAGACGGTAGGGTAGACAACCGCAGTCGCAGGTACCTCTCGGCTGCGGCGGCACCAAAAAAGGCCTAAAGAGGCTGCTGTCCTCAGCTGTACAGTTTTCCAGCGGAAAATACCCCGTCGTTCTGCTGCCAGGATGTAGGTCAAGCATAGGCATTGTAAGCTGATATCTTCTATTACCCCACCCAGGCGCTGCCCCATTGCCACAGGAATCCAATCTTGGATTTGTAGTAAAGTCTTGGCCTGGGGGTTTGGTTTTCAACTCTCAATTCAATCAGCAAGTGCTCGCCGGCACTCACTGGCTGAATGGGTTGCCGGGTGATCTGAATTCCCGCAGCGATCGCGCTGGGGCAATTGCAGCCACCGCTAATAGAGCAGTTAACGCCGCTGATGACATATAACCAGCCCGCTAAGGTATTCGTTGCCGCTTATAAAGAAAAAATTGCCAGGCTACCAATGAGCCAGCCCGGAATAGGCTGGGGTAACCCACCGGGACTCCATCCAGTTGGCAAGGCGCTGACCCACTGTCATAGCTCAGACTGTAGTATGGGGTGCTCTATTCCTGAGAGTGCCCATTTCAGTTCTTCGACAACGCAATACCGCGAATCGAGTAGTCCAACAACTCCATCGGGTGCATCACCGGACAACCGTTCCTTGGCCCTGTTGATGCTTGTTAATTTGCATCGTACAACCTGGATTGGCCGACACAATTAATTCTGCTCCCGTATTCCGCAGGTTCTGACTTTTTGCTGGCCTAACTCGTCTGCTACCTCTGGCTGAAGAATGTTGTAAACCCCAGCACTACCACAACAAATGGCGGCGTCAGCGGTTCCCGTAGCTGTAGCCCTGGAATCCGCTGTAGAAGTTGCCGGGGTTGGACACTAATCTTTTGCCCATGCAGCATGGCAAGCATCCTGGTAAACCAGCGTCAAGGGTTGCGCTTGCAGCGGAGACAGCTGAGCAGTCAGACCAACCTGGTGGAGAAACTCCTGCACGTCCTTAACTTTACTGGCAAACTGTGCTGCTCGCTCTCGATACTGCGGATCGTCCTGGAGAAGCACCCCATAGTTTTTCAGAGTGTGGCCACAACCGGAGGCGTTGATGATTACCGCATCTACATCGGTACCTTCAAAGCTGTCGATCATCCCGCCTCGCCATTGCTTTGGCCTGTTCTTCCTGTCCCTGGTGATGGGGTAGGGCGGCACAGCAACCCTGGTCTTTGGGAACCACCACCTCGCAACCGTTAGCACTCAAGACCCTCACAGTTGCGGCATTCACGTCTGCAAAAAACAGGCGTTGGACACAGCCCAAAACCATTCCAACTCGGTAACGTTTTTCCCCCTGAGCCGGAACGAAGGTGGGAATACTGTCCTGAAAAGCACTAGCAGGAACCGAGGGCAGAATTGACTCCATGCTGGCCAAGCGAGGAAACAGTTCCAGCAGCCTCGTGGAGCGAACGAAGGATTGTAGCCCTAACTTCTGATAAACCAGTAAAGGGACTAGCAGTGCCCGCAGACGGCGCGGGTAGGGAACCAGGTTGAACAAGAGCTTACGGAAAATCCGCTCGGGCAGTGTTCGGGGGTAATTGCGCTCAATCTGGGGGCGCGTTACCTCAATCAGCTTGTCGTACTGCACACCCGATGGACAAGTGGTGACACAGGCAAGGCAGCCCAGACAAGAATCAAAATGTTGGACTACTGCCGTTGAAAGAGGAATCTCTCCTTCGTTGATCGCATCCATGAGATAAATCCGGCCCCTGGGAGAATCGGTTTCTTTGCCAAGCACCCGGTAACTGGGACAGGTGGACAAGCAGAAGCCACAGTGAACACAAGTATCAATCAGCTTGGGGTCAGGCGGATGCTCTGCATCAAATCCCTCTAAGTTAAGTGGCATTATTTCAGTGGATTCTGAAGTCATTAAATATTGCCCACAAATCGATTAGGACTAAGAAGATTTTGCGGATCAAACTGTTGTTTAATTTTCTGCATTAGCTCTAGGGCATTCCCGGTGTAGCCCCAGACATCTAGCTGTTGCTTCAAGGTAACAGGTGCTTCTAGAACCGTGAGAAAGCCCCTTTGTCCGCAAGAGCCGCTTGGCGTTTGGCCCTGTGGCTGCTCACAGAGTGACCGGAAGGCCAGTAAAACTTTGTGGAGAACAGGTTCAGCACCCGCTAGGCTAATAAGCCCTAAGCCACTACCAACGTGGATCAAGCTCTTAATAGGCAACTCATACTGGTGAGCGATCGCTTCAATAGCTGTCAGGGTTGCTACAGCTTTAGCAGGCAAAACTCCGATCCTACAAAGAGTTCGTTCACTGCTCGCTCCCGGTTGCCAGAACAGGTTTTGCATTTCCTGCCAAAAGGCTTCCTCAGTTTCTCCTAGCGTCTCACCCTTTAAGCCTAGCGTATCGGCGATTTTTAATAGGGAAGCTACCTGCTGTTTGACGCTGGCCTGCACACTCTGAAACCGGATGACTAAACCCAGTGAACGGGGCCGACCTAGGCTAGCGATCGCCTGTGGGGATAGCAGATCAAAGGCAGTTGGCGTCGAGTTGGCTGTGGTGAGCATCTTTGCAGCTTGGGCAATCGACTCAGCAGTACCAGTCAGCAGAACCGTTTGAGACGCTTCTGGCAAAGGATAGAGCCGCAATGTTAGCTCGGAGATAATACCGAGTGTGCCAAAAGAGCCACACAGCAATTTTGTGAGGTCGTAGCCTGCGACATTTTTCACCACGCGCCCACCCGCCTTGACGCGCTGACCATCTGCCCGCACAAATGTAACGCCCAAGCCTACATCTCGGACACCGCCATAGCGGTGCCGCAGGGAACCCGCATCTCGCGTAGCAAAGATCCCTCCCACTGTCGCCTGACGGCTGTAGGCAGAGTCGAGTGGCAGAAATTGACCTGCTTTAGCCAGTATTGCCTGTAGGTCGGAAAATTTCATCCCCGACTCCACGGTGACTGTTAAATCACCAGCAGCATGCTCAACCAGCCGGTTGAGTCGTTCTGTACTGAGGATGAAATCAATGTTACGGGCCACATCTCCCCACCCTAGCTTCGTTCCCTTGCCGCAGGGTAGAATCCGCCATCGATTCTGATGGGCACAAGCGACTACCTCAGACAGCTCGGCTTGTGTTGCCGGGTAGACCACATAGTCCACTTTGGTTTCAGATGCAATAGCTTGAGATATCTGTACTTGTTGAGATGGATCTAAGCCCTGAAAGGGAACAATTCCTCCTTCCCCGACAATCTCTCCTAAAGTCTGAGCGATCGCTGGCGTCGAGGCAGTCACAACGATTCAAGTCTCCAAGATTGATAGAGCTTACAGGGAAAAAAGCTAACATTTTTCCCTCAACCCTTAGTCTCCCATAGTTTGCCAATAGTCTGCAGCAAAAGTCGCCTTTACAAGACAGCGTTGCTGAGCAAATGGGGTGCGCTAAACAGCGCTTGATGAGGCCTTTTATCGGTTCACGCTCTGAATCTTAGAGGTAATACGGATGCCACTGCTGCTAAAGATATGCTAAAAATATTGGCATACAAGAAGAGAGGTTTGTGCTGTAGCTGTAGGATTTATCCTAGAGTCTACACACTAACCAATAGCTACAGTAACTGAGTTAATCAGGTACGAGCTGTTTTTGAAAAATTCTAAGAATGGGGGGTTCCATTCACACAACCCAGGCGTGGGTGTTCCTGGATGGGTAAGAATTCCGGGACGTTCAGAACCCTCTTTTTGTGGATTAAGTTCATTGCCACAGGGTTAGTCAAGGATAATTTAAGCCCTTGTATTCCCTGTACCTTCCCTGGTGCCGCTTACACCTTGTTGGGGTGCACAACCGGCTCCTATTCGTATAGCTTTTCCAGGCTACCAGCAATAGATACAAATTTGTTGCCGTAGCCTTAAGCAACTGAAAAGAATGGGAGAGATAAAAAATAGGCCGCTTGCTGAACTGTCATACAACCTCTACGGGCTACGTATCAATCTAGGTATTCTAAGTTCAGGAGCTGGATAACTAAAAGCTATAGGTGACGACAGGCTTTATTGACATCCAATCAATTCCTACTTTACTAATACTGGCTTGCCTGACATGAGAAAATCGCTCAGACATATCTATCCACTCCAACTGGCCCTATTTAGCGGCGTAGTTGCGACCAGTACGACTGTCGCTTTACTCAGCCCTGGTCTTAGTGGTTCTGGCCGGGCTGCGTTGCAAGACGATCCTAAGACCGTTGTAGACGAAGTTTGGCAGATCGTAAACCGTGAGTATGTAGACACTACGTTCAACAAGGTAGATTGGCAAAGCGTTCGCCAGACTCTCTTAGATAAGAATTACACCTCTCGCCAACAGGCCTACCAGGCAATCACAGTAGCCTTAAAGCAGCTTAATGATCCCTATACTCGGTTTATGGACGCGGAAGCATACAAGGAGCTGACGACTCAGACTACTGGAGAGCTTTCTGGGATTGGCGTCCGGCTGGAGGTTAATAAACAGACCCAAAATCTTACTGTAGTTGAACCCATTGCTAACTCCCCTGCCTTTAGAGGTGGGTTAAAAGCTGGAGACCAAATTCTCGCGATTGATAGTAAGCCTACACGCAATATGAGTATAGAGGCTGCTTCGAATTTGATTCGCGGTGAGACAGGTACACCCATTACTCTTAGAGTCGCTCGTCAGGGTATCAGTGAATTTAACCTCAGACTGGTTCGAGCTCGAATCGAAGTCCCGACAGTTCGCTATGCAGTCCGGCAGGAAGGAAAGGACCGCATTGGCTACCTGCGTTTGCAGGAATTTAATGCCCATGCTGCTTCTCAAATGCGTCAGTCGATCAACGATCTCAAGTCTCAGCAAGTTAACGCGTTTGTTTTAGATCTTCGAGGTAATCCTGGTGGGCTCCTGCAGTCTAGTATTGAAATTGCCCGAATGTGGTTAGATAAAGGCTCAATTGTCCGTACTGTGGGCCGTCAAGGAAATGCCACGGAGTCTACTGCGAGCCAGAGTGCCTTGACTCAGCTACCGCTAGTTATCCTGGTAGATCGTAGTTCTGCGAGCGCCAGCGAGATCCTAGCAGGTGCATTGAAGGACAATCGGCGGGCAACTGTGGTTGGCAATCCTACCTTTGGCAAGGCTTTAGTTCAGTCCGTGCAGAGCTTATCTGATGGGTCCGGTCTAGCAGTTACAGTTGCTCACTACTATACTCCGAACGGAACGGACATTAGTCGCAAGGGCATTGCTCCTCACATTCAAGTTAGTTTGACAAGCCAACAACGACAAGCCCTAGCAGCTAACCCGGCCTTATTAGGCACCCAAGCGGACCCCCAATATACTAAAGCTGTGGGTAGCCTGAAAGCAATTTTGGCACAACCAAAACAGTCTACTAACCGTGCCGCCACTATCGTACCCTTGAGCCGTCCTCGGTAATCCCAAAGGTGCTCCTGGCTTTGCCTTACCTCGGCTAGGTCTAGCGGAGTTGCTGAACTAAATGCACTAGTTCGGGCAGAATGAGCTTTTCTGTTGCCAATTTCACTGCATTCGTAGAGCCGGGTAGCGAGAATACTAATTTGCCTCGATATACTCCGGCTACGGCACGTGAGGCGATCGCCCGTGAACCAATTTCCTGGTAGCTCAGGAAACGAAATAGCTCACCAAACCCAGGTAACTGCTTTTCAAGCATCCCCTCAATCGCCTCATAAGTCACGTCTCTAGGGGCAATGCCAGTACCGCCATTAAAAATCACAGTTTCTAGGCCAGGGTCTTGAGCCAACTGAGCCAACTGGTGGCGAATTTGATCAGGCTCATCTTTAATGATGGTATAAAGCTCGACACTATGACCTGAATTCCCTAATAACTGTTTAAGTAACTGACCACTGCTGTCTGTCTCGGCAGAACGAGTATCGCTGATGGTGACAACGGCACAATGAACTTGTTTATTGGGTATTTGGTGAGGAGTTTGAACCATAAAGTTGCCTTACCTGAACAGAACCGCAGCGATAGCGGTTTGCACTTGCAGGAAATAGCCACGGAACTTCAGTTCGCTGGGTAGATTCCTCAGTGTTGACTGCACTTTACATGAAGAGAACCGCTGTCGGGATCAAGCCTTGTTGAAGCCCAAGCCATGAGATTCTGCATAGCGGTTCATAAAACGCATGAACCGATCCCACTCTTGAGCAGTTCTCATGGGTAAATAGCTTCAATTGCAGTCGGCTGGCCGTTGACAAACTTGGCACTCACATCCCGTGTAGCCAGCTCCCCTTCTTCATCAACCAAGTACATCCCGGTAATTTCCAGGTTCCCCTCCTGGACAATCTTTGGGTTGTCGAAGTAAAACATCGCCCTGCCAGTGCTGCCATCTGGTGCCCGGGTAAGCCGTATATCGGGTACTATTTCCTCGTCGACGCCTTTAACAAACTGAATTTCTGCCATAACTCCTCAATCCTATGAGTTATTGATAGGTTTAGCTAATATATCTTCCCATACATTGGCCCCTGGGTTCTGTCTAGCACTTTTTACGGTAAGGCTCTTGAGATAATAGACCTGCTTTGGGAACCAGCTCAAAGTTTCAAGATCTGGAAAAACCGCCTGAAACCCTACATAGAAGTACCCAGGCGGCTCTACAACTGGTTGAACTCGTGGTGATCAAACTAACGCGAGAAGGCTACATCACTCCCGGCCCCTTGCCTCGCGTGTCACTTTCGTCTGTCAGTTTTCCGGTTTCATCGTTGTGCTGTACATCATGGAGCTCATGGGCGCGATCGGCGGTCGCGGCTTCCTCTTCTTCTCTTAAATCTCCGGGCTCATCGACGTACATTTCTGGTTCGATCGCGTAGTTATTAGTAAGTCCCTCATTATCTACGGTAATACCCCCTGTGGTATTAATGCTTTCAGGGTCGTGGCCAGCGCTTGTGTTACCGAAAGCATCACCTTCTCTTTCTTTGCGGGCAGCAGTTTCGGCAGGAACAATCCCGCGGTCATACTGCGGTGCATCCGAATTGAGATTATCAGATGTATTCTGCGTTGCTTCATCACTATTCATGACTATCTCCTTTAAAAAAATCGACTTAAACCTGTGAATTTATACTTATCCGTACCGAGATATACCTGATTTATAGACTTGAATTGCGGCTTAGTCACAAAACTTTGCTCCTGTGCGGAAAACGTTTGTTCAAGTGGCAGGTAGGACATTGCTCCCTAACTTTGGTTAGCGCAGCGGGGTTAGGTTGAACTAGTTGCCTGAGTGTCGGTCGGTCGCACTATACAAAGTTTGCCTGCAATCATAACCGTGATTCCATGTCATCCTTTGTCTGTCGTATCAGTAAATCCACAATTGTCATTTATCTATGATGGAAGAAAATCTGCAGTGTTTTAGTCCATGATGAGTCGCTATATTTTCTGGTTTGTCTGGCTGCTTCTAGGGCTTGTCAGCTGGGGATGCACAGGTTCAAACGTCCCCCAAGACTGCAGCTACGCCAAATCAGTACAAGAGCAGTGGAACCCAAAGCGAATTCGGATTGAAGTTTCTGAGTTACCGAAACCCTATGCATCTGAATCAGCAAGCCAGTCTCCCCAGGTCATTGACCAGCCTGCTGGTGCTCAATTGCAGGTTCCTCCTGGATTTGAAGCAGAAGTCTTTGCCCAAGGGTTGTCCCGCCCTCGCTGGCTGCATGTAGCAGATAATGGGGATGTGTTTTTGGCTGAGTCCTACGACGATCGTCTTCGCCTGCTGCGAGATACCAATCGTGATGGCAAGGTCGATCAAAATCTGGTTTTTGCCCAGAGAGGGCTAAATCAGCCCTTTGGTATGGCAGTCGCACCCGATGGCAAATCCTTTTATGTTGCTAATACCGATGCTGTTGTCCGGTTTCCCTATCAAGCAGGTCAAACTCGCCTGCAGGGCAAACCACAGGTAATCACCGAGCTAACCGGAGGCGGTTATAACCAGCACTGGACGCGGAACTTAACCTTTGGCCCAGAGGGTAAGCTATACGTCAGTGTTGGTTCTGCGGCAAACGTCGCCGAGGAGCCACTTCCTCGCGCATCGATTCAGGTGATGAACCCGGACGGCAGCGATCGCAAGACCTACGCCTATGGTCTGCGTAATCCTATCGGGATGGACTTTAATCCAGTGACGCAAAACCTTTACGCTACAGTTAACGAGCGCGACAAACTGGGGGATGATCTGGTTCCTGACTACCTGACCTCAGTGAAGCCAGGAGGTTTTTACGGCTGGCCCTATTCTTATCTAGGTGCTAACCACGACCCCCGGATGCCGAGTCGCCCGGAGCTAGAGAAAAAAGCGATTGTGCCCGAGGTGCTATTTCAAGCCCACTCTGCTGCCCTAGGATTAGCCTTTTATACCGGCAAGCAGTTCCCCGCTGAGTACCGCAACGATGCTTTTGTTGCCTTTCGAGGTTCCTGGAATCGTTCACAAGGTACAGGTTACAAGGTGGTCGAGTTCCCTTTACCGAACAGGGTAAACCGGAGGGATACTATGAGGACTTTCTCACTGGCTGGCTAGTGGACCCCTCTATTCCAGCCGTCTGGGGTCGGCCAGTGGGACTCACGTCGCCAGGACGGCTCGTTGCTTGTTACGGATGAACCGGGAGGAAAGATCTGGCGGATCAGTTACTCAAGCTAAGGAAGGGAATTACTTTGAAGCCCAGGACATTGTCAAGCTCGTTTAGATCCTTGAGCTCTCTCTTGATTGCCCAGTCAAAATGTTAAATGCAAGGCGCTGCACCAGAACTGCTGGGCAACCAGAGATGCTGCTGATGAGCTTGGTTGTTGGAAGTGTTTAAACCGACAGAGGCTGCTCCGATCTAGAGCGCTGCCAGAGAAGCTGAATTCCTAGAGCCAATAGACCCAGTGCCACAATGCCAAAGATACCTGTGGTCAAGGCGCTGAGCCCGATAACCAAGGTGCGAACCGCACTAGAAATGTTTACAGCGGTTGGGTTGTGAGACTGGATTGGGCTTGCTGCTAGCGTTTGGGCAATCGAAGTAGTTAATCGATAGAGGAGGAAGGATAAACCTCCCGCCACCAGAGAGCTACTAAAGCACCGGGCAGGAGTGGGCTGCGAGGATTGGTTGAGGCGCTTGGGCTCGGATGGATTAAACATAAGAGAGTATTACAACCAAACTACAATACCTGAATACTGGCACCGAAAAACTGAGCGATCCACAGGTCTAGGTCGGGTTGGCAATTGTCGCTCGCACTGTTTCGCACACCTGCTCCGCCTGGATACGGGACTGGGTGAGGGCAAAAACAGTAGGACCGGACCCTGACATCATTGATCCTAAAACGTTCTGATGCTGGAATTGTTCTTTGAGTTGCAAGACCTGAGGATACTGAGGGAAAACAGCTTGCTCTAGATCATTCCGCAGCAATTGACCGATTTGACCAGCTTCGCGTTGGGCGATGGCGCTTATCATGGGACCTGCATGCACTCGATTTCTCCGGCCTTCTAAGGTTTCTAAATCTTTGGCGTAGGAGTGTCCAAATTGCTGCCGGAACGTTTGATACGCCCAGGGGGTTGAGGCCATAAGGCTACGATACTTACCCAGCACAACATAGAGCTGCTCCAAAGTGGGTAGCGCTGAGAGGGTATCTCCCCGACCTACCGCCAGCGCCGTACGCTAATACAGAAGGGCACATCTGCCCCCAGTTGGCTCCCAGTTCTTGCAGTTCTGATTGAGTCAGTCCTAAATCCCACATCAGATCGAGCCCCACTAAAACTGCTGCAGCGTTCGAGGAGCCGCCGGCAAGACCCGCTCCGATGGGAATCTGTTTGTGAATTGTAATCTCAACCCCGCTCAAGCCAGAAATTTTTTCATGAGTAGTTCCGCTGCCCGGTAAGCTAGATTCCCTCGATCTTGAGGAACTTGGGGGTGTTGACACCGGACCTGAATGAAGTCACTGACCGTCGGGCGCAGATCAATTCGGTCCTGCAAATCACACTTTGGAGGACCATTGCCAGTTCGTGATAGCCGTCTGGACGGAGGCCAAGGATCTCCAAATACAAATTAATTTTGGCTGAGGCGGTTAGCGAGTAGGACTGCATGGAACTGAATCGGTGAGAAGGTTACTGAGAGTTACCCACTGGGCAACACTTAAATCCTCAGCTCGAGCTTGGGGGTCTATTTCCAATTGTTTCAGGAAGTGCGTCAAGTGATCGCGATCCACACAAGATTTCAAATTATTTCGCAGCATCTTGCGTCGCGGTCGCAAAACCCAGTTGGACCAGTGTTTCCCGATGCCCAGGATCTTGAGCAGTGGGAAATTTCCTTTCAGGGACAGCATCTTGCGTCAAGCTGCCTCTGTCGTAGGGGCGCAGCCACCACCGCAGAATCCACTTTAGGGGATGGATAAAAAGCTTTCGTCGGGACGATACAGATCTGCTCGCACATCGCCAGGTACTGGAGCCTTACTGATAACGCGCCATAAGCTTTACCGTTCGGTTGGGCGCACAAGCGTTCTGCTACCTCTTTCTGGACCAACAGTACAATCAAATCAAACGGCTTAGACGCTGGCTGGGCGATGGTACCCAGCAGTTTTGCCAGAATTGGACCTGTAATGTATATAGGGAATATTGGCAACAACTTTGTTAGGCGCTTCAAAGTTAAGTGCGGCAATAAGGCTGCAACTAAGTCTAGCGCTAGAAAATCTTTCTCAATTAAGAGAAAGTTTTCAACTGGTTCAAACTTTTGAGTTAACAAATTACACAAATCACGGTCAATTTCAACCGCGACAACCGATTGAACCAAAGAGAGTAAAAGGCGAGTCAAATTCCCTGTGCCAGGCCCAATTTCTAAGATGCGATCAGTTTTTGACAACTCGGCTGCACTGACGATACGATGCAGAACCTTCTCACTCCGTAGCCAGTGTTGACCAAATTGTTTACGAGGCTGAAAAGCCATTGCTCGACTTCGATTACTCAGTTGACGGAGCCACGCAAAATGCGAGTAGCTCAGCCTCGGTTTTCAAGATAATTAGGCTTTATCAATCACGTCCTTAGCCGTGTCTTTGATGTCTTCTTGAACGTGTATTGCTGCCGCCTGGTCCTGTTTCGCTTGACCTTCGACTTTGTCCTGAGGATCACCCGTTACATTACTCAGGGCTTCTTGAGCCTTACCTTCAATGTTTTTGGCTACTGCTTTGGCTCTATCTTCAATACTCATGGCATAAAATCTCCACCTATGAGGCTAGCTCAATTATAGTCCCTTAACTTAGTGGCTAGGAAAGGCCATAATTATTACCCTCCATTAGCTAGAGTTTGAGCAACATATCTAAATCTTCTGGTGTGTTGCAGTTGAAAAGCATTTGGGTGTTTGGTAAGGGAAGTTCTTGAACTGGGGATTGAGCTAGCCATTTTTGAAAGGAGCAGCCTCCTTGTTCGATAAACTGGGTTAAAGCCGGTAAGCAACTACGGTGGTAGAAACCACACAGAGGCTCCCCACCCTTTAGCTCCCCGAGGGGAGAAAGGCGATGGTTTCTGGTTTGCTGCTAGGGTTAGCTCTCTCGGTCCTAGGCAACTCTTTGATCCAGTCCTGCAACACTGCAACCTGTAATCGGGGCAAATCGCAAGCGAGTAATAAAACCCAGCTGCTTGAGCTTGAGCTAACCCTTGAGCAAATCCTAGAAGGGGTCCCTGAGGGGCGGCTAAGCGTTTGCTGGCGACCCCGGTTCCTGAATAAATATACAGTTACTCGGCAGTAGATCTCGGTAGCGTTCCGGCCAGGTGTGACCACATAAACTTCGGTAGTACATTGCAGTGCTAGCTGATAAATTTTGCTGGAGTAGGGGCACACCTTGAATCGTGATCAGTGCTTTGTCATGACCCATGCGGGGAGCTTTGACCTCCAGCCAGCACAATGGCCGTGAGGGGTAAACCCGGTTCCATTGATCGATTATCCATTTAAGTTGTACTCACAGAAGAATCCCCGATTAGGCGATACGGTTATAGACCCTAATGAAGAAGGATGAAGCGGCTATAGAGGTTTCTACCTTAGCCATTAAAAATTAACAGCGCAGCGTCCCCCAATGCAACCTAAGATTAAGCTCCGACAATATTATCCGTGTTTATCTCGTGGAGACTAATTTAAGATTAAAATGCCCGTCATCAGAATCGTCAGGATACATTAAGAAATCCAGCGGTCTACCGTAGCGGTAACGGTAGATAGGCTTTACCTGAAAGTGGTAATATCGGTAGTAACGGAAGTGTCAAGCCACTGCATAATTACGCCGCTGGTGTACCGTTACAGCGTAGCCGCCCCGCTGAACTGTGGCGGCAATCAGAATGCCCATCGGTAGGGCGAGTGGATAGTGCGGTTAATGAAGCGCACCACCAGGGTTACGATAGCCCGGTATTGGTAGGAATGCAGCCAGCATCTGGGTCAGCCTGCCGAGTTCCACATTCGCGGTACAGTAGAAGCGCGATCTCTATACTGGCTAAGTTGCGGGCTTTCTGTTAACCCGCCATCGTTGAGATCTCGGTTTGAATGCGGTAGGTTTGTCCGGGCTGCCACATGGGCTCGTTCCACTCTGATGAATGGTCTGGGCTTCAATGATACTGCAACAATCAGATGGTGTTGCCGGGTGATTTCGCGGCAATATTCAGGCTGACCATGCGCCAGCAGCCGATCGCCAGCAGGTCACGAGATGGGCATTCGCAGTCGTCGCCAGTAGTACGCGTCATCAATTGAGCTTTCTGGTAAAGAGGATCTGCGATCGCCAAAGATACTAGTTGCGCGGCAATATCTCTACAGCAATGCCACGACAACAGATTCCGGGTGATTATCAATGCCTGTAGCGGCGCTGGCGATGGAGGTGATAATTCCTGACAGGAAAATTCGCTCCCAGGAACAGGGGCCCAGCGATCAGCTATCCCGAACGGATTTTGTCGCGGGGCGTCGGCAAGAGCTGCCAGTTGCCATAAATAGACATATGTGACTGCCATTAGTAATGAAGCTGTATCTCATTGGCTAAAGGCCGGTAGGCGGGTCCGTATGGTGATGCGCATTGACAAAGTCGACGCTATTACAAACCCCGTGGTGATTAATTGATCTATTCTTACCGGTTGGGCGAACCTGTTGGTTTCTCTCAGCTGGCGGAGAACCTGAAACATGCTGGGCAGCGCCAAAGACTCATTATCTATCTTCTGGCCTACGCCAGTACTGGAGTTTGAACCTGAACAGCGTGGTCATTATTAAAGCTGGCAATGGCAATCTGGTAGTGCAGCGTGCGGTTTAGTCTGAATTTCGGCATTGCCTGCTGGCGACCTTTATTCTGGCGATGATGATGGAACATCCGCTGGCGATCGCCCGAGCAGTTCACTGGGCAAACGGTGGATACCACCGCTACATCCGCAGCCGCGCGCTGAAACCGCTGGATTCGCTGCTGGCAACAGCTATGCGGCAACGCTGAATCACCGCTGTCCAGCTGGTCATCAATCATTGCCCGGAAGTGGAAGCGGGCTCTATCGTTGGGGCAGTTCGAACAGATCCATACCGGATATTATTGGCCTGAAATTTTCAGCCTGGTCGGTGCTGGAACCTCGTCTATTCCAGGTTGCCATTACAGCAGGATTGTGCTGCTGCATTACCTCGATAAATGGAACTCGTTTGGGCAGGGGATGTTTCCAGTTACAAATTACTTCTGGAAGACAGTTCAGGGTGGTGGTGATCGATCCGGGCAAAGTCGCCCACTGGCTCAAGGCAAAGTCGACGTTGCTGGGTTCTTCTCAGACAGCAACCAAATTCTTCACCCAACAGCAGCGACTTCGGCAGGGTATTGAACTGGGCTGGGTCTGAGTCTTTTAGAAGGGATAGGGCTACTCCTTCTACAATTCCTAGGATTATAAATGTTCTGATCCTAAGTGGGAGGGCAAAATTATTTCACCCTTGAAAGCGCGGTCGCGGTACCCATTAAGACGGTCTCATCACCAGAGTAGACAATACAGCAGCGCTGTTTCTGGGTCGTCAGAACTGTCAGCGTATATAGCTTGACGCTTCCTTTCATCCAGTTCATCTTTCTCCTGCCATAATGACAGATCCGTGGTACGTTCCCAGTCGGAACTTTCCAGCCCCAGAGGAGAGCTGTCTGACACAGGTCCTAGATTAAACATGTGGGGACCCGCCCCTACTAGTGCGGGTTTGTACCCTCGAGCTAAGCTCCGCGGTAAATAATCAATGACAATCCCAATTTCGTGAAGTGGTGTCTTGTTTATTAAGTGCTGAAACGTGAGGGTTAAAAGTCACCAGACTAATTTTATGATCTTAATCAAGATTATCCCGCTTCGCGGCTTTTCATGCCTACATTGGTTAGAGAGTAAAGCGGACCTCGATGACCTGCTGCATCGACCAGTTGGTTGCTCTCGTTGCGGAAAGCCAACTTCCACAAAGGTTTCTTGCTCTTCGGGGTTGCTGGTTGGCTCTTCAGCTTCTTCCTGCTTCTGAGGCAAATAGTAAGGGCTCTGGAGCGAATCGGAGAGTACCGCCACTGGTATAGTAGATTCATTCGTTTGCATCTTCGGACGGAGGATAGTCACATGGGCTAGCCTGGCAGCCTTAACGTCCTAAACCAGCGGGACTTAACCCAGGATCAACCTTCGGCCGATTCACAGCATCCCGCCAGCAGTTCAGGTGCCGTAATCCGGTCGTGCCGGACAGGGGCCACCGTTTAACGCCGAGATTTCGTCGCTGCTCCTCACGCTGGCAGGGAAAATACTTTCTGGTCGCGGGGGCGCGCGCATTACTGACGTCTAAATCTTAGGCGAAATGAACAGCGCATTGTCGTCTGATTGATGAACTGCTGAATCGGTCATCATGCTGGGCGGTGATTACTGTTTACCGCCGCCAGTAGGTTGCGACGGGTACGCATTGCCGCTGGTGTAGCTGGCATTTGGTAGGGACATGCCTACCTGGCTGCTAAGGTGTATCTGTTTAGGTAGAGAAACCCTGGTCTGTCGGTTACGTCGATTGTACAGGTCTTGAAGGACGTGTTTGGGCAAAATGTATGGCATTTTCTCCGGGCGGTCAGTGGTGCTGCGGCAATGGTTTGACAATACGTCGATAAATTCTTCGCTGCTGATCTAAGCGCGTTTAAGGCGCTGCGGTGGGACCAATTTACCGAGAGTTGTGGCACCACCGTCGTTAAGTTGAGTTAAGATTATCTCGCCATGGGGTGGCAATGGCGCTCCTGTGTCTCCGATCGGTCCTTTGCCGTCCGTCCCTCAATGTATCCACATCCCGTGGCCCGTCTTGGCTTATTTTCCAAGATTCGGCTAGGGCTGGCTCAATCTCACCTGTAGTGCCGTTCTCAGTCGTTAGCCCCTGGTAAGTAAATAGAAAAACACTGGGAAACTCCTGGTTGAGGGCATAGTTAAAGGTTTTAGGATCCTGGAGTGTTGTCAGCACCAGTTGTGACTGAGCTGCTTCAGGTTTAAGTACTGAACGACATCCAGTCAATGTGGGGGTGATTGTCAGCATCACCGTTAGGAAAACTGCCAGCCCTCGCTGAAAACTTTTAGGCACTAGTTCTCCCGCCAATTTCCAGAGAATGCTTTCCCCACTGGGAAGCTAGAGGGACCCGATAGCGAGAACGACTCAACCGCATAAGCCCAAGACAAAAGAACACCTTTCTACAAGCACTCTGCGGCAATAGTGTTGCTACGTCAACTGCTGCCGCAGAGCCTTTTACACCATCCCCTACCGCCAAGGCTCGATGCTAGACTTGAACCGGGAAAATTAACCAGTGCTATGGCGCAAAAATCTGAGCAGGGTCCGCAAAGCAAAGATCAGCAGCATCCCCAGTGGAATAGCGATCGCCAGGTCGCTATCCGACTGCTACAGGAGGACACCAGTGACTATAACCTGGCTGAGTTGGCCCGGCTATTGATTCGTTACGCTGGATTTCCAGGGGCACGGGATATCCAGGCAGATCTGCAGAAGGCATTGCAACGATGGCAGCTCACGGAAGCCAGTCTTTTTGAGAAGACGCGCCAAATTCACAGCACCGGACAGGTCTACCGAGGCCGAGGCCACAAGCGAGATGATTGGAACTAGTCTGCTTTAAGTCCAGGGAATATTCGAGCTCAATTCATGAACTTTTGCAGCGACAATGTTACGGGTGTATCACCAGCAATCATGGCTGCTCTATCTGCCGCCAATGATGGCCCGGCGATGCCCTACGGCAGTGACCCCGTGAGCCAGCGACTGGAGGCAAAGTTTTCCGAGCTATTCGAAACGTCCGTCACTGTCTTTCCCGTTGCTACCGGGTCGGCAGCTAACGCTCTAGCACTGTCGGTGATGACACCGCCCTTTGGCGCCGTATACTGTCTTACCGAGTCGCACATCAACGCAGACGAATGCGGTGCCCCAGAATTCTTCACCGGCGGGGCCAAGCTGATTCCCCTGACAGGCGTTGATGGTAAGCTTCCTGCGGCAACTCTGGCGGCAACCCTGGCGAGAGCTGGTGCTGGGGTAGTGCATCATGTGCAGCCGGCGATAGTCAGCCTCACCCAGGCCACCGAGGCCGGGACGGTCTACAGTCCTGATGAGGTCTTAGAGATCGCTGGTGTTGCCCAGGACCATGACCTGAAAGTGCACATGGATGGTGCCCGGTTTGCTAATGCGGTAGTCAGCCTGGGCTGCACTCCTGCAGCAGTCACCTGGCAGGCTGGAGTGGATGTGCTATCTTTTGGAGCGACTAAGAACGGGGCGATGGCGGCGGAGGCCGTGGTGTTTTTCAATCGAGATCTGGCTGAGACCTTTCATTATCGTCGCAAGCGTGGTGGGCATCTCTGGTCGAAAATGCGGTTTTTATCGGCGCAGCTAGAGGCTTATATCGCCGATGACCTTTGGCTCAAGAATGCCGCCCATGCCAATCACATGGCAGCAAAATTGGCAGCGGGACTGGCGGAGCTACCGGGAGCAAATCTGTGCTTTCCCGTAGAGGCTAATGAAATTTTTGTCAAGCTCTCTCCAGAAGTGATTGCCGCTCTGCATCAGCAGGGCTTCCAATTTTACCGCTGGGACAATGACATTATTCGGCTGGTAACAGCCTTTAACACCCGAGAAGAGGATGTGGCAGCATTTTTGGCGGTAGCCCAACGCCACTCAGACCTGGCATTGGGTGTGGGGTGAGGCTGGCACGACTTACGGAGCAGCTTCAACAAAGCGTAACTGTTCAAGCA
>JAUJON010000289.1 GCA_030447595.1 Thermosynechococcaceae cyanobacterium YX3bin19
AAATGGCGTAGAATTCTGTTGCTCAGTGACCGCATGTACTCACGTCTCTCCTTGCGGGTACCATTCTTCTCAACTCCCGGACTCAAGTAGGATTGAGAACAAACCGGAGGAGGCAAGAAATTATATGGCAGAAAATGCAGAAGCGGATTCACTGAAGCGAGTCTTTGGATTGACCACATTGTTAATCTACGGAGTCGGCGATATTCTCGGTGCCGGGATCTATGCAGTTGTGGGAAAAGTTGCGGGACTTTCCGGCTCTGCGGTTTGGATTTCTTTCCTCATGGCTATGGTAGTCGCAGCACTGACAGCTTTAAGCTACGCCGAACTCGGTAGCCGGCTCCCGAAATCTGGAGGTGTTGCTTACTTCGTACAAAAAGCTTTTCGCACCGACTGGCTCTCGGTACTCGTCGGTTGGTTGATGTTTTGCACCTGTCTTGTTTCGATGGCGACGATCTCGAAAGCTTTTGCGGGTTATCTAACAACTTTTGCTCCGATCATTCCGGCTTCGGTAGTGATTCTGGCTCTCTTCTTCGGTCTCGGTCTGGTCAATTTCCGGGGAATGCGGGAGTCCTCAAGTCTGAATATTTTCTGTACGGTTCTTGAGGTTTCAGGGCTCCTGATCGTCATTCTTGTCTCGATCCTTTTTCTGACAGGGGGCGGGGAAGTTGCGAACGATTTGGCGGCAGTTCCGGCTCCCAGTGCGGAAGCAACCGGTTGGGTCTTGATCTTTCAGGGAGCGACTCTTGCCTTTTATGCCTTCATTGGGTTTGAAGATATTGTGAATGTTGCGGAAGAGGTGAAAAATCCAGAGCAAAATGTTCCTAGGGCGATTCTGTTTTCCCTGGGGATTGCAGGTGTCGTTTATATCCTCATCTCCTGGCTTGCCACCCAGGTGCTAAGCCCAGTGGAGCTTGCTACTTCGAACGCTCCGCTTCTTGATGTCGTTCGCCTAGCCCAGCCAAATTTTCCGCGATTAATCTTCACGGTCATCGTGCTTTTCGCTGTTCTCAATACGGCGCTGCTCAATTTCGTCACGGCTTCGAGACTGCTCTTCGGCATGTCGCGGGAAGGGCTGCTGCCCGCTTGGCTGGGGAAATTGCATCCCAGGCGCAAGACCCCCTATCGAGCGATCCTGGTAATTCTGCCAATTGTGATTTTTCTCGCTCTTTCAGGGACGCTGGAATTTCTAGCAGGAACAACCGCAACCCTGATTCTTTTAATGTTCTGTCTGGTAAATCTCTCGCTGCTTGTCATTAAACGTCGAGAACCAAGAACTAGGGGCTTTCAGGCTCCTTCTCTTGTTCCGGTGTTAGCGCTGATCTCCAATGTAGTTTTGATTAGACTTCTTGCATGAATCAAGCACGTAGTATCAACTCATAGTTGAGGATGGCTGCAATGAGGTTTAGTCGCAACCCAAATCGCTTTCGTCGGTTGCGATAACGCTCTGCCAAGATACGAAAAATCTTCAGACGACGAATCACGTGTTCCACCTTTACCCGGACCTGGGCCAACAGACGATTGTGCTGACGCTCTGAGGTGGGCAGCTCTGTTTTGTGCAGCTTCTTAGCAGGGGTACAACTATGACGGTGGAGTTTGGCAATGCCCTGATAGCCTTTATCCGCTAAACATAACTGGTCGCTCATCAGGGGAACTCGTTGCTGCTTGAACAACCGGAAATCATGCACCCGTCCCTTCTCAAAGGCAGTACACAGAATTTGTCCACTCCCTTGGTCTATCAGAAGTTGGGTTTTGAGGGTATGGCGCTTTTTCTTGCCACTGTAGTACTGGCGTTGTTTTTTTGGGGCGTTCAATTGGGGTTTCTGCTACATCCACCAACACCACAGTCCACTCGTCAGCCTTTTGATAGACCTGCTTTTTACCTGGCAAGCGGAATTTACCTGATTGCAGCAGCAGCGTTTCTACTTTTTGGACAATGCGACAAACCGTTGATTCACTGACACCCCAAGTCTCGGCAATATGGAATTGGCTGCGATATTCTCTCCAGTACTCTAAAGCTACAAGCAGTTGGTCTTCCACTGCCAATTTGCATTGGCCACCCCGCTTGCCTTGGCGGTCTAAGTGGGGGCGTAATAGGCTTGTCATCTGGTAAAACGTCTCGCGATGCACTCCACAGCGTCGCTTGAAGGTACTGGGTTTTAGCTGTTTGAGTCGTTCGTAGCTCATGAATGCTTCCTCTCTCTGACCTACTTGTGACATCCTTTATCTGATTCGTGCAAGAGATCTCTTGACTTTACAGCAACTCAGGAAATTCCTTAGTCACTTCTGGGTAAAGGGAGTTGCCCAGTATTTGCGGTTCTCCTTATTGAAGGGAGATCGCCACTTGGCAATCAGCTTACCTTCTATTTGCAGTCGGGGCTTGAACGCTCTAGGAGTATCCCACCAGAAGGCAGTGCAAACGGCTGTCTTCTGCTGATGCTGATAGTTGG
>JAUJON010000290.1 GCA_030447595.1 Thermosynechococcaceae cyanobacterium YX3bin19
GATAAACAGTTTTGCCCGTCTGGTAAGCCAGTATCTTGAGCCGACTCCAAACAAGGGTAATGTTGTCGATTTGTGGATAAACTAAGAGCAAAGGAGTGAAAGTTAGGGAGTAGGTTAGTCTAGATGACGGTTTTAATAGCAGTTTGTTGTCCCCATTGCCATAGTAGCGAAGCTTGGTGATGCAGAAAAGTAGTTTCTATCAAAAGGAAAATATGACTACCCTGGAAAATTCAATCTGAGCCTCCAATTTTGCTCTTTTCTTCCGAGAAGCAGTAGCAGTCGGTGGATTGCAGTAAGGCAAAGGTTCAAAGTTAGGCAGGGGGAGTCCCAGGTAGCACAGACGCTGAAGTTGACGTAACCCCAATTGTAAAAAGCTCAATCCTCGCTGCCCATGCCAATCTAATTGAGTGCGCTGTCCCAAATACATCATGAAAAAGCCAAGATGAGTTGCTAACAGTTGAGCCATTGCCAGGAGCATCAACAGGCAAGAGAGTGATTGAGCATTGCGAATCCGGGAACGGGTTAGGGAAAATCCTGCTGATTTGTAATCTTTGAAATGAGGTTCTATCCCCCCAAATCGTTGTCCATAGAGTGCAAAGGTCTGTAAGGAGGGAGTGCGATTGGTGACAACTGCCCAGGCTTCTTTGGTATTTGGACAATAAGCGGTTGCCAGATGACAGGAGAGGTCTGCCATAATTTGAACCTGATGAAAAACATGAACCTGTCCTTTGTCAGGTAGGAGGTCAGCTACAGGTTTTTGTTCACCGGTCGCTAAGGTCACGTGCAAATCACGTTTGGCTCGAATTGCCCAATCCCACTGCTGTTGAGTCAGCCAACGTATCAACTCTCGATGCTCAAATCCCCGGTCAGCCACTAAGGTGACTTGGACCTCGTCAGGTAGGATGGATTGGGCTGCTTCAAGAACCGGGCGATAGTGCTCAAAGCCAACCGTGGCACTCCCATGCTCCAGAACACTCTGGGCTAAAACCAGGGAGCGTCCTCCCCAAGCTAAGCAGACTTCAATCAGACAATATTGGTCCCATAGAACGCTGGTATCGAGCACGAGCAGCATCGACTGTCCTGTCCACGCGCGCAGGAAATGGCGTAAAACTGGGGCATAGAACTGTGCGGCTTGGATTGCTGGATTGCCCATGAAGTAGCTCAATCGTTCCAAGTGGCTTCGGGCTTGGCAATCTCGATGGCTCAAGTAGGGTAGCCAATGACTCACACAGGCACTGCCAGATTGCAAAATGGCTCCCAAGATTTCAACATACCCTTGCAAATGTCGTCGGTCCTTGGGCACGACCCATTGACTCAATTGATTCAGCAGTTGACGATATAAAGGAGTCGTTGTCATCAAGGCGTTCATGGCTTTTCTCAATCCTCACCGGAGGATGCAAACTGGTTCATCATCGTGACAAGATGTCTCCAAACTTTTTGTTGCTACATTTCTCGCATAAATAGCCCTCTATTCCACTGGAATAGCCGTCGTACCCCAATCGAATGATGCGTTTACATTCCTCACAGCGGGTTGGCTCGTATTTTGGCGGATTCGACAGTTTCTCAAAGTTATATTCATTGGTGCCGTAGTAAACGTACAACTCCGTTTCAAATAGCTCTCGGCACTCCTGACAGTCTTGCCATTGTCCAGCGTGCTCCTCTGCATAGTGCCCACCACACAAGGTATAGCGACGATGGTTGCGAGAGCAGCTATTGTGAGCAAATGAAAATAAGCGGTACTGGTCCTCATCGTCACAGATCCAATTACCGCAGCACTCCGTTTGGGTCAAATTTTCGGTTTTGCCGCACAAACCGCAGCGGTGGCTAGCACCGGGGTTTCCCGTTTGGGGTTGGCTTTTATCGAGCTTCTTAATTTGATTGAGGATTCGTTTTGCCATCGTTGCATCTCTCGAGCTACAACTCAACCATCTTTCTTCCCAATCCTGTCAGAGTTCCTTGAAGCTCTGAGATCGCATCCTTTTATTAGGAACCTTGTGTAATTAGGCTCCTTGTGCCAAAAGGTATCATGTCATCCCATAGCTTTGCCACTTCCTGCCCTTATCTTGAATCAAACCTAGTTCAAGTCAACCTTTCAGGACTTTTCTGCACCACTAAGATAAAGGAGGTAACAACTGGCACAGTCCTTTAACCACTGCAACAAACTACCTTTGTCTTAAATATTTTGCTATTGAAGGTTACTACATAAGCCAGCACAGGCTCCAGACTAATAATCTTCATTTCTACAGACTAGAAATACCTTACAAACATTAAGGGCTAGTGGCTTAAGCCAAAGCCTCGCTTCTGGTTTTGCGCTTCGCTCCGCTGTTGTCGCTCCCACATCTGCTGTTGCAAGGTTTGCAGATAGGCTTTGAGGTCTTCATTCCAATCTTGAAGACTAGGGACATGACACTTGGCTTGAGGCAAGTCCTGCATTAGTCGCCCTGCC
>JAUJON010000291.1 GCA_030447595.1 Thermosynechococcaceae cyanobacterium YX3bin19
CCTCCAGCAGGTCTGGTAGCGCTTGTCCCAGAAACTGGTCCACTTCTAAACCCAGAGGTGTTGGCTGCAAGTGTCCCTTGGTAGTCTCCACATATAGCCGCTGCTTCAGGGTTTGGATGGTGGGAGCGTAAGTACTCGGTCTGCCTATCCCCCGACGTTCCATCACCTGTACCAGCTTGGGTTCGCTATAGCGCGGTGGTGGTGAGGTCTGCTTCTGCTCATGCGCTGCTTGCTGGAGCCGCAGGAGCTGCCCCTGCTGAAGCACAGGCAACTCTGAGTCTGCACTCAAGTTATTCCAGTAGCGGCTGTAACCTGGGAACGCTACTACCTGCCCCCGTGCTTGCCAGAACACGGAACCAGACTGACTAAGCAGGCGGGTTTTGCGGAGCCGAGCAGGTTGGCACTGAGAGGCCACTGCCCGCTTCCAGATCAGCAGGTAAAGGCTGAACTCTTCTGTTGATAGCTCAGCCTTTAGTTGGGTGGAGGGCCGAGTGAGGTCGGTGGGCCGTATTGCTTCATGAGCTTCTTGAGCACCCTTGGAGCTGCGATGTACAGCGACTTTCTTAGGCACGTTGTCAGGATCATGGGCTTCTAGCCAGTGCCGAGCCGTCGTGCAGAAGTCAGGACTTAGGGCAACACTGTCTGTTCGCATGTAGGTAATTAAGCCAGCCTCATAAAGCTTCTGGGCAATCTGCATCGTCTGCTCTGGGCTGAAGCGCAACTTGGAACCAGCGGCCTGCTGCAACGTGGAGGTGGTGAAGGCTGCTGGGGGAGTCCGGGTTGTTGTTTTTCCCTCAACTTTCACCAACTTGTGAGGATGTTGCTGCGCTTCTTGAACTAGTCGATTTGCTTGCGCCTCACTCAACACCCACTCAGATTCTGAAACTTGCGCTTCAGTACTACTGGCTGCATCGTCTAGTTGGGGGTCCTCTGCTTCAGCCGCGTTAAGGGTGCCCTGGTAGTAGGCCCGATAGCCCTCTTCGTAGTCAACGTAAATACTCCAGTAGTCCTGAGGGACAAAGGCTTGGATTTGCCGCTCTCGTTGACAGATGATGTGCAGAGTAGCTGACTGGACACGTCCCATGCTTTTCGCCCCGTTGTTGAGGGACCAGAGCAGGGGTGAGCCCTTGAATCCCACCAGCTTGTCCAGGACAGCTCGGCACAGACCGGAATTAACTAGGTTTTGGTCTAGCATCCGAGGCCGAGCGATCGCCGTCTGGACAGCTGCAGGGGTAATCTCTGTGTAAACGACGCGCTGAACTTTCTTGAGCTTTAGCGCTTGTTGTAAGTGCCAAGCAATGGTTTCCCCCTCACGGTCAGGGTCAGTAGCGAGAACCACCGTTTCAACTTGCTTGACCGCAGACTGTAGCTGCTGAATTGTTTCCTTGCCGCGATCACCTCGCATCACATAGCGGCAATGAACAGAGTTGCCTTCCAGGTCAAAGCCCAAGGAGTCAACCCCATCACTGGCTAGCTCACGAACATGCCCCATGCTGGCTTTGACTATCCACTCAGGCCCCAGAATTTGACTGAGCTTTCTCGTTTTACCGGGAGACTCGACGATCAGCAGTCTCTTGCCCATAGCTACTTTGGATGGATAATATTGAGCGGCTGGTCTTAAAGTGATTCATCAAGGTGTCGGACTAAGGGTATAACCTGCCCAGATTCATAGTACATTTGTTCTAAATCGTGGTTCAACCACCAACGGTAGTTATCTCTCTAAACCTCACCTGGGTTAATTTCTCAAGGAGCCGACATCATGCACAACGCAATAAATTGGTTTGAAATTCCGGCGACTGACTTTGAGCGAGCGGTTAGCTTCTATAACACTGTCCTAGGAATAGAGATCCGTAAAGACGAATTTATGGGTGAGCCTCAGGGCTTCTTCCCTGGCGACGATAGGGCTGTCAGAGGTGCCATTGTTTACAGCCAAAGACTAACTCCTTCCACAGCAGGGACCCTGATCTACCTGAACGCAGGCAATGTTGAAGGGTTAGAGCAGGCGCTATCACGGGTTGAGTCGAGCGGGGGCAAGGTCACGATGCCCAAGACAGACATTGGCGAAGCGGGATTTATTGGCATCATTATGGATACGGAGGGCAACTGTGTTGGGCTGCACGCCTTGAGATAAAAAAGGAGGGTTCTTTCATGGATACTAATCCGAGCATTCTCTCGCATGTTTCGATTGGCACAAACCATTTTGAGAACGCTGTCGCTTTCTACGACAAGGTACTACCAATACTGGGTTGCCAGCGGATGATGGAACATCCGGGTGCAGTTGCTTATGGTAAGCAGTACCCGGAATTTTGGGTACAAGCACCAATTGATGGTCAACCCGCTTCTGTTGGCAATGGGACGCACATCGGCTTTATTGCGCCAACGAAAGAGGCTGTACATGCTTTTCATGAGGCAGCTTTAGCGGCTGGCGGCGTGGATGATGGTG
>JAUJON010000292.1 GCA_030447595.1 Thermosynechococcaceae cyanobacterium YX3bin19
TTCCATATTCAATTGCTCCCCCGCTATATTTGTCTTTCTATAGCGATTCCCAAAATTTCAGTGCCTTAATACAGTGGTATTTTGGAAACTAAGAATTGAATAGCAAGGGTACCTTTAGATGCTTGATACAGGCAGACAGGTCAGCACGCTACCAGATTTAGTGGGATCTAATCGCTACACCTGGCTTTCCAAGTTTCCCCTCGAGAAGATGGTGCACCCCTCCAACCCTACCCTTACATGAAAGGCTGAGTTGCGTGGAAGGCTATAGCTCGTGCGTTTGATGAATTTTCTATTCATCAAGTTCTCATTAGGAGAAGCACAATGAGCCTAATAGCGCTTGTTGCCAAGGCCTCAGAGTTTGCGGCTAAAAGGTAACAAGCTATTTGATGATTTTCTCCTAGGTTTCTTCTAAGCCAGAGCAACATGACAACAAAAGAGAAGTCAATCATAAAGCTACTACAATTGCTAAAGCCGTTACTAAAGCTTTACCCTTGGAAAATTTTAGGGGTTATTATCTTAGGGTTCTTAAGTTCTTTCTTAGAGGGACTAGGAATTAGCTTATTTATCCCTCTTCTTGAAAGCTTGGATCAAAAAAACGCTCAACTAAGTAGTGAAAGTCCATTTATAGAGTCTCTCAATCAATTATTTATAGATATCCCGCCGAATTACCGTTTGTTACTACTGGGAGCAGGGTTTAGTTAACACTCAATCATGTCCCCAAAGTTCCTCGGCGAGCTGACTCCGTAGAAATAACATTTGGTAGAAACTGTTCACCATACTGCGCTCTCATTAGTAATCATATGCTTGTGCATCTTTGGGAGTATTTTTCTGAAGAACTGCCTTTCCTTTGCTAACACATTTCTTTCATCTTGGCTGGAATCGCATATGAGTTTTAGGTTACGCTCTGAGGTTTTTAATCAGCTTCTGAGCGTAAGCCAAAGTTTTTTAGACACTAATCAAGCAGGTAAATTGTTAAACACATTGGAGAACCATACCTGGAGTGTTAGTGAGGCTATAGAGCATATAGTTGGCCTCATCATCAATGTCTGCACGGTTTTTGCTCTTTCTATTCTGCTGCTGCTTATCTCTTGGAAGTTGACCCTATTGGTTGCTGTCGGCCTATTACTAATTTGGTTTATGATGCGACAAATAGCAGGCTCAGCAAGTAAGCTGGGGCAACAAGAAGTGAAAGTCTATGATGCTCTTGCCATCCGGATGCTGGAAGGGTTTTATGGAATGAGGATGATTCGAGCATTTGGTCGCGAATCCTACGAGCAAGACCGTTTTGATCAGGCATCAAACCAAGTACGTATCATCCAGTTAAAGCTTGCTCGGCTCTTCGGGATCGTAGGGCCCTTATCTGAAGTCCTATTTGTAGCTCTATTTATATGCATTCTGTACGTTTTGCTGCAAAACAAGTTTAACGTATCGGTTTTGCTCAGCTTCCTTTTCATACTCTATCGCCTACAACCCCAGGTACAAGGGTTAGATAGTGCCTGCGTAGAGCTTGTCGCTTTGACAGCTCCTGTAGAGGATGTTATGTCTTTTCTAAATCGTTCTGATAAGCCATATATTCGTTCTGGCCGGATTTCCTTCAAAGGTCTTAAACAAGCAATTGTCTTTAAATCTGTCTCCTTTCGCTACAATCCTGGAGAAAAATTCGTACTTCAGGATCTCTCAATCCATATTCCAAGAGGCAAAACTACTGCCATCGTAGGTCCTTCAGGTGCAGGTAAATCCACCCTCGTTAACCTGATCTGCCGTTTTTATGACGTAACAGAGGGAGAAATTTATGTAGATGATTACTCCTTGAGACAGCTGAATCTGACTTCCTGGCGCGGTCGAATTGCCATTGTGAGTCAAGACGTCCACATTTTCAGTACAACAGTACGGGAGAACATAGCTTATGGCCGACTGGATGCTACAGAAGAAGAAATCACAGCCGCTGCTATTCAAGCCAATGCCCATAAGTTTATCAGTAAACTCCCTCAGGACTACAACACCATGCTGGGTGACCAGGGAATTCGGCTCTCAGGAGGACAGCGACAACGTATCGCTTTAGCCCGTGCCTTTATCCGCAACCCAGAGATTCTCATCCTGGATGAGGCTACCAACGCGCTTGATAGCGTTTCGGAAGGCCTAATCCAGGAAGCGGTTAGCACCTTTAGTCAAAATCGCACGGTGATTATCATCGCCCATCGGTTATCTACTATTGAGCAAGCCAATCAGATCATTGTGCTGCAAGACGGACAGGTCATTGAAAAAGGTAATCTTCAACACCTATTGAAGCTTAATGGGCTCTTTGCCAAGCTGTATCACAGGCAATACCTCAATACCCAAACTTAGGAAAGTCGAACTTTTAGCGATAACTTTGAAAGCAAATTTTTCAGAAAAATTTACTGCCCGTAAAGGAAATTATCTTCCAGGAGTTTAGTTTAATGGT
>JAUJON010000293.1 GCA_030447595.1 Thermosynechococcaceae cyanobacterium YX3bin19
CGAGCAGAGAGAGCCCAAGACAGCGCCAGATGCGTTCGGTACTAGTTTTAGTTGTGTTAGATTGACGACGGTTCGAGTGACAATACCCGGGAAGTGGCCGGAGAGTTGTGTTTACAGGATAGCCGGATCAAATACATTCATCAAGCTAACCAAGGAACTGCCGCCGCCAGAAATGCCGGCCTGAAACACAGTAAAGGTCAGTTTATTCAGTTCTTAGACGCTGATGATCTAATAGAAAAGCATAAGTTTGTTTGCCAAATTCAGTTTTTGATTGCAAATCCACATATTGATGTTGTTTACAGTGGTGCAAGAATGTTCTCGGGGAGCATGCATGAACGAGTATTTCTCCCTGAAGCGATTCAAGAACTTAACACATCAGGCCGGGGGCTTAACATAGTTAAGGATTTTCTGAACGGAAAACTTCCACTAATGAGTTCACCTATTTTTAGAAGAAGTATTCTTGAAGATGTAGGATTGTTTATTGAACAAATTAAGGCGAGTGAGGATTATGAATTTTGGCTTCGGTGTGCACTGACCGATAAAAGTTTTTATTTCTTGTCTGTAAATAATACTAATACACTTATCCGCAAAGGTCATCAGAGTTTAAGCTGTAATACTTATAAAATGTTCATTGGGACTGTTCTGGCCCATCGGGCGCTGGTCGATAAAACGAACGGTGAGTACAGGGATCTTCTGAACAAGAGACAGCAGGAGTTGGTGCGGTTATATGGAGAGCAACTTTATAAAGCAACTGTATACGTTGGCTTTAAGAAGCATGGTTGGGAACTTCTGCGTGCTGCTGCTATTGTGAAACATCCTTTTCTGGGAAAGCTGGTTATGGCAGCAGCCCTTGATAAGACAAAGCAACTCTTATCAGTAGCCAAAAAAAGACTGGAAGTGGAGAAAGCGTAGCGCCATGATTGTTGCCGAAATTTTCGCTGGCTTAGGTAATCAGATGTTTCAGTACGCGGCTGCCCGGGCTCTTGCGGAACGTCTGCACGTGCCACTCAAGCTAAATATTCAGTCGTTTGATGGGTCTACTACCTGCACCTATGACTTAGATAAATTCAACATCACTGCTAAGATAGCCACCGGTTCGGAAATAGCTTCCGCCGTTTCGTTGCCGTCCTCCAGCCTGAAGCGGAATTGGCTCAGGATTACCAACCGGCTTAAGCTCTCGGCCTTACGCCGGTCTATCGTTCGGGAAGAAAACTTTCACTTTGAGGAAGAGTTCCGGACAGCAACCAGAAATTGTTACTTGTTCGGGCACTGGCAGAGTGAGAAGTATTTTAAGTCTTTTGAAAATGTCATTCGGGCTGAATTTACGCTGAGAGCGGGTGTGGTGGAAGACAGGCCACATCTGGTGGAAGAGATTCAAAGCCGTGAATCGGTAAGTTTAATCATCAGGAGGGGCGATTTTTTGCAATACGATCATTTGAACTTATATGGGGATAATCTGGCGTACTATCACCGGGCCATCGAACTACTGCAAAGCAGAATGCATAACCCGCACTTTTTTATATTTTCAGATGACATTGACTGGGTGAAGCAGCAGTTAAAACTAAAAACCGCCCACACGTTTGTTTCTGAACCGTATCCAGGGCAACAGTATAAAATAAATGGCAGGCGGCACCAAGACCTGATTCTTATCAGCAAATGCAAGCATCATGTTATCACCAACAGTACCTTTGCATGGTGGGGTGCCTGGCTTTGTGCAGACAGAAATAAGACAGTAATTGCTCCAAAACAGTGGTTCAAGGAAGGCTTCCTGTGGTACAACGGGAAAGTAGCCGATTCCCGGGATGTGCTTCCGGAAAACTGGATAAAGATATAGCCCATGAGAACTGTAGTAGACATTGCCATAACTACCGACGAAAACTATATGCAACACGGAGGGGTCATGCTGGCTTCTCTGTTTGCACACCACATAGGGATAACTTTCCGAGTGCATCTTGTGACCAATGCCGTAAACCATGTTAGTTTCAGCAAATTGCGGAAGTTAGTCACTGCAGCTGGTCATGAGTTGCACTGTCTTTCCATTGACACTTCCCGGCTGCAGTACCTCAAACTGAGTGCACATGCCACTACTGCTGTTTACTACCGGCTGCTGATCCCAGAGCTATTAGACAAGTCCATTGAAAAGGTACTTTATCTGGATTGTGATCTGATCGTGAAAGACAGCCTGCTGCCGTTGTGGGAGATGCAACTCACGGATTATGCCATCGCCGCCGTAGCGGAACCGCATTTTCAAAGGCACCATTCATTAGGGTTGTCAGCCGATGCTCCTTACTTTAATTCTGGCGTTATGCTTATTAACCTGCCTGTTTGGCACAGGGAAAATATATCCGAACGCGCATTAGCATTTCTGGAGAAAAACCCAGACAGGATTGAATTCTGGGATCAAGATGCTTTAAATGTAGTGCTGCAAGGAATTTGGTT
>JAUJON010000294.1 GCA_030447595.1 Thermosynechococcaceae cyanobacterium YX3bin19
AGGTCGTAGCCTACGAGGATCTCGACGCGGAAGCGGTAAGGCGTCTGGTGGTCGAAGACTTCCCCGCAGTCGTGATCAACGACCTCTATGGCGGGGACCTATATCTGGAGGGACGTGAGAGATGGCGACGAGCGAGCAGTAAAGGTTAGCTCTTGTAAACCGCGGAAGCGGTCAGCGGCACGCCTTTGACATTGTTCGAGTCGAATATATCGAAGTCCGCTTCAACGAAGCGCTTTGCAAGGTCTTGTGCCACAACCTGTGTGTGCTGGTGAGGGCAATGCACGAGTTGGGCATAGAACCGGCTTTTGGGCCTTAGAGAATCTACTGCGTTGCTAACATTGGACTCAGGCTGGGCGGAAGTAGTTCAGGTGCCTTTATCTCGATTGATTGTCGATCCTCGAAATCCTCAACTCTGTCTGATGCCCGACGTAAATACTTGAGAGCCTTGTCCCACTCAGCTCGCGCTCGCCGCTTCGGCGGCTGCACCGCAACCTGTAGGCGTGCATGTTGGTAGTCCTCCAAAGTTCTTAGATCAGCGTTGTCTGTGTGGATGGCCTTGGCCAATCTTAGCTGCTTTCTCGGGTCGTCTTCGCTGGCAAAAGAGAATGCTCTCCATACGTAGCTCTCGGCATCATAGTTGTACAGAGCTGTCACCTCTATAGGCTCGGCTGGACCTTCCTCGAAGAAATTGCTTCGTACATTCGCTACGCCTCGCTCTATAAGCTCCTTTTTCAATAGACTGGCAAATGAGTTTGCAAACTGTGTGGTGGATGGTGCTCTCACAAAAGAAGGCTCGGGTGGCAATAGTGTCGAGGACAATCTTTCGAGGGTTGATAGAGGGTCCTGGATACGAGCGTTTAGAGGAGGGGTCACGACTAAACGGCGTGTAAACTCGTACGCCAAGCTTCCGAGTGGAGATGGCCCTCCTCGGCTCCATGCCTCAGCCCTCTCACCAATACTCTCTAGGTTGGCGCGTACTCGCTTCAGGTCGGCCGATTCGTCGATGGCCCGCACTCTGTTGAGGTTTTTCGACCTCCGAAAAACACATCCGGTGCGAGGGTGCCAAACAAGAACACCGAGGTTTACACGCTCGCCACGAAGTTCATGAATGTAGCTCACGAGGCTATACTGTCCCAAATTACTCGCCATAACCCTTCCCCTTATCCAAGCGTAGCCTACAGTAGGTTGTTGCTCAGCACATCGCCCAAATGGTCTCGCCTTTGGAGAATAAATTCGGTCACCTTATCCACATGGTGGTCTTCTATGCCCCAACCATCGGGATACGAACCAAAGCAGGAGACGATTTCCTCCTCTCCTAGAGACATCACATCCTCCAAAACAGGCTTCGCATCTTCCATAGAAACCCGTTCCTTGAGATGGGGAGGCAGACTATACGGAGCACCGGGCTGCAGATCCTCATTGCTCCAATCGTGGGCTCCGCCTATGGCCGCTTGGTCTATTATGATGAAGTGGCTCATCTTCCTAGTCGTCTTGTCAGGCAGTACATGTTCAAGTTGATAAAGATACTGGTTGTGACCCTCCTGATCTGCTATCTGAAGCCAGGCTAGTTGAACGGCAGCCGCAGGCAGAGCAGGTGTGTTCTCGATTTTGTTGTAGTCCTCCGGGCGGAAGTCGTCACCTGGAGAGTAGGTGAATCCTACGTGGAAAGGTTGCGCTGCTTGGTTGGCCAATTCTGCTGGAAGCTGCGCTGGGTCGACATGCACCACCGTCCCTCTCACGACCGGGGCCTGTATCAACTGCCCGAGCCGCGACGCGGCTAGTTCGGAGTACGTCGATGTGATACCGAGAGGTGGAGGATGCCATTTGACCACCCGAAGAACCATGTCGTCAAAATCGCATACGCGTGCTTTTGTCACGCCCTGTAGCTCGTGCGGATGCACAAGAGTGGAGTTCGGTACAGACTCTCGGGTAAATAGCACTCCGTTATGCTACGCGACTGTAGCTGTTACGGCAAGTTAGTGGTTATGCCCAAAAGCAGGACAGACTTTTGATTCAGAACGCCCACTTTAACACGTTGAGAGCACCCCCCCTTTTGGTTCAGACAACCAGGTTTGAACCGATATTAAGTATACTATTTAGATGTCGGTGTAAGGTCCGGGAGTCTAAAGGGCGTCCTTGAATTCCTCCACGGACAACCCAGCATTGCGTACGAGGCTACGGAGAGTGCCCCTCTTCAGCGGATCGTGCAAGGGAACACTTATCGAGGGGCGGCCTGGGCAACGCATGAAGACATGCGAGCCCTTCTGCCTTGCCTGCTCATAGCCGAGCCTCTCGAAGGCCCTTATTGCCTCCTTGCCGGAGACAACCGGCAAGGAGGGCACTAGACGGTCAGTTCGATAGTGCGAGTACTCGTCGGTGTAGGCTCCTCGGGAATTTCTTCGCCGAATTCAGCCATAGACTCCAAATGGAACTCCAGG
>JAUJON010000295.1 GCA_030447595.1 Thermosynechococcaceae cyanobacterium YX3bin19
GTCTCGCACTGAAAGTGCGTAGCTTTGCACTAGCGTGTTTGGGACAGTAAATCACCTTCAGCACCAATTCGTCAGTTAGGAAGGAACGATGATTGCGTAGAACTTTGTGTAGGGTCATATTCATTGATTCGTAGAGCTTTAGTCCGCCGAAGGCATAGGCGTTAGTGGTGTAAATGGCTTTGCGAATATCCGCTGGGAAGGCAAATTCGACAATTCCTATGACTTGGCAATGGCAGTGATTGCTGGAGTTGAGGTCCGCTTTGAACGAGGTAGCTACGACTCAGAGCGTTTTAAGTTTAATCACGTCTAAGTACTTATCAAAGGCATATTAAATAAAAGTATTAGATTGCTTGCCAAGTTAGCCAAATTATCGATACCATAGGATTCTTAATCCTCAGTAGCTCAGTGGTAGAGCGGTCGGCTGTTAACCGATTGGTCGCAAGTTCGAATCTTGCCTGGGGAGTTGATTGTAAAACTCAGCAGTGAGAACGGGGAGCAGTTCTTAAGATTATGGCTCTTTAACTTTTCGCTCCAGAGGGGCGTGACTGCACAGCAGTTTCTTGTAGATGTTTTCGGCTACTGCGAATCACGTGCAGGATCTCACTGAGCTGCCGTTCCATATCTGTCAGCACCCGTTCTGCGTATGTATCGGCTCCAGTCTGTAGCTGTTCGCATTCTGCCAGTGTTGCTCGTCGCATTTGCTCTAACTCCTGTTGAGCCTGCTGACGAATTCGTTCAATCTCAGCAGAGGTTCTTTGCCGAGCTGCTGTACACTCTTCCTGCACCGCCTGGCGAATTTGCTGGGCTTCTAATTCCGCTTGCTGAACAATTTTGACTTCATCGGCAATTTGCGCTGCTCTTTGCTCCCCAGCTCTAATAATTTCCTGAGCATACTCCTGCGCTTGGGCTATGATTGTCTCCCTATCCTGCAGAATTTGCTCTGCTCTTTGAAAGACCTCGGGCAGATTGACCCGGACTTGATCCAAGTGGTCGAGGAGTTTATCTTCATCCACCAGCGTCCGGCGAGTCAGCGGTACTCTGGGGCTGTCTAGAATAATTTCTTCAAGTTCCTGTAGTTGCCGCTTCAAAACCAGACCCTCTGGCCCGTCTGGAGAGAAGCGATGGGCACCAGATCTATCATGTTCAGGACTAGTATCGGACGAATTTTGGCGTAGCATCACTCTAAATCGAGCGCAACATTTTTAGGGACAAGATGGCTGACCGGGCCACCGAGCTTAGCAATTTCTTTCACCAGGCTACTACTTAAGAAGCTGTATTCGTTAGAGGTTGCCAGAAAAACTGTTTCAATTTGTGGCAGTAGACTTTTATTAGTGTGAGCCATTTGTAGTTCGTACTCAAAGTCAGAAAGAACTCGCAGACCTCGCAGGAGTACTTGGGCCTGGCGGTTTTTGACATAAGTTACAGTTAGACCATCAAAGCTGTCGATTTCCAGGTTAGTCAGGTGCTGTGTGCAGCAGCGAATTTGCTCAATTCGCTGCTGCACAGTAAACAATGGTGTTTTAAGGGGGTTTATCAGCACTGCAACAATCACTTGCTCAAAAAGCCTACACCCTCGCTCAATGACATCAAGGTGCCCTAAGGTAATGGGATCAAAACTACCGGGGTAAACTGCAATCATAACTATCTCAGAGTTGTAGATACTATTTCGCTGATCAGTTAGCTGGGATTAATAACCACAGGCTTTAAGAGAGTTCCAAAATCTGCTCTCTGAGAAGGTTTTCGTGAAATTGTATGAGGCGATTATAGTACTAATCAATAGCTGCAGACAGATAATTAGCTTCCCTCTAAGGTATTTCTAGATTAAATTGGATCAGATCTCCACCAGTGATGATCTTGAACTAAGGTATGCACTTGCCAGTTGGGGTCAGAGCAGGAATAGTCTAGTCGATAGTGGCCTCCTCGGCTCTCGGTGCGAAAAACAGCACTTTTAAAAATTAGGTAGGCAATATCTAATAAATTTTGGGTTTCCGCCCAGGTGCGAACTTCTAAATCAATTTCAGCGGAGGCAAGGGCTACCCTTTGACCCGGCTGCAGGGCCACAAGGTGCTGGCTTAACGGCAGCTGATTAAATTCATCTCTCCAATGCTTAATTTGGGCGATCGCTGCTTCCAAGGCTTGCTGCTCTCGACAAATACCAGCGCTCTGCCACACTAACCCCGGCAGTTGCCGGCGTAGTTCTGCGATTTTAGTCTTCTGGCTTGACCCGCTACTGACTGCTGGTTGCCATTCCGGCACCTGTTCTTGGGCGGCCAGGACAGGTACCGGAAAAAATGGAGGTAGGGCAAGCTCCGATAGCTGGGCTGCAAACACTAAGCACTCCAGCAGCGAATTACTCGCTAAGCGATTTGCTCCATGTACCCCTGTATTCGCAACTTCCCCCACTGCATAGAGACCTGGAATTGAAGTTAAGCCTTGC
>JAUJON010000296.1 GCA_030447595.1 Thermosynechococcaceae cyanobacterium YX3bin19
AATCTTCCTGTTGGTGAAGGTGCCAGGTCCGGTGATAGCAAGTACACAAGCAAGATAGCAGTGGTATTAATTTGCCAGACTAGGTGCCCTCAGGACACTAAACCAAATTGAATTACCCAAACTTAATCCTCAGGTAGTCTGCCTCCATTTTGGCTCCCGTAGGCTGGAGCGCTGCTAGAGCCTGCGGCAGAACCAGGTTCCTGCGATGGTTGCCAATGCGAATATTTAACTCATCAGCAGATTTACTCAGCTCAACTTGGTTTTTGGGCACGCCTGGTAAGTAAAGTTCAAGACTATAGTGACCTTCTTCCTGGACTACTCGTAGGGTAGTTTCCCGATAGTAAACTTGAGTAGGATCTTCACCGGAATAGAGCGTTTCTTTAAGACGCTCCAGCGCTTCTAAACCGCATAGTTCCTCTGGGTAGAGCGGTACTTCCTTAACGGGTAAGGGACGGAAGTTTTCATGGATTTCATGACGATACTGCTGCTGATTTTCCTTCCAGCGAGCAAAAAAGGGGTCACTCACTTCGTCGGGAATAATCCGGTTAGCAACAACTAAATCAGTGGCAACATTATACAAACTCAGGTAGGCATGGGCCCGCAACGTTTCCTTAATTACCATCTTTTCTGGATTTGTTACCAGTCGCACCGAAGTCAAATTGTTATCGGTCAAGATTTTTTCCAGGGTTTCAATCTGTTCATAGAACTCGTAGGGCGCATCCATAACCTCGTGGTCCGGTAGGGAAAAGCCGGCAATGGGCCGAAAGAAGGGTTCAACGAGAGGTCTGAGGGCAACCGATATCTTCTGCAATGGCTTGTAGAAGCGGCGCATATACCAGCCACTGACTTCCGGTAAACTCAGCAGGCGCAGTGCGGTTCCTGTAGGCGCAGAGTCAATGATCAAAACCTCAAACTTGCCTTCGTCGTGCTGGCGTTTCATCCGGACAAGGCTAAAGATTTCATCCATCCCTGGCAAAATTGCCAGTTCCTCGGCCTGGATACCTTCTAACCCCCTTGCCTGGAGCACTTGGGTAATGTAGCGTTTCACTGCTCCCCAGTTGTCTTCCAGTTCCATCAGGGCGTCCAGTTCAGCTCCCCAGAGGTTAGGGCGAACCTGAACCGGTTCATGGCTCAATTCCAAATCAAAGCTATCGGCAAGCGAGTGGGCTGGGTCAGTACTTAAAACCAAGGTCTGATAGCCGAGTTCTGCGCACCGCAACCCAGTTGCCGCGGCAACGGAGGTTTTACCAACGCCGCCTTTTCCCGTCATTAAGATTACGCGCATAGCCTGATCCTGCCTGGAGGTTTGTCTCTATTGTGCAGTATGGCTCACTTGGATGAGTAGGTGAGCGGCCCACTCTCTCGCGTCCGATACGCCCTCCCCGATGGCTCTCTATCAGTGACCAAACTTGTCACAATAGCAAAGGAAACCAATCTCCGCTTTTCAAGTGAAGTTTGTGAGAGCCTTCATATTGACATTTCGTACTTGTAACGAGTACGCTTTGGCAGTTGTCACTTTCAGTGTTCACCTTAATGTCTCCAGGAGCTAAGTTCATGTTGCCCAATCGAGAAGGACAGAGAGTTCCCCAGGTCACCTTCCGGCATCGTCAGAACCATCAATGGGCGGACATAACGACTGCTGAGTTGTTCGCGGGTAAGAACGTGATTGTCTTTTCTCTTCCGGGTGCCTTTACTCCCACCTGTTCATCGACTCACCTACCGGGCTACAACGAGTTGGGCAGGGTCTTTAAGGAGAACGGGGTAGATGACATTATTTGTATTGCGGTCAATGATACCTTCGTGATGAATGAGTGGGCCAAGTATCAAGCGGTGGAGAATATAACGCTGATTCCTGATGGCAACGGCGAGTTCACCGAGGGTATGGGAATGCTGGTTGACAAAACCGACCTCGGATTTGGCAAGCGCTCATGGCGCTATTCCATGCTGGTGAAGGATGGGGTAATTGAAAAGATGTTCATTGAGCCAGAAGAACCAGGTGACCCGTTTAAGGTTTCTGATGCCGAAACAATGCTCAATCACATCAACCCCCAGGCAACCAAGCCCAAATGTGTTTCCCTGTTTACAAAAGTGGGTTGTCCGTTCTGTTCCCGTGCCAAAGAGATGCTGCAGGAGCATGGTTTGGATTTTGAAGAAATTGTTTTAGGTGAAGATGTGACGACTCGCTCTTTGCGGGCGGTTACAGGAGCAACCACGGTCCCCCAGGTTTTTATTGATAGCAAGTTGATTGGCACTTCTGAGGAGCTTTCAGCCTATCTTGCTGCGGGTAGGTAGTGTGCGTGGCACGGGGTTTTAGTCCCGCTTGATTGGGTGATCTCCCTTGAGTTGACCCGCTTGCCATCCGGCATAGAGAAACAGGTAATGTTGTCGATTTGTTGTTCATTTCTAAATTGGTAGTCCAAACTCGTAGC
>JAUJON010000019.1 GCA_030447595.1 Thermosynechococcaceae cyanobacterium YX3bin19
GCTTTGACTTCTAGAGGCTGGGACTGCAGTGTTTGAATTGCCGCAGCAGTAGCCGTTGCACCAGCAATAGTTGTAATGATCGGGATCTTATATAGTAGCGCAGTCCGGCGAATTAGCTTCCCGTCTGCCTGGGCTTCTCCGCCGGAGGGAGTATTAATAATCAACTGAATTTTTTCATTCTTAATCCAATCCAGAACATGGGGACGGCCTTCATGCAGTTTGAGGACTAGCTCGACTTCCAACCCATGATTCTGCAAAACCTGCCGGGTTCCAGCAGTGGCAACAATTTGAAAGCCTAACTCTGTCAGCGCTTGGACGACAGGAACCGCTGCAACTTTGTCGCGATCGCTCATAGAGACAAAAACAGTACCTCCCAGGGGTAGCCGTTGTCCCGCGGCAAGCTGAGATTTAGCAAACGCCTTGCCGAAGTCAACATCTATTCCCATTGCTTCGCCAGTGGAGCGCATTTCTGGGCCTAAGATTGTATCAGCTCCGGGAAACTTGTCAAAGGGCAACACGGCTTCTTTGACGGCAACGTGCTGGGGAACGGGTTCTTGAGTAAACTTCAGCCCTTCTAAGGTTTGACCCGCCATGACTCGCACAGCAATTTGAGCCAAAGGCAGGCCAATCGCCTTGGACACAAAAGGGACAGTTCGAGAAGCCCGAGGATTGACCTCCAAAATGTAGACCTGTTCGCCCTGTACTGCCAGCTGAAGATTCATCAACCCAACCACTTGCAGCCGTTGAGCGAGCTGATGGGTCCAGGTACGAATAGTTTCTAGAAGCTGTGGAGATAGGGAGGAAGCGGGTAAGGCACAGGCAGAGTCCCCAGAGTGAATCCCAGCTTGTTCAATGTGCTCCATGATTCCACCTATTACCACTTGTCCGGTTTGATCGGCCACTGCATCCACATCAACTTCAATGGCGTTTTCTAGAAACTTATCGATCAGGATTGGATGGTCAGGTTCAACCTGGACTGCCTCAATCATGTAGCGCTCTAACTCCGCGTCGGAGTAGACGATTTCCATCGCCCGCCCCCCTAGCACATAGCTAGGCCGCACGACAACCGGATAGTTGATTGATCGGGCTACTTCCAGGGCTTCGGTGTAGCTGCGGGCAATCCCGTTAGGGGGCTGGGAAATATCCAGTTCTCGCAAAATTTGCTCAAACCGCTCCCGGTCCTCGGCAATGTCGATGGAGTCGGGGGAGGTTCCCCAAATAGGAGCCTGAGTTTTTTCTAGCGGTACGGCGAGTTTCAGGGGAGTCTGGCCACCAAACTGGATAATCACCCCTTCCGGGTTTTCCACCTCTAAGATGTTCAAGACATCTTCCTTGGTTAGGGGTTCAAAGTAAAGGCGATCGCTGGTGTCATAGTCTGTGGAAACCGTTTCCGGGTTGGAGTTGACCATGATGGTCTCAAAACCATCCGCCCGCAGCGCGTAGGAAGCGTGACAACAACAGTAGTCAAACTCAATCCCCTGACCAATCCGGTTCGGTCCTGAGCCGAGGATCATCACTTTGCGGCGAGCGGAAGGCTGCACCTCCGATTCAGCCTCGTAGGTGGAGTAGTAGTAGGGCGTAAACGCTTCAAATTCCGCGGCACAGGTATCTACGGTTTTATAGACGGGGACGACACCCAGCTGTTGCCGGTAGCGGCGAACATCATCTTCAAAGGTTTTCGTGGCGTAAGCAATCTGGCGATCACTAAAGCCCTGGCGCTTAATCGCAAATAGCTCGTCTGCAGTGAGTTTCTCCAGGGGAGCGCGTTTGATAAACTTTTCCGTTGCCAATAGCCCCTGAAACTGGTTGAGGAACCAGGGGTCAATGCCGGTGAGTTCGTAGATTTCCTCAACCGTCATGCCCATTTGCAGGGCGTGGCGAATCGTGAACACGCGCTCCGGGTTCGGGGTTCGTAGCCCGGAGCGGATTTGCTCCAGGTTGGGCAGTTTTTCCTTGCGATCGCAGCCCCACCCGGCTCGGCCAGTTTCCAGGGAGCGCAGCGCTTTTTGAAACGACTCCTGAAAAGTCCGCCCGATCGCCATCGCTTCCCCCACTGACTTCATCTGGGTGGTGAGGATGCTGGGGGTGCCGGGAAACTTTTCAAAGGCAAACCGAGGAATCTTAGTCACCACATAGTCAATGGTCGGTTCAAAACTAGCTGGGGTTTTCTGGGTAATGTCGTTGGGAATCTCATTGAGGGTATAGCCCACAGCTAGTTTGGCAGCGAACTTGGCAATAGGAAATCCTGTTGCCTTAGAGGCCAGGGCAGAAGAACGGGAAACCCTCGGGTTCATCTCGATGACAATCACTTCCCCGTTAGCAGGATTCACAGCAAACTGGATGTTGGAGCCGCCCGTTTCTACACCAATCTCCCGGATGATTTTAATTGCGGCATCCCGCAGCCGCTGGTACTCTTTATCGGTCAAGGTCTGGGCCGGGGCAACGGTAATCGAGTCTCCGGTATGAATGCCCATCGGATCGACGTTTTCGATCGAGCAGATGATGACTACATTATCTGCGAGGTCCCGCATCACCTCCAGCTCATACTCTTTCCAGCCAATTAAGGACAGCTCAACGAGGATCTGGGAATTGGGACTGGCATCTAGACCTGCCTGGGCCATTTCTTCAAATTCTTCCTGGTTGTAGGCAATGCCGCCCCCAGTGCCCCCCAAAGTGTAGGCAGGCCGGATAATTAAGGGATAGCTGCCAATATGCCGCGCCACTTCTCGCGCCTCTGCCAACGTCTGCGCCAGCCCTGAGGGGCAAACGCCGATGCCAATCCGCTCCATCGCTTCTTTAAAGAGTTTGCGGTCCTCTGCCATCTCGATAGCGGCTAAGTTGGCCCCAATCAAAGTCACACCATATTTTTCTAAGACACCAGTTTTCGCTAGCGTCACCGCTAAGTTCAGCCCAGTTTGGCCGCCCATGGTCGGCAGTAGGGCATCGGGCCGTTCTTTAACAATGACCTTCTCAACTAGCTCCGGAGTTAGGGGCTCAATGTAGGTGCGATCGGTGATATCGGGATCAGTCATAATGGTCGCCGGGTTGGAGTTGATTAAAACGACTTCATACCCTTCATCCCGCAGAGCTTTGCAGGCTTGGGTGCCGGAGTAGTCAAACTCGCTAGCTTGGCCAATGACAATCGGGCCAGAGCCAATCAACAGGATTTTATGCAGGTCATCGCGACGGGGCATAGTTTTAGAAGATGCTAGTGAAGCCAGCGTGTAGATTTTAATCTCTATCAGAGCACAAACACTGTCACCAGTGCTGCAGAAACTTCAGCAGTCTGATTGATAGCTATTTCTGCGCCTGGGACATCCAGAAGTAAAGCCAGCACTAGGCTAGCAGAATCATCTGCAGGTGGAATGATTCCCTACAGGGAGTCTTGCCCGTCCCTCAGCGCCGGGCAAGACTCCCTGATAGTACCAACTCGGCGACCCAGAATCACTAAATCCCGCTCGACCCCATCCAACCTAGCAATGCCGGGGAGATAACCCCAACGCTGAAAGGCCAGCCCCTCGAATAGCCGTAAGCTTGGCAAATTGTGGCTAAAGATAAACCCTAGCAAGGCTGTAAATCCCAGGGCTGGACTTTGCTGAATTGCTTGGCGCAGCAGTTGCTTCCCAATCCCTTGCCGATGAAGGAGCGGAGCAACATAGAGACTAATTTCTGCCGTGACGTGGTAGGCTGGCCGGCCATAGAAGGACTGAAACCCCAACCATCCCACCACAGCTGCGTTTGATTCCATCACCCAAAGCGGATAACGGGTCGGAGTATGGGCTCGGAACCAAGTGAGCCGCTCTTCAACGGATACCGGATCTATGTCTGCGGTAGCCATCCGACTAGGGATAGCAGCATTGTAAATTTGCACGATCGCCGGCAAATCAGTCTCAACTGCATCACGAATCACCATTCTCTCTGACTTGCAGCAGCTCCCTTCTCAGGTTGACCTCCGGCCGATCTTTGGCCCCATAGCCTCACCCACCGTTACGTTAAGCTGCGCTCCAATCAGCAGGGCTAAAGCGCTCAGGTAGAGCCATAGGAGCAACACAATTACAGCGCCGATCGCCCCATAGGCCTGGTTATAGTTGCCAAAATAAATCACATAAACCCGAAACAGACCTGATACTGTGGCCCAGAGCAAGGCAGCTAAAATAGCCCCAGGTAGGATCGGTGTTCCTGGCCGCCAGCGGCTGGGCCCATAGCGATAGATAAACGCTGAGGCGATCGCCACCATTCCCAGAGCGAGAGGCCAGCTCAACAGCCGCCAAATTTCCAGCAGCCCCCCCTCAAAGATGCCACTTTCTCTTGCCACTCGGCGAATAATTAAATCGCTAACGAATACTAAAAATGAAGCGAAGGCAAGAAATATGATCGTGCCAATCGTTAAGATGATGGCAACTAATTTTGCTTTCCAGAAGGGCCGAGTTTGTGGGGGTGGAATTTCGAAAATGTGATCTAAAGCCACCATGGCAGAATTAAGGGCGCTGGAAGCAACCCAGAGTGCAGCAATAAAGCTAAGAGAGAACAACCCACTATTTTGACTGGCGTAAAGCTGCTCTTGAACGAAGTCTCCGACTAATATCAGTACTTCCTCCGGTGCAACCTCGCTCAGTTGGCCCACCAACCCTTGAAAGGTGTTCTCTGTGGAAGCACCAAACAAACCAATCGCAGTTAAAGCCGTTAATGCTGCCGGAAAAATAGCTAGCATTGCATTGTAAGCCATCTCCGAAGCCAAGCCAGGTAAACGCTGCTTGCCTACATTTACCAGTACTTTCTTAAAGGTGGCAAAGCTAAGATAGCGAAAAAAACGAAAGAAGCGACCTGGTGCCATAACCTCGTAATCAGGATAAAATCTCTAGCGATTGGCTGAGTGCGGTGAAGGGGAATGGACTGTAGTACCTGTGATGCGACAGGAGCTTCATGTCAAGATAGTTGCAGGAGGTAACAGTTTAGCGTTCGAATGGGGGTCTGAAAGACCTTTCTTTGCAGCCGTAGATTTTAAGTTTCGTTGCTTTGTACTGGTTAGGGTTTCCCTTGATTGCTTTCTTGAAAACAGTTAAAGAAGTTATCACTCGTTGGTGGTCTGAGTTTACCATTCAGACTCGTCTCATGGCTGCAGCGACCTTAGTTGTTTCCTTGCTCATGAGTGGCTTGACCTTCTGGGCAGTTAATACTATTCAGGAAGATGCTCGTCTGCATGACACCCGGTTTGGACGAGATTTAGGGCTTTTACTAGCAGCTAACGTTGCTCCCCTCGTAGCCGATCATAACTACACCGAGCTAGCCCGGTTTTCCCGCAACTTTTATCGCAGTACCTCGAGTGTTCGCTACATGCTCTACGCCGACGAGCAGGGAAATATCTATTACGGTATTCCCTTCTCTGCCTCGCAGGTCACCAACTCCCTCACACTGCGGCGACGTATTCAATTGCCAGAAAACTATGCCATGGGCGCAGATGCCCCTATGGTTCGACAGCATCTCACTCCTGATGGAGAGGTCGCAGATGTGTTTGTCCCCCTGAGGCATGACGGTCATTACATGGGCGTTTTAGCGATCGGGATTAATCCTAATGCTACAGTTGTTGCTTCTTTTCACTTGACGCGGGACGTTACCATTGCTGTATTTATCTCAATTTGGGTAATATTCGTTCTCGGCGCTGTTTTTAATGCCTTGATCATTACTCGACCGACGAAGGAGCTGCTGTTGGGCGTTAAGAATATTGCCGCTGGTAACTTTAAGCAGAGAATTGGTCTGCCGTTTGGGGGAGAACTCGGTGAATTAATCGCTAGCTTCAACGATATGGCGGAACGTTTAGAGCGCTATGAAGAGCAAAATATTGAAGAGCTAACTGCTGAAAAGGCAAAGCTAGAAACTTTAGTCTCAACCATCGCAGACGGTGCGGTGCTGATCGATACTGACCTCCGAGCCATTCTTGCTAACCCAACCGCTCGACGTATTTTTGGTTGGGAGGCCAACGATGTTATCGGGTCTAATATTCTGCACCACCTACCGACTGCCGCTCAGGTTGAACTCGCTCGCCCCCTGCACAAAGTTGCTTTAGGAGAATGTGATGGTGCTGAATTTCGCATTACGCTGAATGAACCGAGTAAACGAACGATTCGCATTCTTCTGACCACAGTTCTTGATCAATATCGTGAGAAGCCGAAAGGGATTGCGATGACGGTCCAGGATATTACCCGGGAGGTAGAGTTAAACGATGCGAAGAGCCAGTTCATTAGCAATGTTTCTCACGAACTGAGAACACCCTTATTCAATATCAAATCGTTCATTGAAACTCTGCATGATTACGGTGAGAGCCTCAGCGAGCTGGAGCGACGGGAATTTCTAGATACGGCTAACCATGAGACAGATCGCCTGAGTCGGTTAGTCAATGATGTGCTGGATCTCTCCCGCCTTGAGTCTGGGCGCCAGTATCAGTTTGAAGCGGTAGACATTGCTCAAACCATCGAACAAACGCTGCGAAGTTACCAGCTGAATGCTCGCGACAAAGGGATTCAGCTGGTCCAAGAGATTGAGCCAGGCCTGCCAACTGTCTGGGGCAACTATGACTTACTCCTGCAGGTTTTTGCCAATCTTGTTGGGAATGCGCTGAAGTTTACCTTGGCAGGGGGAAAAGTCGCCATTCGTGCCTATTTGCTTGATCTTCCTGAAGCGAATAACCTCAGCCAGGTCAGGGTAGAAGTGTCTGATACGGGAATTGGGATTGATTCATCCGACCAACAAGCAATTTTTGAGCGATTCTTTCGAGTTGAGAACCGGGTTCACACGCTTGAGGGGACGGGTCTGGGCCTTTCCATAGTGCGAAGCATCCTGGAAAAGCACCACACTACGGTTCATCTAATTAGTGAGTTAGGAGCTGGCACAACTTTTTGGTTTGATTTAGCAGTTGCTCAAGCAGAGGGAGTACCATTCAATGGGCTGGTTCTAGAAGAGACTTTTATTTCAGCAAAATTTATTTCAACAGCAGTGGACTCAACCTTATAAATGGCACACTCGCAGTCTAAAATTTACAGCGCTAACAGGACCGCGATCGCCATTAAACCTACGAAAAGAAGCCAAATGTAGCGGCGCTGGGATCGGTTCGCTGATGCTGGAGCCTGATGCCTGGAGGCTACAGCTTGGTCACGGTAGAGGGTACAGTCTCTGGCGTAGGGGCGTTGGGGAAAGGTGCAGGTGTCGTCTAGATGGTAAAGACAAGATTGGCACAAGTAATCTTCCCCAGAGGCGCGATGCAACAGAATACCAGGGTGGCCGTGGGCTTTAAGCAGCGTCTGACAATGGGGACAGGTGAGCGCCTGAGTATCAACAGATTGACGACAGTGAGGACAATGGGGCATAGTCCAAATCCACTTATTCAGGCTTAGCAAGTTTGTAGAGGTAATATTCACTAGCTTCTACCAGTTGGCAGGTGCAACCCATGATTTCAGCAATCTGGAACTCAAGCTGTTCTAACTGCTTTTGCGGAAACGATTTCCACTGCTCACGACTGGCCCAGCGAACTACAATCACAATCTCTGTTTGATCATCCGGGTTGAGCCATACTTCTTTGCCCAGAAAGCCAGGATGATTCGTGAGTGCCGGTGTCCAAATCTCAGCATCGCTCTGGATATACTGCTCATACAGAACTGGAGGAACTTTAAAATTTAGCCACTCAATAAACAATGGAATGATGTAGATGTAACACTAACTAGACCTAAGATAGCGCGTTTCAATAATCGACCAAGTTCCTAGCGCTATGATCCTGGATCAGCAGCCCGCCCCATGCTTAGAACAGCTTGGGTCTGACAGAATAGAGTAAGGGTGGATAAGCCGTCTTCCAAAACAAACCAAGCACTTCCGTGCAGTGGATTCAGTTAATTAATCGTCCTTTTAGGCAAGTCACGAAGAAAGCATTATGGATAGTAACAACTTGCTCAAACAACTTTTGATGATTGGCGTTGGCACAACTTCGCTAGTCGCAGAAAAGATCCGGGAAGTCAGCGATCAATGGGTTAAAGAAGGTCGATTAAATCCTGACCAGGCAAAATCGTTTGTCGATGACTTTATGCGGCAGCTACGGACGGAAGCCGGAGGCTGGGACGAGCAAATGCACCGACAGCTTCGCAATGTCCTTCAAGACCTAGGTGTGCCTCGCCAATCAGAGATGGATGAACTCCGGGGCCGGATTGATCGCCTAGAACGACAGGTGCGAGACTTAGAAAATAAACTTTGGCGTTAGCCAATCGATGCTTTGGGAGGCAGAACATTGCAGAGTATTTTAATCAGTCTTGGAATTGTTCTATTTTGTGCTTTGATCTTGGTCATCGCCCAATTCACTACAGGTACCCCGGAATCCTTTGCCACACCCTTGGTCCCTGTAGAAACCCTGGTGTCTGAATCCCCTCAAGAGGCTAATAGTAACGTGCAATCCAACTCAGAATACACTACAACTCCTTCGGGTCTACAGTACCGTGACCTTGAAACCGGAACAGGCACGATGCCTCAGCCAGGACAACAGGTAGTAGTCCACTACACAGGGACGTTGCCAGACGGCACAAAATTCGACAGTTCCCGCGATCGCAACCAGCCCTTTCAGTTCCGCATTGGTGTGGGTCAGGTCATCAAAGGCTGGGATGAAGGCGTCAGCACCATGCGAGTCGGGGGCCGCCGCCAACTGGTGATTCCCCCAGACTTGGGATATGGTGCTCGCGGTGCCGGGGGTGTAATTCCACCCAACGCTACACTCGTTTTTGATGTAGAGTTGCTGCGAATTAGCTAAAGGCCCTCGATCACAAAAGGGATACTGATTGCCTCATTGCTACTGTTGGGAGGGCTGAACAACAAACTCAGAGTCAATTGGTTCAGCCTGTCGTGCGTTAACCAAGGCCTGATAAATCAAAGCAGCAGCTTCAGCGCGAGTAGTATTTTTACTGGGATTCAAAAGTTGGGGATTAGGATGATTCACAACAATTCCGGCCTGAGTTGCTGCCCTAACTGCGTCAGTTGCCCAGTTGGGAATTTGACTAGCATCCTGGTAAGGCAGGGGTTTGGCAGCAGGCTGGGTAGAAAGCCCCAAACCGCTTGCCAGGGCAACTAGGGCCTGGACTTTAGGAATTTGTTGGGTTGGCCGAAAGATATTTCCAGGATACCCAGTCAAGAATCCAGTTTGGGTTGTCTCTTGAATTGCTTGGGTAGCCCAAAAGTCAGTAGGTATGTCCTTGTACTGCACTGCAGTTTGTTGCGGAGATTGGCCAAACGCTTCCCGGATAAAGGTGGCAAATTCTGCACGGGTTACAGGCTGATTGGGCCTATAGGTGCCGTCATTGAAGCCGCTGATGATTCCCCGCTGTGAAAGCGCCAAAATAAAAGGGCGGGCCCAGTAGTCATCCGGAACATCTGAAAAATTCGCTGGTTGAGCTGTTCCTGCTCCTACAGTCTCTCGCCCGACAGACTCAGGTCCAACGCGTCTCTGTCCCACAATTGCTGGTCCAACCCTATCTTCCTCGGGGATTGCGGGAGGTGCCGGAGTCGAAACGGGTAATTCCGCTTCTGGAGCAGGGAGGAGTTGGGGAGCTTCCTCAGCGGGTGTAAATGCGAACAAGTTTTGTAGATCAAATATGCCTCTTTCCCTGGTTAAAGACCAGAAGAGGATGGCACCAATTGTTGTAAAGGCAACGAAGACACCGACAAACTCGTTAAAGCCAAGGGAATCCCTGCGAGATGGACGAGGGCCAGAGGGAGGTAAATTTGTCATTTTGATCGGGGCAAAAGGGACAGTTAGGTTGCTCCAGTGAATTGTAAGCCCAGTAGACAGTTGGGCGTAGAAATCTTGGTAACATTTAGCGAAATCTAACTTAAGGCTGAGAATCAGGCAGGTTGTCTTCCACCGCCATCTCAGGTACTAAATGCTTTTCCACTAAAGCAGGAACTTCTTCAGGGCACACCCGAGTGTAACGAGTTTTGTCAGGCATAAAGACAAGGTTAGGACCAGCTTTACAGCGATTCATACAGCCTGTTTTTCTCAGTAAAACCTGGCCCTCGAGACCGCGATCGCCCAGGGCTGTTTCTAAAGCCTGACATACTGACTGGGCACCACGCTTCATGCAGGGCGCCTTTTGACAAATCATGACCCTGGCCTGCGTTCCAGCGGTTTGAACTTTGGAATAGGGAAACCTTTGCGAGCACTTTGGCGAAGCTGGTTTAACTATTAATGCTTTCAGTTTAAGTTTGCCCGTTTTTGAATTGAGCTTTTGCTTACCGGCAATTTGAATCCAATCACCGGGCGCCAAGACTTGGCTCAGGGGAGACCGTAATTTTTTAGATAACTTAACGTAGCACTCACCTTCAGAGGTGGCTAGCCATAAACCTTTGGGGAAGTAACCTTCAGCAACAAAGCTTAGAAGCCGCCCTTCAAGGTTAAGTTTTGATGCTTTGCTGTGCTTTAGTTTACCCATGGCTAATTCCTTAATTCTCCCAGGTCCAAAAACACCAACGGATTGCTAGAGCACAATGGACATTCATCTACAAATTACCATTTCTGAGTGTCGAATGAGGTTTTGATTAAAGTTGGGGGATAGTTCTTGTTGAAGTGCTTAGGGCAATTAAACCTCCTGAAATAGTTCACCAAAATCGATGATTATGTCAAAATAAGTCAGTTCGGTGCATCAATGGCTGAGTTAAACCGTCTATTTGTCGGATTGATACAGTTAATTGTTTCTAACCACCTTTGATTACAAGATGAAATATTAGAAGCCTTCGGCTTTGGTTCTGCTGTTTGTTTGCAGACGCTTGGCTCCGATGTCTAATGCTTTCTCCGAGCTATCCTTAGTAACCAGACCACCGTTTTTAGTATGATTATTTACATAGGCAATTCTGCCCCGCTGGCGAATTGAGGATGATCTCCGCGATATTTATTGGTGCGTATGTGGCGCTATTAAGCGGGTTGTATTACCTATAGACCGTGAAACTGGCCGTATGAGAGGTTTTGCATTTGTAGAAATGGCTCAGGATGCGGAAGAAGATGCAGCCATTACTGAGCTTGATGGAGCAGAGTGGATGGGCCGTCAGCTGAGAGTCAATAAAGCAAAACCCCGCGAAGCAGGTGGACAAGGGAGCCGTGCTTCAGGCGATTTCTCTGGCAATCGTTACTAGATTCTCACTACTAGGGACCGCGCATTCTAGAGAGTTCAAAACCAGCTCCCCCATTTCCCTGGGGTTGAAAGCATTTGGCTTGAATTTAGCTCAATCCACTGATTAAACGCCATACTGGGTATAGTCAGGCAAAGAATGCCTTTTCAACTTAGTGAAGTTGTTATGAAACGTAAGCCGACTGCCGTCAAAGCCCCACTGCCCAATACTGCTGCTAGACCTAAGCCAGTTGTCTTTAACTCTTTAGTCCTGGCGGTTCTAGCAGGTGTATTTGTTTTAGGGATTGGGCTTGGCGTTGTGTTTAGCAGCACAACTAATCTCAATTCAGAAAACGTTGCCTCAACTCAATACATTGACCAAAGTGCACCAGATCCTCAAATCTGTATCAACTATGGAGCAAGCGCTACGGTTATGGACACGCGAGTCTTCGTAACCTATGAGCCGTTTAGCGTTTACGTTTCCCAGCCGATTATGCAGCCCGGATGCGTTCTGCGCAAATCTAACTGGTCTATTTTGGAGCAGAGAAAGTTAGTCAACTCAGAACAGGTACGAGACTGCAAGCAGCGACTCAATACCTTTGGTTACATCGGTAAGCTGGAAAATAGGCCCCAGATTAGCTGTGTCTATCAAAGCGACAGCGATAAAAATCGTTTCCTCAACGGTCCGGGCAATGGTTCTACAGCCCCAGAATCCGATAACTTTTAGGTTGGTCGAGATTTTTAGAGTATCCTGACGAAATAGAGAGTTGCTGCTTAGGTTAACGGCTATTCCTTGAAAGAAGCAAACGCTAGTTCTAGTCTTGACCTCTGGAGTCAGCGGCTACTGGCAGCTATCCTGCTGGGTGGCCAGGTACTCATTCATCTCCTCAGGGGTAAGGTTCATCGGCGCAACACTATCGAGCAAATGGTCTCGGTAGGTCCAGAGTCCTTAGTCGTGGTCCTGATTACCGCTAGCTTTGTCGGCATGGTGTTCACTATCCAAGTGGCCCGAGAATTTATTAATTTTGGGGCAGTAACAGCAGTTGGGGGTGTTTTAGCAGTTTCACTTACTCGTGAACTGGGTCCCGTTTTAACGGCAGTGATTATTGCCGGACGAGTCGGGTCTGCCTTTGCCGCTGAGTTAGGTACCATGCAGGTTACGGAGCAGATTGATGCACTTTACATGCTTCATACCGACCCTGTGGATTACTTAGTCATTCCCCGGCTGATTGCCTGTTGTCTCATGCTACCTGTACTGACAATGCTGGCACTCATCACCGGTATGGCAGGGGGCGTTTTTGTTGCAGCTAGTCTGTACAGTATTCCCCAGAATGTTTTTCTCAATTCTGCCCAGAACTTACTTAATCTCTGGGATATTTGTAGTGCCATGATCAAGGCAGGTGTGTTTGGTGCTTTAATTGCGGTTATTGGTTCGAGTTGGGGGCTGACAACCACAGGGGGTGCCAAAGGGGTAGGCCAGTCTACCACGACCGCTGTTGTTACCGCGCTACTGGCTATTTTTATTACCAACTTTTTCCTCTCCTGGTTGATGTTTCAAGGAGCGGGTAGTGCATTCTTGCAAGGTGCATAAGGAAGAAAAGCCAGCCGTTCCTTAAAATGAAGAAGAGCCATCAACTACTGAAATTGGAATTGCCTGTGACTACAGTTTCTTCTGCCCCTGAGTCTATCGAGTTGAATCCGAGCTATCGCCTCCCTGTGGGTCTAGCGATCGCGGCTCTACCCACTCTATTCCTGCAAGTCTGGTTTGGTGCTGTCCTACTTCTGTTTGCTGGGTTCCTGCTCTGGCAAGCGGCAACGCTGCGGCTGTTCTTCACTGGGACGGCCCTGGAAATTTACCGGGGTGCCAAACTAATCCGGCATTTTCCCTATACTGACTGGCAAAACTGGCGCATCTTCTGGCCCTTGGTACCAGTTCTGTTCTATTTCAAAGAGGTAAACAGTATCCACTTTCTGCCAATCCTGTTTGACCCTAAAGGATTACAAGCTGCACTTGAAGGTCGCTGTCCCCGTTAGGTCAGTTCAATGCCTAATCAAGTGCCCTATATTCTCTCGTCAATTGAGATTTCATGAATTCCGACGAACTTCCCGTTCCCAATCTCACAGGATCAAAGCCGGCAACGCCCTTAGAGGTTTCAGCCAATGAGTTAGCAGAGCCTGCGGCTAACAGCCCCCAAATGGTAAAGCTCCAGCAGCAAGCCCAGGCCCTGCAGCAAGAGATTGAGGAACTGCAAACGGCAAAGGCTCAAGTGCTGCGGGCTCAGATTGCTGAGATTCAGGCGGCGCTCGAACAGATAACCAAGGAAAACCTTGGCCAGCTTCAACAGCGCCAGCAAGCGCTGCAGATTACAGTAGAACAGTTAGAACGGCGGCAGGAGAGAGTACGAGAGGAGATGCGGACCAGCTTTGCAGGGGTTTCGCGAGACTTGGCTATTAGAGTTCAAGGGTTTAAAGACTACCTGGTGACTAGCCTGCAAGATCTCGTGGTAGTTGCTGAGGAGTTAGACCTGGCTCCTAAGGCAAAAGAAACGGCACCCCAGCAGCCTACTCTGCCAGAGTCTGCTAAACCTGTAGCACCTCAGTTTGCTGAGCAAGGCTTCCAAGAACAGGTGCGACAAATTCGCAAGCTGATTGACCAGTACCGCACGGCACCCAACTACTACGGGGCACCGTGGCAACTCCGCCGCACCTTTGAGCCGATCCACGCTGAGCGGGTTTCCAACTGGTTTTTTACCTTGGGTGGGCGGGGAGCCCTGCGCTCCATGGGGAGCCGCCTGCAGAATATCCTGATTGCCTCTGCGATTATTTCGATTTTGCGATCGCTCTATGGTAGCCGGGTGCGTTCCCTGATTTTAGCCAATACACCAGAACGTCTAGGAGACTGGCGACGGGGGCTCCAAGACTGTCTGGGGGTTTCTCGCAGCGACTTTAGCCCGGAACGGGGAATTTCGCTGTTTGAATCGCCAGAGTCCTTGGTCCAAAGAGCAGATCGACTGGTGAAAGAGGGGCAGTTGCCGCTGATTTTGATTGATGACTCTGAGGAGCAGGTCAGCCTCTCCCTGCTACAGTTTCCTTTGTGGCTGGCGTTCGCAGCCGAGCCACAGCCGAAACCGGCCCGCTCCTCATCCTTTGATTTCTTTGAGTGATCTCGGCATGATGAAATAGATTTAATACAGAGTTCCAAAACTGAGAAGCAAAGATGTCGTCAATGGGTTGGTGGTGGCTAGCTAACGGTGGTTTACTGCTAGTGAGTTATCTTTTAGGGTCAATCCCGTTTGGTTACCTGGCAGGCCGCACCCTTAAGAGAATTGATATTCGCGAGTGTGGTTCTGGCTCAACCGGAGCAACTAATGTGCTGCGAACGCTGGGTAAGGGTCCGGGGCTAGCGGTTCTCTTGGCGGATGTACTCAAAGGGGTTGGGGTGATCGCCCTGGTCCGCTGGGTTGACTCCCCGGATGGTGGGTTCAGTAGCCTGCTCCCCAGCAGTGCCAACCTGCAGTGGTTGCCCTGGCTGGTGATTTTCAGCGGATTGGCTGCCATTCTCGGCCACAGCAAATCGGTCTGGATCAATTTCACTGGCGGAAAATCTGTTTCAACGGGTCTGGGCATTTTGCTAACCATGTCCTGGCCTGTAGGTCTAGGCACCTTAGCGATATTTAGTATTGTTCTTGCCCTCACGCGGATTGTCTCACTCGGTTCCATTTGCGGTGCGATCGCGGTCACTGTCCTCATGGTGCTGATGAATCAACCGCTACCCTATATCTTGTTTGCCCTAGCAGGCGGGCTCTATGTCATTTGGCGACATCGAGCGAACATTCAGCGCCTGCTAGCTGGAACGGAGCCACGGCTTGGCCAGGAGCCGTCCCTAGAAGCAATGCCTGATTAACGTCCCAGTTCTTCAGATCGCTGGCTGGCTGCTTGCACTGCTTGGATTAAGGCAGCACGGAAACCAGATTGTTCTAGGACAGTAATTCCAGCGATCGTTGTCCCGCCAGGACTGGTAACGCGGTCTTTTAGTTCCGCGGGGTGCATCCCCGATTCTTTTAACAACTCAGCGGTTCCCAGTACAGTTTGTAGCGCTAGCTTCGCGGCGATCGCCCGCGGCAGACCTGCTGCGACTCCCCCATCAGCCAGGGCCTCAATTGCCACCGCCACATATCCCGGGCCTGAACCCGATAGTCCGGTCACGGCATCCATTAACGGCTCTGGAACTTCCACGACTTCCCCCAGAGCTTGAAAAATTTCCCGCGCCTGTTGCAGATGAGAGGGGTTAGCCTGCGCTCCCGCCACGATCGCTGTCATCCCCGCCCCTACGGTTGCCGGTGTATTTGGCATGGCGCGGATCACCGGCTGACCTGGAAAGGCAAACTCCAGCTTTCTCAAAGGCACACCCGCTAAGATTGAAATGACGAGCGATTGACCTGTGCCTTGAGGGCTTTTTAAGTGTTCTAATATAGCCTCAAACACCTGAGGCTTGACTGCTAAGAGCAGAATTTCTGCCGCTGCAGCGACCGCTTGATTATCTGCCATAGCCTGAACCCGATAACGCTCTGACAGCAAGCTGCAACGCTCAGGATCGGGATCACTAACAAGAACTTGCTCCGGCAAGTAAGATTGTTGAGCCAGCAGGCGGGATAAAATAGCTTCACCCATTACCCCGCCACCGATAATGCCAAGTTTTACAGACGCTTGACTACTCATCTCCTCCTAAGGGATTAAACCGCAGTGTAACTGGCTTAGAAGCGTTTACTCTGCAAGAGCTGCTTGCTCAATCAGACCCACTACTGAGCAAAGCGACTAACTACTGGATCACCTGCCCAAGCTGCTGCGGGAGAGCGGTGTGGCTGAGACTGAGGCACTTCATGAACCACGCCGGATTGAGTACTGACTTGGACGCAGCTAGGGGTAAATAGAAAAATACTCTCGCCGATTCGCTCTTGGTGCCCATCAATGGTGAACGTAGCACCGGCAACGAAATCTACAGCTCGCTGAGCTTGCTCCGGGTCCATCATCGTCAGGTTCAAGACAACTGATTTACGCTCTCGCAGTGCCTGAACAACTTGAGGCATCTCTTCAAAAGCATGGGGCTCAATCACCATTACTTCTGCAACTGCACCCCAAGACTTCCAGGCACTAGGCATACCGACGACGTTGTTTGGACTTGACATCGTTGACCCCATTCCGACTTCAGATCGGTGACTTTGACCTTCTACTTCCTTGCCATTGGCATGAGAAGGCTCGGATGGATAAGAGCTTTGGTAGTGCTGTCCATCTACTACGTCATACTCGTCATCCTCGTACTCAGAATCTACTGAACTATTGATTCCCACAAAATCTCGAAGTTTAGAAAAGATCGTGCTCACAACTTATGCTCCATCGTCAACTGAGACAACTTTGAAAGATTATCTATCAAATCTAAGGTAATTAAAAGTTAATTCACTTTATACAATTAACAGGATAAAACTAATTAACTTTGCTAAAAATAACCCGTTTATTGAGTTTTGCACAAAGCAGCAATTCTAGTTTGTAAATTAAACAAGTGGGATGCGACACTAATAACTGGTCGACTTTAGGGACAAAATCAGAATTGACTTATCCTATTGTCAAATTTGAATTAACAGTATCATCAAACTTGGTAACTGAGTAGCAGTTAGCAATTTAAGCTCAATTTTGCATAAGTTTCCCTAAATCTTTCCTGCTGCTGGACGCGAGTACAAATACCAGGACGGCCCGCTAGGTTCAGCATCTTTTCCAAGGGTAAGGGTCGCATGGTTATAATCCAGGTCTATCTCCGAAGAGAATTCGTCCCAGGCGTACCATTGTAGTCTTGGCTTGCAAAGCTAGCTTGTAGTCCTCTGACATCCCCATAGACAGCTCTGCATGATCAGATTCGGTAGGTTCTGTTGGCGGATTTGCTCCGCGAGTTCGCGAGTTTGTTGGAACACAGAGAGAATTTCGCTGGCCTCCAGTTCCAAAGGAGGAATTGTCATTAAACTCTGAATTCTTTAGGTGACGGCACTGACTTAACTGTGATAAATCTGCCATCAAGTCAGATACCATCCACCCGTACTTGTGCGGATCAGGGACGATTTTCACCTGTAGACAAACATTGAGGGAATGCGGCAGCTCTGCTGCTAGGCGATCGAGTCGCTGAGCCAGTTTTAGGCTATCTACAGAATGAATCCACTGGAAGTACTGCAGGGCATTTTGGGCTTTGTTGCTCTGAAGATGCCCGATCATATGCCAGGTAATGCCAGGCAAGTCTTGAAGTTCCACTTGTTTAGTGGTTTCCTGAACCCGGCTTTCACCAAAGTCTCGAATCCCAACGGCATAGGCTTGCCGCATGACGATGACGGTACCTGCCGGCGACGGCAATCAGCTTCGCACCGAGTCAGGCAGTGAAGCCTGAATTTCGGCAATGCGATCCCGAGCAGAACCGGACTATCAAAGGGAGTCATTGAAAGGTACGCTTGTGAATTGCCTGAAGTTGATCGTACTCCGGCAACCGTCCATGACGACGCAAGTTTCGCAGGCGGTTTTCAACCAGAATCCGGGAATCAGTCCGGCTAATGGGTTCAAAATCAAAATTTTCCGGTCCAGTTGTGACCAGAAAAAATAGACGCTGAGCGTAAAGAGTTGTGAATAACTCCCGGTTTTCCTCCACTAAGCAAACCCGAAACAACAGACCAAAAGTTGGATGATTGAGGTAGGTTTCGGTGTTCATTACTCCCAGGGAGAATAGCGCTGAAATTCATTGATCAGCTAAGACAACAAAGGGAAAATACAATTTGTACTCCCTGTTTCCTCTATGGCCATCTCTGAACAGATTTAGCAGAAAGATAACTTCCGGCAGCCCAGGAAACGTTGAAGCTTCAAAAGCTGTAAAATTTATTTTTTGCAGGTTCAAATCCGCTCGAAAGTTATTTTTAGTTCGCTAAGCAGCGTAGCTAAACAAGCGGATACGAATCCGCAGGTATTCGAGCAGACATCTGTCTCCTATGGAGCAATAAGCCAAGAGTCAGAAGCATTATCCTTCGGTGACTTTTGCTCTTGATGGCAAGCGTTTATGATCAACCAGCCGTGACTGTAACACTGATTAGTCGACACTTGCAAGCTTCAGTGCTGCAACTTGTGCCTGAGCTTTATCAAGAGACTCCTGCCATTCCTGCCGGGGATCACTGTCGGCCACAATCCCAGCCCCGACCTGACCCCAAACAACAGACTCTGCTACCTTCTGTCTCATTGGTATGACTAGCAGGGTGCGAATCAAGATGTTTAAATCTAGATTTCCGCCCTGGTCTAAGTAGCCGCAGGAACCATAAAATAAACTTCGGCGAACCGGCTCTAGGGTCTCGATGATTTCCATACAGCGAACTTTCGGACAGCCGGTAATTGTGCCGCCCGGAAACATGGTTTGAATCAGATCAACTGGGTCACAGTCTCGGCGTAGTCGACTGACAATGTTGCTGACCAGGTGCATCACGTGGCTATAGGACTCAATACTCATAAATTCATTAACCTGTACAGAACCCCATTCTGCCACCCGTCCCAGGTCGTTGCGCTGTAGATCAACCAGCATGACGTGTTCAGCATTTTCTTTTGGGCTCTGCAGGAGATCTTGAGCCTGCTGGTGATCGCGCTGCGGCGTATTGCCCCGCGATCGCGTTCCGGCAATGGGGCGGGTCTGGGCCTGGCCGTCTTGGAGCTGCACCAAACGCTCTGGAGAACAACTGACTACCGCTCCCCAGGGTGTTTGCCAGTAACTGGCAAAGGGGGAGGGATTAATCTGCTGCAGCACCCGGTAGAGCGTCCAGCTGTCGGCCTGGGTATAGGTAGCAAAACGTAGAGAGAGATTGGCTTGGAAAATATCCCCGGCTTGAATGTACTGTTTTGCCTGGGAGACCATCGCTTCGTATTCGGCTGGCGAGGTTTGAAAAATTGGTAAGGGTGTCGTTCTAGAAGTTAGGAGTAGGCTGCTTTGCTGATTCCCTGGCTCGCATAAAGACCGCTGGAGTTGGTCCATCTGCTCAGTGCTGCTGGCGGCCAACCAGAGTTCCTGCTGCCAGTGGTCTAACACTGCAAAACACTCCGGTTCGTACCAGTAGGCTACGGGAAACGGCAGTTGTTCCGATCGCAAGTAGGGCAGTTGCTCAATTTCCCAGGCCAGGTCATAGCCCAACCAGCCGAGCCAGCCCCCGGTGAATGGCAGCGGCGCAGGCGGTTCAGAGGTGGGCCGTCGCTGCAGCAGCTGCCGCAAGCAAGGCAGTATACTACCGACTCTGGGAGTCCACAGTTGAGGCCGTCCGGCGATACGCCGGGGGGAGCCAGCGCAGATGGAATAACGCGCTTGAGCAGTCGGTCGGGCCTGGGAGTGATCAGCAGGACTTTCTAGCAGGGTGGCAATCGGCAGGGGCTGGAACAACGCCTCAAACACCACTGAGCCACTGCGACCGTCGAGGGGCAGCGATTGCCAGTGCCAGGGTGGGAGCTTGGGCATCACTGATCCTCTTAGGTTCTACCCCCAAGCCAAAGCCGCGCCCCCCAGAAAAGACCCAGGCACCCCAGCGCCAGCCAATCCCCGGTGCGAATTCGCAGGGGATTCCACTGCACTCGGTGCTGGTTAGGACTGGTAAAGCCCCGCACCTGCATGGCGCTGGCAATCTGCTCTGCTCGCAAAAACAAATTTGCCAGTAGGCGATCGATCAACATCAACCAGATTTGAACAGCACCGCGAATTCCTAGTTTTTTCCAGTTAATTGCCCGCGTTCGCACTGAGCGGACGAGGTTTTGAATTTCTTCCATAACCAGGGGCAAGAAACGCAGGGAAAGAGTCAGGGTGAGCACAATTTCTGTAATCGGCCAACGGAAGCGCCGCAGGGGCTGCGCTAAGCTTTCCAGACCCGTCGTGATCTCTTCCGGTGCGGTAGTGAGCAGGTAGAGGTTAGTGCTGTAAATCAAGGTGAACAGGATGGTACCCGTGCGGACTCCTAAATCTAGGGAGCGGCGCGTCACCGTCACCGGTCCTTGCTCAAACAGCACATATCGGTAGGATGTGGGCTGGGGTAGGTGACTCAAGTCTGGAGTCCCAGATAGCGATTCCTCCCGTTTGGACCATAATTCTCTCAAGTCATACCCGGCTCGCGATCGCCGGCGAGCCGGGATTTTAGTTGGCCCTGCAAAGGCAAATTCATCTTCCGGTAACCGAGGCTGGTAGTTCGTGGTTAGTCCATCCGGCATGATGGCCGTCAAGCAGCAAACCAGTACACTGAGGAATAGCAACCAACCGAGCTGCTGCCGCCACACTCGCAGGGGAATGGCAGCAGCCAGCGTCAGGATAATCAATAGTCCTACCAGCAGCAGCCGCCAGCCAGCACCTGCCAAGAATGGTGAAACCAGAAAGCTAAGTAACCAAGCCAGCTTGACGCGGGGATCGAGCCGATGTAGCCAGGTGATAGGTTGTTCAATGTAGAGTCCCAGCGGTAGGGAGCGCAGGAGATCCATCCAGGGGCTATCCGTTCAGGGTATAGGGTAGAAAGGCAGTATCCATAACTCCCCTTGTCTTTCTCAGGCTAGCGTATTCCCCATCCGAAACAGTGACTTTTCGATATCTCTTATTTCACAAACCCTACGGTGTTTTGACCTCAGTTCTCTTCTCCCCTGGTACGCAGCAGCCAACGCTGAAGGATTATATTTCCATCGCTGCGTATCCGGTGGGGCGCCTGATCGTGATAGTGAAGGGTTGCTGTTGCTGACGAATGATGGTCCCATGCAGCATCGCCTCTGGCGATCCTCGGTTTGGTCATTCTCGAACTTACTGGTGCAGGGGAGCGCGTTCCCGATGCCGCCGCTTTGGCAATGTCGTTGCACAGGGCGTCGAAATTCAGCGCTATCGGACGCGGCCTGCTGTGGTTCGCATGCTTTCCCGGAACCTCTGCCACCCCGCGACCCCCTATCCGCTTTCGCAAGCAGGTGCCCACAGCTTGGGTCGAGATCACACTCACCGAAGGCCGAAATCGCCAGGTGCGGCGGATGACTGCTGCAGTGGGGTTTCCAACGCTGCGGCTGGTAAGAGTTGCGGATCACCACCCGCCGCTAGCAGGATTAGCTCTCGGCCAGTGGCGCGATTTAACCCCAGTCGAGTTGAAACGGCTGCAGCAATCGACTCGCGTTTAATGCTTCAGAACCGGCTCTCTACCAAAAATTCTGCGACTGTGTGGTTCCTGGAGATACCTCACATCAGGGCCAGAGGGAATAATCCCCTGGATCAGGGGAACAGGTTACCGTAGTCCCGCTTCACATCCTCTAGGCTGCAGGTCCCCGCAACGCCGGGTAGCTGATAGAGGTCCCGCAGGTAGGCTCCCAAGTTCCCATAGTCCTGAATTCTCCTGGGTTGCACTTAAACAGCCCGTAGTACACGATGTCAAAGCGGAACAGGGTGGTGAACAAGCGCACATTCGCAAGCGTAACGCCATCTGCAAAGATAACGGCTCTTCGCCAAGGCCGCATCAATCTCATCGAGGACTGCGAACAGTCATTACAGGCGGCCTCATAGGCTGCCTGGGTCTGGGCAAAGCCGCAGCGAGCACACCGTTATTCACCGCCGGGTAGATCTTCCGGTTCCAGAAGTCAGAATCTTTTCTCGCAGTTCCTCTGGGTGCAGAGGTTCAGCTGAGGATGCTTGGCGTACTCGTTAAACTGTGACAGCATCACAATAATTTCGGCACTCTCGTTGTTGACGATCGCCTGGGTTTGCTTGTCCGACAGCTCCGGCACGGTGCAGCGTCCCTGGTAGCCAGGTTTGGCCAACTGGTACAGCTCAGCTAGGGTACGGCAACCTTCCTCCTGTTCGTTGAGTACCCATCCCCCCTCCTCTGGCGCAGGGGAAGCAACAGACAGCGATATTGTGTCTTCCAGACCCTTGAGTGCCCGTACTACTAAGGTCCGGTGTGCCCAGGGGCAGCCAAATCCAACGAAGAGGCTGTAGCGACCTGCCGCCGGTGGGTATGACCCTGGCTCCGGACCAATGGAGTTTCTAAACTCGCTGCTGGGGCGAACGTACTCCCCTGACTGGTTGCGCGGAGCCAGCTTGGACATCATCAGATGCCAAAGAGTTGTCCAGACAAATCTTCCCAGCTTGATAATCAGCTTCCCAGGGAGGGAAGCTGGCTTCTTAGCTCCAGAAGCTTTCTGTGGGCTGCTAGGATGTTCGTTTTCTCGGGGTGAAGGGGTCGGCAGTGACATAACGGAGGCCCTGAACTGGAGTAGCGAGAATGGTATCTATCCTTACCCTATCAATCCCCGCCAGTTTTAGCTGGCTACTCGCAAACGCAGATGATCTGACAAACCGGATTCAGACTGCTTAGAATGCAGGAGTTTAGTGATGCAATACCCAGGTCAAGACTAATGTCAACGGTAAAGTGGATCACTCCAGCTTCCCTCGCAGTGACAACTGGCGTATCTACTCTATTGATTGGAATTTCCTTTATCGCCCTTGATGGGCTCAACCCATCTCGGCAGGCTCAAGAGCTGGATCGGGCTAAGACTGCTGAAGTTACCCTTTCATCGCTTCTATGGCTTTCGCCCACTCAGCGGACGATTCCTTTAGAAGCCTTAGCCCAACTGGATTCGCCAACCAGCCATCGGGCTCGCTACTTACTTGCCAGCGATCACATTCAACAGCGGCAAGGGAAAGCAGCACTGACCTGGCTAGAGGGGCTAGAGCAAGACTATCTAGTTTTAGCTCCAGAAATTTTATGCAAGCGCGCTCAAGCCTATGCACTGGCTGGAAACCAAGTCCAAGCAGAGGCCACTTGGCGGCAGCTGCTTCAGCGCTATCCAGGCCAGCCAGCGGCAGCAGAGGCGCTCTACGCTTTGGGACAGACGCAGCCTGACTACTGGAATCAAGCGATCGTTCAATTTCCCAGCCATCCTCGTGTGGTCGAAATTGCCCAGGCTCGGCTCCAGCAAAATCCCCAGCAGTTCCAATTACTTTTACTCCTAGCCCGACACGCGCTTTATTTGCCGGACATTTCTGCAGTGCTGGACCAGTTGGTGAGCCAGTATCAAGACCAGCTCCAGCCCCAAGACTGGGAGGCGATCGCCTTTGGCTACTGGAGGAAACAAGACTATGGTAAAGCAGGAGCCGCCTACGCCAAAGCTCCCCTCACGGCTCGGAATGCCTATCGCGCTGCCCGTGGCTTGCAGCTAGGCGGCAAAGAAAAAGAGGCGGTCAAAGCATATGAGCGCCTGATTGCTCAATTTCCCCAGGCAGCGGAAACGCCAAAGGCCTTGATCAAGCTGGCAAGCCTTGTCCCTACCACCCAAGCGCTACAGTATTTAGACCGGGCAGCTCAAGTCAGCCAAAGGCCGCAAGCAGGTGAGGCACTGCTTGCCAAGTTTAACTTGCTGGATAACCTCCATAACGTTCAAGCGGCTTTGCAAACCCGGCAACGGTTGCTGACAACTTACCGCAATACTGATGCTGCTGCAGAACTGCTGTGGACGGAAGCGCAAAGGCACGCTGAGGCTGAGAATTATGCCTACGCCCTCCAGCTAGCCCAGCAGATTGCTCAACACAATCCTGACAGTGAACTGGCACCCCAAGCCACCTTTTGGGCGGGTAAGTGGTCCAGCCAGTTGGGTCATCAAGCTCAGGCGAAAAAAACATTCAAGCAGGTCATCAACAGTTACCCCGAGTCCTACTATGCCTGGCGGTCTGCTGTCCGCCTGGGATGGGATGTGGGTGACTTTACCTCTGTACGCCAATTAGAACCGCAAATCACCCAGCAGCAGGAGCGTTTGGCCCTGCCTGTGGGGTCTACTGCTTTACAGGAACTCTACCTCCTCCACCAAGACCGGGAGGCTTGGGTGCGCTGGCAGTGGGAACACCAAAATCGGATGAACCCGACCCCTGAAGAACAGTTGACTGACGGGCTGCTGCGTTTAGGGGTGGGGGATAACTTGGCGGGCTTGTTTATGCTGTCGGACCTACAGCGGCGATCGCGAGAGGAACCGGAAGTCCAACCTAAATACCAAGCGTTGCAGCAAAAACTAGGGTACTGGCAGGCTCTTTATCCTTTAGCTTTTATAGACCCTATCACCCATTGGTCTCAGCAGCGAGACCTGAATCCCCTACTGGTAATAGCTTTAATCCGCCAGGAATCCCGGTTTCAGCCAGCCATTCGCTCCTCTGCAGGAGCCACTGGTCTGATGCAAGTGATGCCAGCAACTGCTAGCTGGATTGCTGAGAAAACAAAGTTGAAACACTACGAACTAAAGAGTCCTACTGAAAACATTAAACTCGGCACCTGGTACTTGGATTACACTCACCAGTCCTACAACAATAATTCCCTACTGGCTGTTGCCAGCTATAACGCTGGGCCTGGAAATGTAGCAGGATGGGTTAAACAGAAAGAAGGGAGCGATCCGGATGTTTTTGTTGAAGCAATTCCCTTCCCTGAGACCAAGGGTTACGTCAAGGCTGTGTTTGAGAACTACTGGAACTACCAGCGGCTCTATAATCCGGGAATGTCTCAGCTATTACAGAAACGAGCTTGAGCAGTAAGTTGGTTGAGTCATTCGCTTGCGAACGTGCTGGACAGGGTGATGCCTTCCAAATATTCGTAGAGGTTTTGTTCAAACCGGGGGACAGGCCAGGATGAAGTTGAACTACTGAGCAAGAGTATTGCACACAAGGGCTGCTGGCAGTAGAGATCATCTCCCAAAACTGCCACCTTCAGGAGGCGATACCATTGCCCATGCTGCTATTTCTACAGATGAAGAAGCTAGCTGAGATCTAGGACCTTGGCAATCGTCTGGACATCCTTATCACCCCGCCCAGAGAAGTTGATCACAATCCGAGGAGCGCCGTTCAACTGTGGGCAGAGAGGCTTTAGGTAGGCGATCGCGTGGGCTGTTTCTAGGGCAGGAATAATTCCTTCCAACTGAGACACCTCCTGGAAGGCTGCCACTGCTTCCCGGTCTGTGACACTGCAGTACTCCGCCCGTCCCAATTCCTTCAAATAACTATGTTCAGGCCCGACACCAGGATAGTCCAACCCAGCGCTGATCGAGTGGGCCTCCAATACCTGTCCGTCTTCGTCTTGCAGCAGGTAGCTCATCGCACCGTGCAAAACTCCAACCCGGCCATGGGTAAGGGTAGCCGCATGTTTAGTTGAATGGACGCCTTCCCCGGCAGCTTCAATACCGATCAGCCGCACCGCTGGCTCGTGGACAAACTCATGAAATAGTCCCATGGCATTAGAACCACCGCCTACACAGGCCAGCAGAATATCAGGTAACCCTCCCCACTTTTCTAGAGCTTGAGCGCGGGTCTCCTGACCAATCACGGCATGAAAGTCTCGTACCATCACGGGGTAAGGATGGGGACCAGCCACAGAACCTAGAATGTAGTGAGTCGTTTCTACGTTGGTCACCCAATCACGGATCGCCTCGGAAGTTGCATCTTTGAGAGTTCCAGTACCCGCAGCAACGGGTCGCACCTCAGCTCCCATTAGCCGCATCCGAAACACATTGAGCGCCTGCCGCTCCATATCCTGTACGCCCATGTAAATGACGCAATCCAGGCCAAAACGAGCACATACTGTTGCAGTGGCAACGCCGTGCTGGCCTGCCCCCGTTTCCGCAATAATTCGACGCTTGCCCATGCGTTGAGCTAGCAGAACCTGCGCCAGGGCATTGTTGATCTTGTGCGCCCCTGTATGATTTAAGTCCTCCCGTTTCAGGTAGATCTGGGGACTTCCATGGGAGTGGGCATAGTGGGTGCTCAACCGTTCTGCAAAATACAAGGGCTGGGCCGTCCCACATAGTCCCGCAGCAACTCATTCAGGGTTCGCTGGAAAGCGGGATCGTTTCGGTACTGCTGAAAAGCCGCTTCTAGCTCATTCAGCGCCGGCATCAACGTTTCCGGAACATACTTACCGCCGAACTCAAACCGCCCTAACGTATCGGGCTGCTGAACGGTATCGGGAGAAATTGCTACAGATTGATGAGAAGAGGAGAAATTGTCACAGGACCAAGTGAAGTAACGGCGTTGGCACAATTATAAAGAAATTTCGCTCCTGGCACGATTATGAACGGATAATCACCTTCTCAGCACCCTTGAAACCTCAGGTTGAAAAGCCTTATTGGGTCCCGTTGCAAGAGTGCCTTACAAATCCTCAGGCAGCATACTCTTAAGCATCTTGGGGCTTTCTCCAGCCCAAATGTCCCAGCTTTTACCACTTCTAAGATGCTCAGGGCACTGTTGAATCACCCTAGACAAAGCAGGAACTTCGTCTCTTTCTAAAGCATCCAAAATAATTTTAGAGATTAAATCTCTAACTTCGACTCTTAGCTGCCTTTCTGAAAAATCTTCCCGGTTCGAGCGAGAAAATGGCTGAGTTGTCCCACTAAGGCAGTAGCCCAGGGCACAACCCATTAAGTAACAGAATAATGCAGCAGCAAACCCACTGGGGAGGGTTAAGGAAGGCAACATACTATCTTAGAGTATCCCTACCGGTTTAGCTTCTAGTCTAGTCAGAATGGTACCGGGTTAAGCACGATCGCAAATCTGCTCTGACGAAAAAATTCCATAAGGTTCTGAAGTCAAGGTTAACGAAAAGTAACCCTATCTATGAAAGATCCTATTTTGGTTGTTGATTATGATGCCAATTGGCCTAGCCAGTATGAACAGGAGAAAATAGAATTCTTGATGCGCTTGGCAATACTGTCGCGGATATTCAGCACATCGGTAGTACCTCGGTGCCAGGGCTGGCTGCCAAACCCGTTATTGACATCCTTTTAGGTCTGGAACAGGTGCCACCAAGCCAAGCTCTGGTTTTCAGTCTTGAAACTTTGAGCTACCTCTACTATGGCGAGTTAGGTATTCCTGGACGGCACTATTTTCGCCGAGGAGTGCCTCGTACTCACCAAATCCACTTGGTTCAGGTGGATAGTGAGTTCTGGGAAACACACCTCCTCTTTCGGGACTTCTTGAGAACCCATCCAAATGCCGCACAGCAATACGAAGCTTTGAAACGTAAATTAGCTGTTGAATTCCGCTATGACCGCGATCGCTACACCAGTAGTAAGGCACCTCTGATTGAGCAGCTATTAGTCCAGGCAAGGGCGTGGCATCAGGCTTGATTAGACGGACACCTCAAAAGTGTAGGTATCACCGTGACTCAGGTACCTGATCTCGGTTGCTAGCCCTGCAGCTTCTATCTCCTGCTTAAAGTCCTCAAGTGGAGACTTTGAAAATAGTGTAGTCGTTAAAGTGAATAGGAATCGCGGTGCGCGGCGCAACAATCTTGACTGCCTCTACCCCTTGTTTTGCATCCATCGTCAGCAAAATTCCAAAGGCTTTTGTTCCTCCTAGATGTAGCAAGGCTAGATCAATCTCGGGGGTAGCGCTGCGGGATGCTTTATCTGATCATAAACAAGCGTGTCACCAGTAATATAGAGACGAAACACAGTCTTCCCTGCCGTTGGCTGGAACTCTAATATGCTGCCCATCACCGGGGGTAAAGCGGCTGAGAGAATACCAGGTCCGTGCCTGCCGGGCATGGAAGTGATGCGGAGCTGGACGTCATCCTTGACCACGTTCAGCGTTTCCCAGGTGTTGAGGGGGTGGGCAGCGCTAAACCCTTTCTGCTTAAGCTTCGCTACTGCATGGGGCGTGGTGACGATTGGTAGGGCTTTGTCCAGCTTTTGCTCGGCTATCCGGTCAAAGTGATCCTCATGCATGTGCGACAGGACGACCAAGTCAAGGGGGGGCAACTCTTCAATGGCGATCGCCGGATTAGTTTTACGGACTGAGCGCAACCCATAACCTAAATGCACGTGATCACCTTGATGCAGAAAGTTCGGGTCGGTGAGGATTGTGAATCCGGCGTACCGTAAAATAACTGTTGCAGTGCCAACAAAAAAGACTGAGCCCCTGGCAATATCTGGTGTTTTATTGTTAGACGGCAGCACTAAAGTTTCTTCATTCATAATAAATTTTCTCTCTTTTTGATATTAGTTCTATTGAGTTAGAAGCAAAATAATAATAGTTAAATGCTTGTTATTCTGCTTCAATCCGATTAATAAAATCAAGGACAATAGCTGAAAACTGTTCCACACGGAAAACATTCCATTCGTGGTAAGCGCCATCTACAACTACCATCTCGGAACCTTTATCTGTTGGGCAAGCCCTTGGCCGGCAATGAGGGAAGTTGTCAGATCGTTTGCTCCCCACGAGAAGACAGGGAGATTCAATTCTTGGCAAAGCGGTTTGATATCTTTCTCCAATGCTACAAATAATGTCTGGATAGTATTTCGTGTTCGGAAGCAAATGTTGTAAAGCAAAGACTGCAACATCTGCACCGCCTGCGGTAATCTCATTTGAGGCGCTCCCACAGTCAGCTCTATAGCTCTTTGCAACAAAACCTTTGGTATAGGATCAACAGGGATACCTGTACTCCCAACTAATATCAGGCTTGCTACTAGGTTCGGCATTAAGGCTGCTAACGTCCCAGCAATTCCGCCCCCCAAGGAGTGTCCAACTAAATGAGACTTTTTAATATTTAACTTATCTAAAAAAGCAATTAAAAATTCAGCGTACTTCTTGTTGTAGTCCCAATCCGCTCTAGAGCCGCTGGTGCCAAACTGGTAGTTCAGGTGCAATGACCTGATAGTGCTGAGATAAACTATTTAACGCTTCTTGATAAGGCTCGGTTCCAACAGCCCATCCATGTATAAATGAAATTGGCTTGGCATTGGATACCACCCCTCCTTCTAAGTAGCGAATATGATGTTCATTGACATCAATGTGCTTTTCAGCCAGTTGATATTTCACTTTCTTTACCTGCAATTCGCTTAAGGTCTTGCTAACTGGCCGGTTGTTTTTAGGATGAACTTTGATTGAATAGCTGCTCGATTTCGCCTTGCAGCTTTTTTCAGGTTCTCAGCCTGCTGGTAAGCAACGAATCGGGCGCTCCCCAAACCTATTACTGGGTGCAGCGGGTCTGGTGCAGGTGCCAGTGACCAAGGCTGATAGAGAGGCTGAAGGTAATAACATAGGCGAGATCTCATAGCCCATACCCCGGTTGACGGAAACAAAAGCAAGAGAGGCATCAGTAAAGATAGGGGAAAAAGGGCAGGGCTAATCGTCGGGCCAATTCTTTAAAGTTGACAGGCCCAGGGGTGTAGAAGTTCATTACCGATACAAACTACGGGCAGAATTGAATGCGGTAGTGATCGCTGAGCAGGGTCAGACTTGGGTGAAAGGTCTGTAGCTTATAGCGTTGTTTCCAGCCCTTTGCCGGACCTCTTAAACCCTCTGGCTGGTACAGCAGGATTGTGTTTTGTAGCAGCGCCGCTTCAAAACTATCTCGTTCTGCCCGCACCCCACCTAAAACCTGCGACCATCCAGGTGGCAGCCACCACCTGATCCAAAGGTGGTCAAACAGGGCAACACTGGCAAGGGGCTGTACGATCCATCCCCTTGCCTGGCTTAAGAGACAGGCTAATCCTAAGAAGTCCCAGGGGAAACACATACCAGCATGATTCATTGCCACAATTAGGGGGCCTGACTGGGGTAAATTCTCAAGCTGCCGCAGCTCTCCCCGAAAATAGTACTTCACGATTGGGTCGAGGACTTCATCCCGGAAAGCTTGCTGGTAGGTAGGCTCAAACTGGTCCTTTTGCTTGTGAGGTAAACGACAACCCAGGCGTAGCCAGCGGCTCAATAATGCTAGATAGAATCCGCCAGGAAGCAGAAACAACCCATAGTCCAGCCAGTTCCACCCCTCTGGATCATCGTGGTAGTGCTGCCAGTGACGGTTGAACAAAACCAGCCATCCAGGGGGGTACCAAAGACAAAACCAATCAAACCAGGTAAATCGATAGGGAGAAGGTGCCTTCACAAGCTTGCCCTTCGGAATTGAGTCCTTACTGTCCTACAATAAACCTCTAACATTTTGCTGACTCGTCTAGCTAGGATTTTATGCTGGAAGTTCTGATATCTTTGAGTTCCTCTCCGAGACTGGGTGGATGTATCCGCCAAGTCAGTCTTCCAATTTGATCTCTACCCTCAGGCAGAATGTATCAATTAGTGAAGATGATCGAGAATGGTAAGGATTTATACGAGAAGGAAAAGTAACATGCAGGGCAACACAGCGATGCTCCCAATCCTTCAAGGTGAGGCAAAGCATCCGCCAGCGAACCCACCCGCCTATGATGAAGCTGAGCAGCGATTTGTCAAACTACTTGCAGTAGAGGATTTAGATCACTACCTAGCAGTACAACCTTCAGCGGCGACAGGTTTTGAACAAGCGATCGCCAAGGCAATTGTAGAAGCGTATGAGCAATCCGGTTCTACGGCAGCCCACCGGTTTCTCCAGCGTATTCTTTATCGAATTAACCGGCTGAAGCTGTTTTGGTACGACGACTTGCGGCACTATACCAACGAGCGATCGTTCTACTTACAGAAGGTACGCAACCAAATTGAAGCAGCCTGGCAAGCCTGGGAGCTGGCGCAACTCGATGTAGCAGCGCTACAGCAAGAGAATGTTCAGCAAGCACTGACTGAGCGCTGTGCCCGTGACCTTGATCCACCGCTATCAGCATCGAGTCGCTATATTCAAGAGCAGATGACGGAAGCGGGCTACCGCCTGCTGCTGGCGATTGCCTCTTTTGATGGGTTAGTCGAAGGCAGTCGTCTTTCGCGTATCCTCGGCGGAGCCGCCAATGACGTGCAGTGCATGCTGACGCGGGTGCTGATGGAGGAGTATGGCGGTGGTCGCCTTGCCCGTAAGCACTCCACCTTCTTTGCCCAAATGCTCGCTGAGTTTGATATGTCCACGGAGCCAGAGGCCTACTTTGACTTAGTGCCGTGGGAAGTGCTGGCCTGTGCCAATCACAATTTTCTGCTGACAGAGCGAAAGCGCTACTTCCTGCGGTACAACGGCGGCTTAACCTATTTTGAGGTAGCTGGACCTGCAGCCTACCGGAACTATTTAGCGGCAGCCCAACGGCTGGAGCTGTCAGCCGCGGCAATGGGTTATTGGGAACTACACATTAAAGAAGACGAACGGCACGGCCAGTGGATGCTGCGGGATGTCGCTCTTCCCCTGGCGGCCCAATATCCGGATGATGCTTGGGAACTTGTGCTTGGTTATGACCAAGAGCGGCTGCTGGGCGATCGCGCTGGGGACGCTATTGTGCGATCAGTGCAGAAAGCAGAGCATCAGCCCTTGGCACTTGAAACAGCGAGATAGAACGTAGACCACTCGGTTGTACTAGGCACTTTACGGCAATAGTAAGAGCTGGTTCTCCGGCAAGGGGTTTCCAGCATGAGCAATACCAGGCCATCAATGGACCTGTCAACTTTTTCAGCTTATCGTCAGCACGGAGTTATTACCTTGAAAGAGATATTAATTAGTCCACAAGAGTCTGCTCAGTTTTACTCTCCCAACAAAGTTTTCTTTTGTCCAGAAGAATCACAGTTTTACTCCCACTGCTTAGAGCGCTTGGTTCTCCGGAACTGTATCAGTTCTGAACGAGTGGTTGAGTTTGGCTGTGGGGATGGCAGTCCTGTGATCAGCGCCCTACTGAGAACTCCCTCCAGTAGCTCTATTCATGGTTACGACCTGAATCCTGACGCCTGCAAGGTGGCAAAGTCAAGAATTGAACAGTATAAACTTTGCAGTCGGTATGTGATTCACAATCAGTCTTTCTTTGAGTCCCCAAAGCCTGAGGCAGAGTATCTGATTGCCAATCCACCCTATCTACCGGCACCAGATAAAAATATTCTCATGCCACTTCTGCATGGGGGTACAGATGGCTCTGCACTCACAAAACGGCTTTTATCACTCGATTATGACAATGCACTCCTGATGATCTCTAGCTACTCTAACCCGGTGGAAACCGTCAATTATGCAGTAGCTCAAGGTTATGCTGTTGCTGACTTTATGGTTTCACCCCTAAAGTTTGGTTACTACAGCTCGGAGCCAAAAGTTGAGAACACTATCCTGGAGCTGCGAAAACATCAAAAGGCATTCTATTCTGACAACGTATACTTCTTGGCGGGTGTGTTGTTCAAGAAGCGACAGGAATCCCTGGTAGATCTGTCTACTGAGTTATTGCAGGTTATGACTGCTTTATAGATTTCACAAAGCAGGAAAATAGTTCCGGTTGTTCTTGGGCCTAAGGGCCAGAAGGTCCATTGTAAAATCCTCAGAGAATGATTTTTGAAGCCGCTCCAATTGCTTGGCACAATGGCAGATTAGTTCAGCGTGAACAAGCTGCACCCTCTGTTGCCAGCCATTCCCTCCACCTGGGTGTCGGTGTTTTTGACGGCATGATGGCCTATTGGAACCACGACCATTATTATGTTCACCGTCAGACAGCCCATCTAGACCGTCTGCGGAACGGTGCGAATCAAATGGGATTGAGGTTTTCCTGGTCTAATGAAGACCTGCAATCTGGTGTCTTGGCGCTTCTAGACGAAGTCCCTGCCGATAATTACTACATCCGACCGATCGTCTACCGTTCAGGACCCCAGTTGAACTTCAACGACGCCATGCCTGTTGACGTGGCAATCTTAGGCGTTAGAACTGTCCGGGATGTAGATCAACCTTTAACGTGTCATATCTCCCAGTTTGAGCGGGTCTCTGGCCGAGCAATTCCCATCACCTGGAAGATCTGTGGAACCTATGTGAATAGTTACTTGACCCGCCGTGCTGCAGAGGCAAGCGGATTTAATGATGCCATTATGCTTGACCAGGAAGGGCGCATTACCGAAGCCACGGCTCCCAATCTTTTTCTTCTGCAAAAAGATACAGATGTCACCCCAGCACTAACAC
>JAUJON010000297.1 GCA_030447595.1 Thermosynechococcaceae cyanobacterium YX3bin19
CGCTGCCTACGCTTCTAGAATGGTTTTTAGATCTTTTTTCTGCTTATCATAGTTAACTGTGGCGTGTTCCGCGACATTTTTGACGCTAGGCTCTCTCTCCCCTGGTACAGACTGGATCGCTTCCTCATTGCGGGTGGCAGAGGAGGCACAACTCATGCCCCGCAGTTTAAGCGTCAGAGTATCCATGGTTTTCGCAGGTTTGTAGGGTTAAGCACTAGCTGGCTGGATAACCGGCATTAGCGATCGCTTCTCTAATAGCTGTTTCTGGCTGTTGCGTCTCAACCTTGACCAGCTTAGTTTTGGGATCTGCATTGACCTCAGCTGTAGGATCAACACGCTTGACCGCCTGCGTTACGGTATCGACACAGGCAGCACAGGCAATATCAGGAACTTTAAGTTGGAGTGCCATGGGTAAAACCAAATAAATTACAACATCCTTATTTTAAACTTTCCAGTCAACTGGAGAGTCAAGCTCACCGTCCAGGAAAAGAGTAAGGCTAGTCAAGTAGCGCTTGCTCGAACAATTCACCTTATCTCTTGGGCCAGCAAGGCAACGGGTTCAAGGCGGCTTCGTAAAGGCAATGTCCCAGATTAGTTGATAGGAAGGTGAGGATGATTGCCTCTGCTGCTTCATTGCTAGATGAATACTAAAACAATGCTTGAGACAGATTACTCTCCGGCAATTGCGGACTAGGGTTAAGGTATCCAGGCATTGAGCAAAGTAATGAATTCATGGCGCGATCGCTTTAACAAAATAAGTGGCCGAACTCGATTTGTAGTTTGTCGCCTGTTTATCCATTTAGCAGGTGAAGAAGTTGCGCCACTGCTAGGTGTTCTTAACCGCGCTGGCCGTAATGCGATCGCAGCCGATGGTGATCTAACGGTGTTGGGAGAGGGTCTTGTCGAGATTTGCCAGAGTTTACTGCAGTACGATACCTACTGGCAGTCTGCCGCCAATGAAGGGGATGTATTCTGGGATGAGGGTGAAGCGGGGGACTACGTGACTGAACTTTTTACCGACTCTGGTCAGCGCTACTTAAGTGAGCCCGCCTTTGATGATGCCTCTACGGAAGACGATCTAACCTTGCCTGTTACCCATAACCTGGTGGTGATGATTACGGTTGCTTATGAGGGTGAAGTGCCGGAACTCGAAACGGATCTGTCTAACATCAGTGCGCTGAAAGACGCTCTCAAGGTACTGATTAACTTGCATTATCAAGAAAAACTAGACGCGATTCAAGTGCATTTTTCACCAGCCCAGCTAGGAGATCAGCTAACCTCGGATCAGCTGCTGCTTAACTTTCCTGAATTGCTGCCTCTCTAAGGAGTAAAGTTGGCTTCTTCGACTTCCTATTCCTAAAGATAGAGAGTTACTGTCATCCTGTTCATCGCTCATCTCAAAATTATCTTCTAACCATGATTAGTATTCGCTCGGTTACTTCCCGCAAGGTTATTACGCTAGTAATGACTTTTGCCTTATGCTGGACAACTTTTGCCTGTAGTGGTCCCCCATCGAGGCAGCAGTCTCAGCAACCAACCCAAGGTCAGGGTTCACAAAGCACCAATGTATCAACTGCTCAGACCCAGATAGCTGATGGTCAGTATCCTGTACAGCAAGCAACCTATAACGATGCTAATGGGGAGTACAGTTTGTTCTTACTTAATACTCCATCAGGTACACCACCAAGGTTTCAAACTACAGATTTACAGATGGCTGCCTTGACTGATGCAGAAGTTTCCTCAGGTCAGAAAGCTTACCTCAAGGTTGAGGGGGGACAAGCTTCACTCCATATCCCTCAAGACTTCAAAATTGAGTATGTTCACAACGTAACTGAAACTCAAACCAATCCTCAAACTGGGCAACCCCAGACGGTTGTTGTAGGCCAGCAATCTAGCTTTTGGACGCCTTTTGCTGGGGCACTTGCAGGGCAAGCTATTGGTAGCCTGTTATTTAGACCCCAGTATTACGTACCACCCGTTTACCAGCGTGGTGGTCCACTAACTGGCTTCGGTGGCTATGGTCAAAGTTACGGTCAAGCGGTTCAGCGATACCAGACACGTTATCAATCTCAGCCGCTTGCAGTACAAAATCGCCGAACTGGGTTACGGACCACCGGACGTTTAAGAACTCCAGCCTCAAGTACGGTTCGTAGAAGCCCAAGCTCATCTTTCGGCAACCGCTCCACAGGTTCCGGTTATGGTTCCAGTAGGCTACGCCAGAGCGATCGCTCTCGCTCTACCCAGTTCAGACGAGGTTCCGGTAGCTTTGGCAGTGGGCAGCGCTCTACAGGATTTGGCAGCAGACGCTCATTTAGTGGCAGCAGACGGCGCTAAAAAGAAGGGGGCACGCGCCCCCTTTTTTAGATCAAACTATTTTTAGCTAACCTACCACCGAGCGAGCGTACTGGTCACAATTCAGCAATGA
>JAUJON010000020.1 GCA_030447595.1 Thermosynechococcaceae cyanobacterium YX3bin19
AGCAGGTTTTGAGGCAGCCTATCTAGGTTAGGCCCCGTTAACAAGGGTGAACCGCCACCGCTGAGGCGAGACAGCTGGCTAGCAATTTGGGGTTGCCACCAGACGTCAATCCACTGGTTAACGGCGGCTTGAGTGGAAATGTTACCCGGTGAAGCAGGACGGACCCACAGATCGGCCCAAAGTGCCGTTCCAGACTGGGGAACAACTGCAGCAATTTGATTGTTGCGCCGCAGGACCGGAATGACATCGGTAAACCAGCCAACCGCAAGCCAGGTATCTCCCAAGATTAAGGGCTGGAGATAGGCATCTGAACTGTAAAGCTTTACTTGCTGGTGCAGGTCGCGTAACTCAACTTCCAGGCGAGAAACTGCACTAATATTCTCGGTATTATAGGACTTGCCAAATTTTTTCAAGGTTAGGCCAATTACCTCCCGAGGCTGATCGAGAACGCTGATTCTCCGAGTTAACTCCGGCCGCCACAGATCACCCCAATCAGAAGGGGTCCAGCCTAGGCGCTCAAACTTATCTTTGCGATAGGCAATCACCGTTGTTCCCCAGCGATAGGGAGCACCCCAAATTTGTCCCTGAGGGGCGAGATTGCCCTGGTGATCACGGGTCACTAACGCCTTCCAGCGGTCAGGTAAGCTGTCCCAATGGGTCAACTCCGAGGGCTGCAGAGGCCGGATCAGGTCTTGCTGAATTGCCTCTGCTAGCCAGTAGTTCCCCAAGGTAAATAGTTCCTGGTGACTGGACTGCCTATCCTGCTGCTTTGACTGCAAAAAATCAGGAAGAAAGTTACTGTCAGTCGCCTTTGGCTCATTCTTCAAGTCTTGCAAACGAGTGAACAAATCAGCCAACTGAGATTCTGGATTGAGCTCTAGCTCAAAGGATTGTCCCAGCACCCGGCGAACCTGACGAATCAGCTGAGCTGGAATTGAGTTCTTTAGTAAATGTATCCTCAGCGTTTCTTGAGGCTTGCCACTGCATCCAGCCAGTATTTGACTTAGAGCTAGGGTACTGGCACCTGTCAAAAAAGAGCGACGGTCCATATTTAGCGGGTTGAATCTTAATTAAGTGTTAAGCCTAGCGAGAGTGAGCTCTTGCTCATCGCGATTCTTTAGCATAGAAGCAAATGACAAGGGGGCCAGATGGATTCACTGCAAGAGCAAGTCACCGCCTTAGCTGGCAGAATCGACGTACTCTATCAAGCGATTGAACGGCTGAATGCCAAACTTGCTGAAGCTTTATCTGATCCTAACTTAGCTGTAACTACCAGCAACCACGCCCGCTCTCGAGTAAAGAACAGTTATCAAAGGGGTAGGGGTTCAAACAGCATCTCTCACAAGCATGTGCTAGCAGACGAGGATCCCCTAAATGTTCCCCTTCGAGATAAAAAGCTTTTAGCTCCAGAAGCTCAAATTCAAATATTAACTGCCCAGCTAACGGCAGCATACAACCGGATTGCTGCTCTAGAGGAGCAATTAATGGCCCAACGTTCTACTGGTTTGTCTTAAATCACAGAACCAAAAGTTTGACAAATTTCTCACCGATCTGCAAACATAGAGATCGCCTCAAATAGGGGACTGTAGTTCAATTGGTTAGAGCACCGCCCTGTCACGGCGGAAGTTGCGGGTTCGAGCCCCGTCAGTCCCGTAGGTATGCTTTGAGTTTTGCAGCACAGTTTTTTGGCTGTAGTAACCCGGTACTAGTAGCTAGCCAGAAAGGGGCAGCTCATCGGGGGGATTTGTGGAATGTAAGCCTGGCCTTCGCCTTACCTAAAACTGTGGAAGTAATTATTTTTGATTTCGATGGCACGATCGCCGATACATTCGATGCGGTAGTTGAAATTACAAATAGCTTAGCTGAGAAGTTTGGCTATAAACCCGTTGGCTTAGACGAGATCAAACGCTTAAAGAATTTGAGCTCTAGAGAAATTGTTAAGCAGTCAAAGATTCCGACTTTCAAACTTCCTTTTCTGGTCAGACAGATTAGAGCTGAACTAGAGGACAAAGTCCACAGATTAACCCCATTCCTAGGAATTCAAGAAGCTCTTGTCATGCTGAAGTGTCAAGGCTATCAACTAGGCATTGTCACCTCTAATTCAGAACAGAATGTAGTTATTTTTTTGAGAAACTACAATTTAAATGAATTGTTTGATTTTATTTATTCAGAAATAACCTTGTTTGGTAAGGCTAAAGTGATTAGTCGTTGCTTAGCAGAAAAACGTATTGGTCCTGCCTCAGCAATCTACGTTGGAGATGAAACGAGAGATATTGAAGCCGCAAAAAGAATTCAGATCAAGGTCGTTGCTGTGACCTGGGGTTTCAACTCAAAAAAAGCTTTAGCTAAACAAAATCCAGATTTTCTCATTGACCAGCCTTTTGAGCTGATTGAGGCCTGCAAAAGTTTGAGGTTGACATGAAATAGCTTCGATACTCTACGGCAGCGAATAGACCCACCTCAAGTCTAGTTTTGTTAAGCAACGCTTAATTTCCTACCTTATCTGACCTTTTCCCACTGCCGCACTTGAGCTGACGACCTACCTTAAGGACATAGGCTAATTTATTGTCCGCGTTAGCCCGATCCACTGCTTGATTAGAACCAGTCATTACTAATAATATGAACCTAACCAATGATATGAACCTATCAGAATCTGCTGAACTTTCACAAACGGCTGCTGATCGGAGCGAAGCAACTACAAAAAGCACTTCTATCCAAAATTTCAGAATGTCTTGGAATATACGATTTGCCGTGTGCCTCAGCCTGAATGCCGGGAATCCTAACCGCTACTGCTTGCTAATTGGACAAAACCTGTCTCACATGGGTTGAGCCCTTAAAGGGCACCCTACTGAGGCGTCGTGTTACCTGTGGCTGCACTTCTGCGCGCCTATTGCTGGAGGCTACTTGAGCTCTCTCTTGAATCAACTTTCGAAGCTGTTAACCACCATACTCCCAGGAGTATCTTTCAGCAGTAGTGGCTCACCGTCACGATGAATCCCCGAAGCAACAACTTTGCCCATAAACACCGAGTGGTCTCCTTGTTCAAGACTGCCGGTAACTTCACACTCTACATAACCTAGGGAACTGGAAATAATTGGGCAGCCCGTCTCGCCTAAGTAAAATTCAACATCGCCAAATTTATTGCCTGTACGACGTTGAGGTTGAAAAAATTTTTCTGCCAAATCTTTCTGCTCGGCCTCTAGGAAGCTGATTGCAAACACCTGACTCGACTTAATCATGGCGTGGGACTTGGTGTCCTGTTTCGAAGCAATAACAATGAGAGGTGGCTTAAAGGAGGCCTGTGTGACCCAGCTAAAGTGAAACCATTCACTTCTTCGCCATCTTTACCCCGCAGATATTCAGCGGATGGGGAATTTTGCGAAGCATTGTCCGCTTAGCTTTTTCGTCTAGCAAGGTATGCCCTCATCAATGAACGCGATCGCCTTAACAAGCTATCATTCTCTAGAGTTTCCTGTCACTCACTTATAGGTTATGAGTTGACCAAACGTGGCACACCTTGAATGATCGAATTGTGTCTATCTACTGCTTGAATCTCCGCGAGCTGATGGGTATTGCTAGTGCCGACAATGAATGGGGTTCTCCACCGGAGCCTTTAGTCTTAGCCAGGAATGAGGTTCACGTGTGGCGGGCCTCCCTTGATTTTGCTGGGCTCAAGCTCAAATGCCTACAGCGGTTACTTTCAGTCGATGAGCAGCAAAGGGCTAAGCGGTTTGTAGGGCCTAAAGACCGGGATGCCTTTATTGCTGCCCGGGGGCTATTGCGGCTAATTCTCAGCCGTTACCTGGTACAAGAACCTGAAGCCTTGTGCTTCCACTACGGTTTGCACGGTAAACCAGCTCTCGTACCTGAGTTGAACCCAGACAGGCTCTGCTTTAACCTCTCTCACTCAGCCGGGTTGGCCCTTTACGCTGTGGTAATCAATCAGGAGGTAGGGGTTGATCTAGAACGAGTGCACCCAGACGTGCCCTATGAGGCGATCGCCCGGCGGTTTTTCTCAGCTCAAGAGAGCGCTACCCTATTAGCGCTACCCGCCCATGAGCGGTGTCAGGCCTTTTTTAACTGCTGGACTCGTAAAGAAGCTTACGTCAAAGCTCAGGGTCGCGGTATCGCTCTCCCTTTGAACCAGTTTGATGTATCTCTTGCCCCGAGAGAACCAACTGCCCTTCTCAGTATTGATGGCAATTCTCAGGCAGCCGCTCGCTGGACTTTACAGGCACTGGACCCTGACCCTGACTATGTAGCAGCCTTGGTAATCCTAGGGCAGGATTGGCAGATCAAGTGCTGGCAATGGCAAGGGTAAACGGGCTTTTCCAGGTGCCGCAAATCTCAACTTCCTACTAGGGAAGGATGTAACCGGGCATTCAAATTAGTTAGATTTATACTAAATTAGCTTTCGATAAGTTTATTTACAGATCGCTAGTTTTGCTTATTCTTTTTTCAGCCTTGTATTGTTATGAGCTATTTGTATAGAGCAATCACAACTTTAGGGATGACTGCAGCATTAGGCAGTGGGTTCTTATTAGGTTTAGGTGAGGCTCATGCTTCGCCCGCTGACAAAGAGTCCTCAGCTCGAGTCGCCACAATCAATGCAGAGGATAGTCAAGCATTTTCGCTGGCTGCTAAAAGTGCCGAAGACTACTATAACCGGGGACTTGCCTCTCATGATCACGGCAAGATTGAGGCAGCAATTCAGAGTTTTACCCAAGCCATTCGCCTCAACTCTAAATTTGCAGACGCTTATTACAGCCGTGGCTTGGCCTATGCTGATTTAGGAGATCAGAGCGCGGCGATCGCAGACTACACCGAAGCCCTGCGCCTAAATCCCCATTCAGTTTCTGCTTATTACAACCGAGGGCTGGCTTACCTGGCCCTATTGAATTATCAGAACGCGATCGCTGACTACACCCAAGCTCTCCGCTTAAATCCTAATTTAATTTCTGCCTACTATAATCGGGGCTTAGCTCGCTTCGATGCGGGAGACCGGCAGGGAGCTCGCCAAGATTATACCCAGGCGTTTCGCCTTAACCCTGGGCTGGCAGCCGCTTACTACGACCAGGGTGGTAATCGGCCTCAGACAGGGGGCGATTAACCGATTAACAAAGATAAGAACCTCTATTTTTGAACGGCTAGGGAACCACTAAAACCGGGCAAGGTGCAAGGTTAATTACCCGGCTACTAACGCTTTCAGCTGTATCTTCCTGCATTAGGCCAATTCCCCGGCAGCCCATGATAATCAGCTCAGCCTTAATTTCATCTGCAACATCGCAGATTGTGAAGGCGGGCTTGCCTTGCCGGCGCAAAACTTCTGCCGAAATGCCCCAGCCGCTAAAGGTTCCCTGAGCACTGTTCAGTAGTGCGTCGATTGCAGCCGTACCTTGAGGGTCAGCAGCTTCCTCTGATTCTTGGACGGACAGAATTGTTAAACGGCTATCAAAATGTTTAACCAGCTTAGCAACCGTTTCTGCTGCTTCCTGAGAATCTCGGCTTTGGTCGATGGGAAATAAAATAGTCTTAAACATTGCACTTCTCTTGTGGGACACGGACTCCGGTAAAATGTGGACGGTGTAGAGACTTAATACCACCCGTCTAGACAAGGCTTGAACATCTAATTACTGTCTGGTTCCTTGGCTGGTCCTAGTTGGCCGTTTGTCATTACACAAAAAGCATTTAGGAGGTTGATGCTGTGTCCAAAAAAACTTTAGCAGATTTATCGTCGTCAGACTTAGCAGGTAAACGGGTACTGGTTCGGGCAGACTTTAACGTTCCACTGAACGAACAGCGGCAGATTACAGACGACACCCGGATTCGGGCTGCCCTACCCACAATTCAAAATTTAATTTCCAAAGACGCCAAAGTAATTTTGTGCAGTCATCTAGGTAGACCCAAAGGAGGAGCTGACGATAAGCTCCGCCTCGACCCCGTTGCCCACCGCCTCTCAGAACTGCTGGGTCAAGAGGTGCTTAAGTGTGATGATTGCATTGGCGACGCTGTTGCTAGCGTGGTTGAATCCCTGCAAAACGGTCAGGTTGCTTTGTTAGAAAACGTCCGGTTTCACGCAGAAGAAGAAAAAAACGACCCAGAATTTGCTAGACAACTCGCCTCCGTTGCTGATCTATACGTCAACGACGCCTTCGGTACTGCTCACCGAGCTCACGCTTCTACGGAAGGAGTCACCCATCATCTTCGGCCCGCTGTAGCCGGATTTTTGATCGAGAAAGAACTTGAGTATTTACAAAATGCCATTGAGAATCCCCAGCCCCCACTAGCTGCAATCATTGGCGGGTCAAAAGTTTCCAGCAAAATTGGTGTCATTGAAACCCTCCTGGAAAAAGTCGATAAGCTGCTAATTGGTGGCGGCATGGTATTTACGTTCTTTAAAGCTCGAGGTCTGGATATTGGCAAATCGCTGGTCGAAGAGGACAAGCTGGACCTGGCTAAGTCACTAGAAGCCAAGGCAAAGGAGCAAGGCGTTACCCTGCTGCTGCCCACCGATGTAGTAGTGGCCGACAACTTTGCTGAGGATGCGAACAGCAAAACTGTCAGTATTGAGGAGATTCCTGATGGCTGGATGGGGCTAGATATTGGGCCTGATTCGGTTCAAACATTCAAAGCAGCCCTGGCAGACTGCAAATCGGTGATCTGGAATGGCCCGATGGGAGTTTTTGAGTTTGATAAATTTGCTGTAGGTACTGAGGCGATCGCGAGAACTCTAGCAGAACTGACTCAACAAGGTACCACCACTATCATTGGTGGTGGCGATTCCGTCGCGGCAGTTGAAAAAGTTGGTGTTGCTGATCAGATGAGCCATATCTCGACTGGCGGTGGCGCCAGCCTAGAGCTACTGGAAGGCAAAGTTTTACCCGGAATTGCTGCCCTAGATGATGCTTAGCACTTGAACTCATTGCTGGATCTTTCAGTGAGATAAGAAGTCTCCTGGTTGTAGAGCAGCCAGGAGTGCGCCTATTTTCATTCGGGGAATATAAGGCCATCCTCCTTCGGCTTCGATATCTTTTAGCAAACTATAGAGTTCCTGACGGTTGGTCGGTAAGGTGTCCTGGAACAAGCCCTCGCGAATGACTTGATGTAGCTCCTCTAATACCCGCAGTAAGCTTAGCAGTGCCAACGTATCGCCCTGGCAGTTCTGAGTAGCAGACTGGACGGTTGCAGTAATTTCTTGTAAACAGCACCGTAATGCTTTTTCATCTGCAAGCTTGTTTCTGTTGCCGTTCATGTTGCTCTACCCCAACTTAGCCAACCTCAGCTTATCCTGATACTTCAGTTTCAGAATGCAGCAATAGCTTCGGGCAGCAAGTGCAATATTAATCCAGTTTTTAATTTGCCCTTTTTAGGCGAAGCTATGGTAACAACGCCGTGTAAAATGCTCTATAGAGACTCTAGCTGAACGATTCCAGAGCTTATGATTACTTAATCTAGCAATTGTTCAATAGAGCTTCCCAGTGATCGCGTTTATACTAGTCTGCTGCAAATCATAGCTTATGCCCTCTGCAAGCCTTCCTGGACCACCATGGCTCTATGAAATCCAGGCTAGCTGCTAAAAGTAGTAAGCTTCTCAAAGAGTTTCTAGAACTCATTTTTAAAACTCAGATTAGTAGGGATTTGTATAGTTGGTATTGAGGTTGACTATGAGATATCGCGCTTTCATCGTTGCCTTCCTGGCTCTGTGCTTAGGCATACTAAATGTACCTGGCAAAGCCTTAGCTGCGAATAGCAATTCACTCACCTATAAGCAAATTATGGGAACTGGGCTCGCTAACACCTGCCCAAAACTAGGAGAAACCACTCGGGGTTCAATCCCTATTGATTTTGATAAATCCTACACTTTAACTGATTTGTGCCTCCAACCCATTACCTTTCTTGTCAAGGAGCCGGTTAGCCGGCGGAAAGAGGCAGAATTTGTGCCAACTAAACTGATGACTCGTGCCACTTCAACCCTTGATGCCATCCAAGGGCAGCTGAAGCCAGACTCGGATGGTAGTCTAACATTCGTTGAAGAAGATGGTATTGACTTTCAGCCGATCACAGTTCAACTGCCTGGCGGCGAACGAGTCCCTTTCCTCTTTACTGTTAAGAACCTGGTAGCTAAGTCTCAGCCAGGCTTGACCAGCATTAACACCTCTACTGACTTTGAAGGTAAGTTCAACGTTTCCTTCCTACCGGACTTCTAACTTTCTTGACCCTAAAGGTCGTGGCTTATCGACTGGCTATGATACCGCGGTAGCACTGCCAGTTCGTCCAGAAGAAGAGCTGACTCGCGCTAACGTTAAGAGCTCTGAGGCCGGTGAGGGCACATTTCCCTCCAGGTCGCCAAGGTTGACAGCGGCACAGGTGAAATTGCTGGCACCTTTGAGAGCGAGCAACCTTCAGATACTGAATTTGGTGTTCATGAGGCAAAAGATGTCAGAGTTAAAGGTATCTTTTACGCTCGGGTTGAACCTGCATAAGCCGGTTAGATAAAGGTACGTTCTAGGCCGCTAGGGATTCTAGGTATAAAAAAATATTTCGAATCCGCTCAAGCGATCACATTAAAGAGGTAACCACTTACCTCTTTTTTTAACGCTTAAAATAGCTTCTAAAATCTACGGCTAGCTTACAAGTTCTTTTAATCAACTGGCAACTCTGCAAAGTTTCAGTGAAATTGCTGTTGTTTAACCGCGAGGGAGCTTTTAGGTTTAGGATGTGCATTCTTTACTTAAACCTAAACATGCCTACACCAGCAACTGAGGAGTTAAAAAGTGAGAGCTTGCAGCTGCTCCATGCGTACCAGCAATGCCCTAAAGGGGATCTGGGATGCTCGCTTCGCAACCGATTAGTACAGCTCAACCTGGGCTTAGTTAGGAAAGAAGCCCATCGCTGGCTTACACTGCACAGAAAGTTACGATGACCTGATGCAGGTTGGGTGCTTGGGATTGATCCGGGCGATTGAACGCTTTGATATGGCTAAAGGGCATGCCTTTAGTTCTTTTGCTGTTCCCTACATTCGGGGAGAAATCCAGCATTACCTACGCGATAAAAGCCCAACAATGCGTATTCCCCGGCGCTGGTTAGTGCTGCAACGGCAGTCAATGTGGGTGCAGCGGCAGCTTCGAACTGAGCTGCACCGTCACCCTAACGATATCGAAATTGCCGGGGCGCTAGCTATCTCATTAGCCGAATGGCAGGAAGTCAAGCTAGCCTCTCAAAACCGCGCAATATTAAGTTTGGATGCACCAGTTCGAGACGAGATAGTGGAACGACCTGTTTAGGTGAACTAGTGCCTGACGGTCATTATCGGAGTTTTCAGCTGGCACAAGAAGACCAAATTCGACTGAAGCAGGCCCTACTTCAAAGAAAAACGAACCTGTGAAATTTTAGAGTTTGTTTTTCTCAAAGACTTTACTCAAAAGGAGACGGCCGAACTGCTAGGGGTTAGTTCCGTTACAGTCTCTCGCCAGGTTAAAAAGGGTTTAGCTTCACTTCGGCAACTCATGGCAGAACCTGGATCGTAGCTTCTACACCCAGATAAACTCTTGCGACTATCAGCCAAAATTTTGACTGAGGGCAGCCATTGTCAAAATCAAATTCCCAGACGTTGATAGATTGGATCTAAGTTTTTCAAGTGATGCTGTGGATCAAAACATTCTTCAACCTCATCGTCAGCAAGCCGGGACGTGACTTGAGGATCTTGTGTAATATTTTGTTAAAAGTTTCCCTCTTCACGGTTCCAGGCCCGTTGATCACACGATTGAACTAAAGCGTAAGCCGCTTCCCGGTTCATGCCTTTTTCGACTAAGGCTAACATCACCCGCTGGCTGAAAATCACTCCGCCGTAGCAATTCATGTTTCGTCGCATATTTTCGGGATAGACGCGCAGGTGCTTCACCAGGTCGGTGAGTTCTACTAGCATATAGTGAGTCAGAGTTGCGGCATCGGGTAAGATTACTCGCTCTACTGAACTGTGAGAAATATCCCGCTCGTGCCACAACGCCACATTTTCTAGAGCAGCAACTGCATGGCCCCGAACGATCCGGGCCATTCCCGTCAAGCGCTCAGAGCGAATGGGATTGCGCTTATGGGGCATGGCAGAGGAGCCTTTTTGACCCTCGGCAAAAAATTCTTCCACTTCTAACACATCGGTACGCTGCAGGTTGCGGATCTCGACTGCAAAGCGCTCAATTGAGGCAGTCAACAGTGCCAAAGTCTGCACATAATCGGCATGGCGATCGCGAGAGATCACTTGCGTAGAGGCGGTGTCAGGTTGTAATCCTAATTTTTGGCAGGCTATCGATTCTACTCGCGGGTCAATATTCGCGTAGGTGCCCACGGCCCCGGAAATCTTGCCCACTGCCACATCGCGCCGCAGGCGCACCAGGCGATCGCGGTGACGCAGCACTTCTGCTAACCAGCCCGCCAGCTTAAAGCCAAAGGTAATCGGTTCAGCATGAATGCCATGACTGCGGCCTACCATAACCGTGTAGCGATGTTGCTGCGCCTGATAGCGAATCGCTTGCACGAGGCATTCTAGTTGAGCAAGTAGGACATTAAGGCTGGCGACCAGCTGCAGTGCCAAAGCAGTATCGAGCACATCTGAGCTAGTCAAACCCAAATGAATGTAACGCCCGGCATCCCCCACATACTCATTGAGGTTGGTGAGAAAGGCAATCACGTCATGTCGTACCTCAGCCTCAATTGCTAAAATCCGCTGTGGATCAAAGTTAGCTTTGGCTTTAATAGTTTCTAGCGCTGCAGCTGGAATCTTTCCCAGTTCCGCTTGCGCCTCACAAACCGCAACCTCAACCTGCAGCCAGGTCTTAAATTTATAATTCTCCGTCCACAAGTCCCCCATCTCGGGCAGGGTATAGCGCTCAATCAAGGCCGTTACAGAATACAACTGGACTATTGTACAACGCAAAGCCGGAGCCTCAGACTAGGCAGAAAGATTACTTAGCCGCAGCACTTAGCCCAGTTGAGGCTTACTGACGTCAACTCTAAACCAAAGGATAACGGATGCTAACTGGTGAAATTCGTTTGCAAATTGATAAAATCTGGGATGCTTTTTGGTCGGGTGGCATTTCGAACCCTTTAGAGGTGATTGAGCAGATTACCTATCTGCTGTTTCTGCGCCGATTAGACGACTTGCACACGCTAGAAGAGAACAAAGCTAATCGCCTTAGCCGTGCCATGGAGCGTCGAGTCTTTCCAGAAGGCAGTGACTCTAAGGGCAGACCCTACGAGCAACTACGCTGGTCGCGTTTCAAGCACATGGAAGCGCGGAAGATGTTTGAGGTAGTGAGTGAGCAGGTGTTTCCGTTTTTGCGAACAGAGTTTCTCAGCAGCTACGGCGATGGTTCTACCTACGCCTACCACATGAAAGATGCCCGATTCACCATTCCAACTCCGGCGCTGCTGGCGAAGGTAGTGGATCTGCTCGACCATGTGCCAATGGACGATCGCGATACGAAGGGCGATCTCTATGAATACATGCTGGGCAAAATTGCCAGTGCGGGGCAGAATGGGCAGTTCCGCACGCCGCGCCACATAATCCAACTGATGGTGGAGATGACCGCACCCACTCCAAAAGATGTGATCTGTGACCCTGCCAGTGGTACCTGTGGCTTTTTGGTAGCAGCAGGGGAATACCTGCGCCAGCATTACCCGGAAGTTTTCCGAGATACCAAGCTGAAGGAACACTTTCACCACAGCATGTTTCACGGCTTTGACTTTGATAACACGATGCTGCGGATTGGCAGTATGAATATGCTGCTACACGGAGTAGAAAACCCGGATGTGGTTTATCGTGATTCGTTGGCGCAAGACCACGCGGGCGAAGATGAGAAATATACGCTGGTGCTGGCAAATCCACCCTTTGCAGGATCGTTAGACTACGAAAACACCGCCAAGGATCTGCAACAGATTGTCAAAACCAAAAAGACAGAGCTGCTGTTTGTAGCGCTGTTTTTGCGGCTGTTGAAACCAGGCGGACGAGCAGCGGTGATTGTGCCGGATGGGGTGTTATTTGGCTCTTCAAAGGCGCACAAGGAATTACGCAAGATTCTAGTAGAGGATCAAAAGCTGGATGCAGTGATCAAACTGCCAGGTGGGGTGTTTAAGCCCTACGCGGGAGTGTCTACCGCAATTTTACTGTTTACTGTCCCAAACACGTCCAAAGCTACATTAGTGCGAGACTTTGTGCTACCCAACTCTACTCCAGCCTAGGCTGAACTCAAAAAGTCTATGGCTGAATCGACGAGGAATCACACGCTCACTCGCTTGACAGTACATATTGTCTGGGGACAAAATATCGCTATCACGTCCTCAAGGGTGAGATTCAAAAGCGATGTGGGATCAAATCTGTGATGCTGAGGATATGGAGGTTCTGTCAAAAGATCCCGTTCAAGCATTGAGTATAAGATTGACGGCTCAAAGGCCGCACAAACTGCTTCAGAACCGTGGGGCATTTCTGGGCGATTGGCTAAGCATGGAGTACTGGAAGCATAAGTGAGCAAATGGTGCGAATATCTGGAGCATCATCGCCATCCGTCCAATACTTTCTGCTGGAGTAAAAGGACTTTCAGTCTCGCTCAAACCTCTGCACTTTCAGTAGTAAAACCAACTCCGGTGGCACGGATCGCGTCTGGTTTTATGAGGTAGAGGCGGATGGCTGGAGCCTGGATGATAAGCGTCAGCCGTTGCTGCCAGAGGAGAAGCTGGGCGCGGTACCGAAGCTGGAATTAGTGGCTGACGTTCGGCGAGTGCCCAGCCTTCGCCCTGAAGGGCTCTGGCCGAAGGGTCGAGCCGAGGAACACGCGAAGAACAATCTACCGGATGTATTGATGCGGTGGCAGCAGCGAGATGGCAGTGAAACGGCGCGACCCCGCACGGCACAGAGTTTTTGTGTGCCCAAAGAAGAAATTGCGACGAATGGTTATGACCTGAGCCTGAATCGTTATAAGGAAGTGGTCCATGAGGAGGTAGATCACGTGCCGCCCCAAGAAATTTTAACGACCTTGGCTGAGCTAGAAACGAAGATTCAGCAAGGGATGATGGAGCTAAAGGAAATGTTGGGATGAACTTGGCAGAGGCAGTTTCTCAACTCATCATCGATCCACGCAAGTTAACTCACTATGCGCTGAATCCTGATAATCCGATAGGAGCAGATAAAGCCTTCATCTTCCGAAGTTGCTTGGGATATACCAAAGATAACTATGAGCCACTTCTACAACAGATTCAGAGTAAAGCTCTAGATGCTGAAGCAGTGCCGACTCAAGCGGATGAACATGGGCAGCGGTATCAGGTAGATTTTGAGGTAGTTGGAATTGAAGGACAGACGGAAATTGTTCGGACTGGCTGGATCGTAGAACCGGGGGCGGATTTTGCCAGGTTAGTGACGCTGTATGTGAGGAAGCAAAAATGACTAAACCCGAACTTTTTGATGTGGTTGAGTTACTGATTAACCTGCCGGATCACAATTTACAAGCGGGCGCACAAGGGGCAATCGTGGAGGAGTATTCTGCTCAAAACTATGAGCTTGAATTTACCAATACAACTGGGGAAACGATTGCACTAGTGTCTTTGCCTGTGCAGCAGTTTGTAGTGGTTTGGCGGGCAGCCTCAAAAACTTGGGTTCCCTTAATAGAAAAACTTGAGGCATTAGTTGAAGTCTTGCCAGAAGAGATGCGGTTGGAGGTATTTGACTTTGCTCGTTTTGTCTACAGCCGTAGAATACAGTCATCTTTGGGTCAAGCCAATGAAATGCTCTCTTAAGTTAGGTACGAGCGATCGCATCGTGATGACTTAGCATCCTGAGCAAAGCCGAAGGGCGGGCACTCTAGTAAAGTCATTTAGTCCAGACATTGATGCCTTACATGTATATGCTTGAGTGCGCTGATGGCAGCTATTACACCGGAAGCACCAAAAATCTGAACCGACGGTTATGGCAACATCAGGAGGGGTTAGGGGCGAACATACAGCAAAGCGGCTACCTGTAAAGCTGGTGTACTGTGAATTCTATGATCGCGTGTCAGATGCGTTTTACCGGGAGAAGCAGGTACAGGGCTGGAGTCGGAAGAAGAAGCAGGCGTTGATCGCAGGTGATACCCAGTTCTTGCATCAGTTGGCGGAGTGTCAGAATGAAACGCATTGTAAGAGGGTTAATTTCGGGGAGGTTGGTTTCGACTTCGCTCAACCAACCGACTCTGCTGACTAAGCAAATACTGCTGACTGAGCGGAGCCGAAGGCAGCAGGGGATGAAGGCTTTAGAGGAGATGTTAAGCAACGCAGCAAAATAGACAGTTGCATCCCGATGACAGCATTTTGCTAGCATTGAGGTATGTGGTAGAATCTCGACCTTGGAGACGAAATGGCAACAATTACAGTTCGCAATGTGCCCGATGAACTGGTCGATCGCATCAAATTGCTAGCGACACAAAAGGGAATCTCGATGGAGCAGGAAATCCGCGATCTGCTCCAAGATCGCTACGTTCAGCGCAGTGCTGTAATTGAGCGTATCCGTCAACGCTGGGAAACCTTGCCGCCTCAATCGGCTAGTCAGATGCAAGGTTGGAAAGAACAAGACCGCCCTTGATGGTGATTGATACGATGGTGTTTGCCTATGCTCTGTTGCGGGTAGAAGATAAATACGAGCAGGCGATTGCGGCCTTAGAAACGGCAGAGCAGATTATTGTGCCAGATTCACTATTTGCTGAATTGGGTAATGTAGTCTGGCAGTGGGTTCAGTTTCAGCATTTGGCGCTGCAAACTGGGCTAGAGGTGCTAAAAGACGCGCAGGCATTGGTTGATAAGGTCGTTCCTAGCCCTCGAATTCGGGATCTGGCTCTGGAGTTAGCCGTCCAGGCCAGCCATCCGTTTTAGGATGCGTTGTTTGTGGCAACGGCAATTCAAGAGCAGGTTCAAGTTGTGACGTTTGATCGCAAACTAGCTATCAAGTTTCCAGATCACGTCAAGCTCTTGGAATAAGTAGGACAAGAACGAGCACCCCTAGTAGGACTGGCTGGCTGAGCGAAGCCGAAGCCAGAACCTGCTCGTTGAGCGGAGCCGAAATGAGCATTGTGAGGATGAAGGTGTTGGATAGCTGAATGGAGCGAGCAGGATAATGGCTGAATTTGTAACTACAGTTTGTCGTTACAATTGAGGTATGGAGTTCGAGTGGGATGAAGCTAAGCGGATGCTAACCTGCGTAAGCATGGGATCGACTTTGTGGATGTTCCAGAAATGTTCGACGGTAATGTTGTCATGGTTGAAGACGATCGCTTTAACTATGGTGAGCAACGTTTTATCACACTTGGTTTATTGCGTGGGCGAGTCGTCGTGATCGTTCACACAGAAAGAGAGAACGACTGCATTCGCATTGTTTCTACAAGAAGAGCAACAAAGTATGAGCAACAAACCTATTTCGAGCAACTCTCAGACTGATTGGGAACGGTTGGATAGGATGACGGATGAAGAAATTGACCTGTCAGACTGCTCAGAGATTACACCGGAACTGTTTGCAAAATCGGTAGTTCGACGCGGACTACCAACTACGAGAAACAAGGCTCAGGTGACATTACGGGTTGATCAGGATGTTTTGGAATGGTTTAAGTCTCAGGGACGGGGCTATCAGACTCAAATTAATGCATTGTTGAGAGCCTATATGGAAGCTCATCAATAGTCGATACCCACTGATTCAGGTGCTTCACCACAACGATCGCCCCTAGGATGAGAAAGGCAGTGCTGTCTTCGACTTCGCTCAACCAACCGACTCTGCTGACTAAGCAAATACTGCTGCCTTCGGCTCCGCTCAGGCGGTAGAGGATGATGGAGTTAAAGGAGATGTTGGGATGAGGCTTGAAAAGTTTCGTTAGGAACTTACGTGCGAGTAGTAGGAGGGTTTGCGTTTAAATCAGAGGATTTTTCTAATGAAGGAATTCCTGTGGTAAGAATTTCAGATCTTAAAAATGACTCGGTTTTCATTACTGGAGCTGCGAGAATACCAAGTGAGAGAATTGGTAGAGGGCAAGATTACTGTATTGAACCTGGAGATATCTTAATAGCTATGTCTGGAGCAACAACTGGTAAGATCGGAGTTGTTCAGAGAATTGCATTCAGCCAATCTTACAAAATCAGCGTGTTGGAAACTTTAAGATTGTTGACTCTAGTAGAGTTTATAGAAATACCTAAAACATTATCTTGTTTCATCAATTTACCAGTCCATAATTTGGCAGTCAATGGTGGGGGTTGCACAACCAAATATTAGTTCTAAGCAACTTGAAAGATTTAAATTCCTCTACCACCGATCGCAGAACAAAAACGAATTGCGGCGATTCTGGATAAAGCGGAGGAGCTTAGAGGATTGCGTCGGAGGGCGTTGTCTCAACTGGATAGCCTTGCCAATCCATCTTCCTCGAAATGTTTGGCAACCCAGTAACAAATTCGAAAGGATGGAATATCCGAAAGTTTTCAGATGTTGGTGTTTTAGATAGGGGTATATCAAAACATAGACCCAGAAATGCACCAGAACTGTTAGGTGGTCCATATCCACTCATTCAAACAGGAGATGTTTCTAATTGTGATCGTTATATTCGTTCCTATATAAGCACGTATTCTGAAGTTGGATTGTGACAGAGCCGAAGGTGGAAAGCTGGCACGCTTTGCATTACTATTGCTGCCAACATTGCAAAACTGGAATTTTGACCTTTGATGCTTGCTTTCCAGATAGCGTTGTTGGTTTTCAGCCAAACGGATTGAGTTCAACTGAATATGTACAATCTTGGCTTTCCTTTCTTCAGGCTACTCTTGAAGCCACCGCACCTGAAAGCGCACAAAAAATATTAATCTTGCCATTTTAAGAAACCTTGATATTCCTATTCCTCCAATTAATCTCCAACAGGAATTTGCTCGACGGGTTGAGGCAATTGAGCAACTCAAAGCCACTCACCACGAATCCCTTGCCCAACTCGATGCCCTCTTTGCCTCCCTACAACACCGTGCCTTCCGAGGTGAGTTGTAGTCTAGAATTTCCGGCATGGCAAAGACTCTCAAAGACTATCAAGGGCGAAGAATCCGGCTCAATGGATGAGCGAAGACAGCATATTCTCGCACATCCAGAAATGGCTGCAATGGAGGTTGCAATTGAGCTTGTCCTACATAGCCCCGAAGTTGTCCGGCGATCCAATACAGATAACGCCGTCTTCTTACTACCGTTACCATGAAGGCACAAGCGTAGGCGATAAATGGCTCTGCGTTGTCGTTAAGTATCTTGAAAACGATGCCTTTATCATTACTGCCTACCTTACAGATAAGCTGAAAGCAGGAGAGCAGATATGTCCCAAAGCGTAAAAATCTGGTTTGATCCAGAAGCAGACTTTTTAGAAGTTTTATTCTGTGATGCACCCGGATACATGCGAGAAACAGACAACGATGCAGTGCTAGAGCGGGTGGATACCCAAGGCAATATCCTGGGATTTTCAGTCCTGAACGTCAGCAAACTCTCTACAGAAAAGCCGCTTCTGGCTCAACTCACGGCTCAGTAGCCAACCCATCAGCAATCGAACAACTCAAAGCCACCACTTCGCTCAACACACTTCCTTTAAAACGTGTTGTCTGGGCCCTGAGAATGCTGTCTTCGGCTGCGCTCAGACAGCCGCAACCCTAACCACCAGATGCCAAACCCAGGAGGGGGCTGCTAGCCTGGGATAGGCATGAGGACAGCGTTCGAGGTGAGGGGGCATTAATGAGCATTCATTTCCAGTTTCTCCAGGCTGAATGGCCCAAAGTTTACGAAGCCGTCGCTAAAGCCGAATCCTTAGTCCATTCTGACCCCCGAACTGCTTGTTTTTATAGCCGTCGTGCCCTCGAAATTGCAGTGAACTGGGTGTTTGAGTGCGATCCGCAGCCTTTGCCAACCCTACAAAACCGATCTCAGCGCCTTTTTGTTTGAACCCAGCTTCAAAGCCCTGGTCGGCACTGCCCTACATACCAAACTTGATATCATTCGCAAACTCGGCAACCTGGCGGTTCATAGTAGCAAAACAATTCGCACAGAGGATGCATCGCTGCGGTGCGCGAACTATTTCACTTTTGCTATTGGCTCGGCCGTAACTACGGGCTAAGAGCTACGGACAAGCCGCTGCTAATGTTAGATTCAACCCCGACCTGCTGCCCAAGACCTCGCCGATTCCCACCCAAACTCAGTCCCAACTGCAAGCCCTGGCTCAACAACTGGCGGCAAAAGATGCTCAACTTGCAGCTACTCATAGTCGTTGAGCGAAGCCGAAACCGAACTGCAACGATTGCGCGATGAAATTGCCCAGGCGAAAGCCGCCAATGCTACTCAACCGGATACGCATGACTACAGCGAAGCCGAAACCCGCGACTACTTCATCGATCTCTTGCTGAAAGAAACGGGCTGGGCTCTCCCTCGACTTCGCTCGGTGAGCGACCTCGGCTGCGCTCGGTGAGCGTAGCCGAATCGAGCGGGAGTTTCCCGTCAGGGAATGCCTAACGAATCGGGCACTGGCTTCGTTGATTATGTGCTGTGGGCTAATGACGGGCAAACCACTGGCGTTGATTGAAGCGAAACGCACCCGCCGCGACCCCCAAGTGGGGCAACAACAGGCAAAACTTTACGCCGATTGCCTAGAGCGACAGTTTGTTCAACGTCCCGTGATCTTCTACACCAACGGCTACCAGCATTGGCTGTGGGATGAGGCTAACTATCCGCCACGCCCCGTGCAGGGTTTTTCAAAAAGCTGAACTGGAACTGATGATTCAGCGCCGCCGCACCCGGCGATCGCCCGTCACCGCAGACATTAATCCGGCGATCGTCGAACGCTATTGCAAACCCGTGCCATCCGGCGAATTAGCGAAGCCTTTGAGCGTCAGAACGAACGCAAAGCCCTGGTCGTTATGGCAACAGGCGCAGGTAAAACCCGCACTGTAATTGCCCTCAGCGACCTGCTGATGCGCTGCAACTGGGTGAAACGCGTCTTATTTCTGGCGGATCAGGTGGCATTGGTGAATCAAGCGACCAATGCTTTCAAGCAGTACCTACCTGCCTCCAGCCCGGTCAACCTGGTTACGGAAAAGCATACGGAAGGTCGAGTTTATCTCTCTACCTATCCGACGATGATGGGGCTAATCAATACAGTGGGTGACGGGCAGCGCGGCGGCGTGGGTCACTTTGACCTGATTGTGATCGATGAGGCCCACCGTTCGGTCTACCAAAAATATCGGGCGATTTTTGACTATTTTGACGCCCTCCTGGTTGGGCTAACCGCCACCCAAAAGATGAAATAGACCGTGACACCTACAGCCTGTTTAACCTGGAGACTGGTGTCCCGACAGATTCTATGGGCTAGAAGAAGCAGTCAAAGATGGCTTCTGGTACCGCCCAAATCAGTCTCGGTACCACTTAAGTTTCAGCGCGAGGCATCAACATGATGACCTGTCGGAGCACGAAAAAGAGCAGTGGGATGAGCTGGAGGTGGAACGAAGATGAGGACCCGCCTGATCGGGTGGAAGCTGCCGCTGTTAATCAGTGGTTGTTTAACACGGATACCGTGGACAAACTGCGTACACCGGATGACGCGGGGGCAGAAAGTCGCCGGGGGCGATCGCTTGGGCAAAACGATTATCTTTGCCAAAAATAACGAACATGCCAAGTTTATCTACGAGCGCTTCAACGCCAACTACCCCCACTACAGGGGCGAATTGCCCGCATCATCACCCACAAAGTTGAATATGCGCAAAGCCTGATCGACAACTTTTCCACCCTGACAAAGCGCCCCACATTGCGATCTCGGTGGATATGCTCGATACCGGCATCGACGTGCCAGAGGTGGTAAACCTGGTGTTCTTCAAATTGGTGCGTTCTAAACCAAATTCTGGCAAATGGTTGGGCGGGGCACCCGCTTACGTCTGATTTATTCCGGCCCCGACCAGCCTAAGGAATTTTTCTATCTGTTCGACTATTGCAAAAAATCTGAATTTTTAGCCAAAACCCAGAAACAACAGACGGTGCTCTGGGCAATTCCCTCAGCAAGCGACTGTTCACTGCGCGGCTAGAGCTACTGGGTGAACTCGACAAACGAACCCAAAGAGCTGGGGTAGTGAGTGAACGAGTCGGCATTTACGGCGAAGCTACTCTCGAGCCAACTACTGATACCAATCTGCGAACCGAGACGTGAGGTTGATATTGTGTTGGATGACGCAGTTAGAGCATCTATATGGCCAGAGTCATCGAGTAGCCGCACATCTATCTGGAAGCCCAAGTCAGCGGCAAAAGTGCCGCCAACTTCCGGCAACAGCAAAAGTGGCTGGTTGTCTATAACGCTTTAGTAGACCCAAGGCCTGCCGAGGTAATCGCTAAGCATATAGGCACCTCGCTTCGCACTGTGCATCAGGTAGTGTCGGATTACAATCGCTTTGGCTCAGCCGCAATCGAGACCCCAGGCAAGGGAGGACGACGCAGAAGCTACCTCAGTTGGGAAGCCGAAATTGCCTTTCTCGCCCCCTTTTATTGAACAAGCAGTAGCCGGGCATATCAGTACAGTGGCGCTGATTCAACAGGCGTTTGAGCAACAAGTCAGCCAAGCAGTAGACTCATCGATTCATCTACCGGCTACTGGAGAGACACCAGTGGCGTAAACTCGTGCCACGTCCCGCTCATCCTCAAGCAGCAACGGTACAGCAAGCTGCCTTTAAGCAAACTTCCCACAGCAAGTCGAACAGCTTTTAGCGACCAGAAGCGTCCATGACCATAGAGCTGTGCTGCTACTGGCTGCTGATGAAGCAAGATTTGGACGCATCGGGCAAGTGATGAAAGCTTGCGCCCCCCTGGAGCCAGACCCCTGGTTGCTAAACAGCTGGTCAGAGAGTATGTCTATGCCTATGCTGCAGTCGCACCTGAACTTGGGCAGATGACGACCTTGGTGCTGCCCGATGCCAATACCCAAATGATGAATCTGTTTCTCGAGCAAGTCTCAGTGGGAGTTTGCTAACTACTTCATCGTGATGCAAGTGGATGGGGCGGCTTGGCATCGCTCACAGCAGTTGGTTATTCCTGAGAACATTCGTCTGCTTTTTCAACCGGCTCACTCTCCTGAACTTAATCCCGTTGAGCACGTGTGGGAGGAGATCCGAGAAAAGCATTTCTACAACCGAGTATTTAACTCAATAGATACGGTAATGAACACTTTGTGCGAGGTTGAAGCAACTCATCGACATGCCAGAGCGTTTAAGCTCCGCGACCTACTTCCCCCATCTGAAGGTTACTCCTTAGAACGCTGATTGGTATGAGGCAGAAGTGCGGCAGGCGATCGCAGCGCGCCTACAAACGGAAGTTGCGGCCATGAACGTGGATAACTTCATCGTTCGTCCCCAGCGCCAGCTCGTCGAAACCTACGCCCAACCAAACACCTGGGAGACCTTAGAGCCAGAACAGTTTAGCGAACTGGCAAGTCGCGTGGCAGGGTTACCCAACGAGCTACCCGCCGAAGACGAAGAAGCCAAGCGCTTTGATTTGTTGATGCTGCGTTTGCAGTTGGCACGGCTGCACGCTGAGACAGGATTTACCCAACTGAGTCAGCAGGTGCGAGCGATCACGGCAGCCCTAGAGGAGAAAGACAGCATCCCGATGGTGCGCGAGCAAATGGAACTGATCCAAGAAATTCAGGCTGATACTTGGTGGGAAGATGTGACTATTCCGATGCTAGAGCGCGTCCGCAAACGTCTGCGATCATTAATCAGATTGATTGAAAAGGCTCAGCGCCAGCCCATTTACACAGATTTTGCTGATGAACTTGGTACTGAAAACCTTATAGAGATTCCCGGTTTTGGGAGCGGCAATGAATTTGATCGCTTCCGCGCCAAAGCACGGCAGTTTCTCCTGGCCCACGAAAACCATCTCACCATCTACAAGCTCAGATTCAACACACCTCTGACGGCTCTCGATCTCGGCGAATTAGAACGGATATTGCTAGAGTCTGGCATTGGCACTCCTGAGCATCTGGAGTATGCCAAACAAATCAGTCAAGGCTTAGGGCTGTTCATCCGCTCCCTGGTTGGGCTAGATCGTGAGATCGCCAAACAAGTTTTTGGCAAGTTTTTATCTGGATGTGCGGCCTCAGCTGATCAGATCGAGTTCATTAACCTGATTATTGACCACCTGACCCACCACGGCGTCATGGAGCCAGGCTTGTTGTACGAGTCTCCCTTCACCGATATAAATGCTCAGGGACCTGAAGGGGTCTTTAGCTCTGAGCAAGTAGAGGCGCTGGTATCTGTGTTGAGCGAAATCCGAGCTGCGGCAACCGCCTGAACCATAACTTTTCAGAGCGCGCTTTGTAGTGTCGCCTGCCCCAGCTCTCTGAGAAGCTTTAGTTGAACTGGCAGGATCACTCCAATCCCTTCCTCACTTATAAGTACCCTTTGGCTGCTAACACTGCCCCGACCAGCGCTATTAAAAATTGGGGTAATTTACCCCGATTTTTACCCCAAACTTACCTATAAAGCCCCAAATCACCTGAAGCAAAATTAGTAGAATCGGGTCTGCGAGGCTTGAAACATAAATGCCAGGACGCAGAATTGAACTGCGGACACGAGGATTTTCAGTCCTCTGCTCTACCAACTGAGCTATCCCGGCGAACTCAATTTTTGGCGCTTTATCAAGGTAGCAAACTTAATCAACCGTAGCAACCCTTTCAGCTCTAGCTGCCCAAGAAAAAAGCGACAACAAATAGACCGTAAGTTACACCTAACTTAAGCATGTTGAGGCTGAAGCCAATAACTGACTGCTTAAAGTTCCACCTTCGGCTGTAGAGCGTTGAGCTGATTGCTTCAGATAGAAGGACGACGATCAAGGCAACCACCACATCTAGAGAGCCAGTTTGTCCGGCGATAGAGGCGATCGCGATGCCTAAGTAAATGCCAAACAACAAGGCAACTATCTGGAGTGCCAGCCGTCGCCAAGGATTGCGAAAAAGTTGCTCGGTCTGGTTGCTAAGGTTACCAGCTAAACTGTTAAGACGAGTATTTTGCATAGAATTCTGCGACGCTGTTGATCACAGACTATAACGAATTCCCACAGCCAGGAACTAGCAAGAGATTGAGCAGGTTTATATCCAACCCTCTGATTACATCCGCTGCTACACTTCCCATAACACTATTGAGTTACTGCCCTGTATAACTGCTAAGCGGCTCTTGGAGCCAGCGGATGTAGAGATGCTTGAAGGTAGACCGAATGATTCGGGGGGCACCGAAGTCAATGGGCATCAGCTTATCTGGTAAACGCCAGTCCATGACTTTCAGCTCCTGCGGGTTGAGCAGTGGAAAGTCCATCGGTTCCAGAGGACCTAAACCCAGTCGTTGAGCTGCTGCTACCGTTGGCACCGCTAATGGATCAACTTGCAAAATTTCTACCCCGGCTTGATCCAGGGCAAATACATCTCTGGAAGCCCCTAACAAACCGAGAAATCGAGGTTCTCCACCGCTAGGACCGTTGCCTTCATGCCCAATAATTCCATCCAATATCGTTAGATCTGGAGCGATCGCTCGCGCTGTCTCTACCAGCATTTCCCCGAAACGGTTGGGATTACCCGCTTCCATATGCCACCAGGCTTTCATTTTGCCAGGCACACAGCCAAATAAGTTTTTCACACCCAAGGTGAGCGTTAACTGGGTATGAGACTTCACCTTCGGCAGGTTGATCACGGCATCCGCTTCCATAGCTTCCTGAGAAAGTCGCAGGTGGCCAAACTGCTCGTTCACCGTTTGATATTGCTTGCTGTGAAACTCGACAATCGGCAGATCCAGAGCCTGAGCAAGTGGTAGTAAACCATTTGCCTTGGCAACACCCTTAGCGCTACCAAGGCCGGACTATCTCCCAGAAAGGGTTTACCTCCAGCTGCCTGCACCATTTGAGCGACGCAGTAAAATTAACTCTGGACGAGTTGTGTGCACTCTTACCCGGACGCGCACCTGTAAGTAGGTTGGGTTTGAGCAGGACGCGATCGCCCGGTTGGATAAAGGCAGCCATAGTACCCAGCGGTGCCAGGAGTGCTTCCAGGAAGTTCGCAGGGCACTGAGTTCATAGGAATGGGCACGAATAAGGCTGATGGAAGCTGGCATAGGTCACCGGGTAAAAGTTTCGAGTTACGAATCAGGGACTCTGAATACATAAAGTGAGTATCCCGGACGCTTGAATTAACTCATAACTAAGCCCTAAGAACACCATCAAGGGGGCAGGGGTTTAATTGGGTGCCTCACTGGGTGCCTGTGAGTCGGTGGATGGGGTTGTATTAGTGCTTGGAGCCCTTTTGCTGGCGCTTTTGCGGTCTGACTCCAACATATCGGCTATTGCTTTGCGGGCTTGGAGCCATCTTTTCCAAATTACTACGGTATAGCTCCAGGTCTTTTTGCAGCTTACCTTCAGGCACGTTTAAGGCGGTACAGAGCTGGTGTAGTGCTGGTGTGCGGCGCTGTTCATCCTTCACCACCTCTGGCTCTGCTAGCTCTAGCAACGTATACAGCCCGATGCTAAACAGACGGCTGTATTTGAACTGAGGATTTGTTGCGATCGCCTGTAACGGCGACTGAAGGTTATCCCCTAAATTCTCCAGACTGACTGCTTGCTGAACCCAGGCGATTAGTTCATCTGCAGACTTAGCTGCTATTGCTTCTGGTGACCCTGAGCGTCTTGGCGGTAGCGCTCAGGGTCAGTTTCTTGAGCCTGGCAGATCGTTAAAGATAGCGGTCTGCTGCTGCTGGAGCGATAGCCCTGCATGAAGCGATCAAAAAGATGAAACAACGCCCAAGGCGTAAATTGATCAGCGAAAGTCTTCGTTGACCCTAGCAAATGCATTTTCAACCATTAGCTCTTCTACAAACCGCCGATAGATTGAGTTGATCGGTCGGGTGTAGGTATTAGCCTGCTTGGTATCTGAGACGGTACGGACGTTATTCACAGGAAAACTCTTTGAGGGCAACGTATTTCTTATTGTCTCGCTTGCAGGGCAGTTTGAAAAGTAACTGCAGGAACAGCTGACTTCCTAGTCTACTGTAAACTATTGTTAAATAACTTGAATTACGTTTACAGCAGTTCTGAGGGGATACACTACGGTTTGACCTTAAAAAGTCTACTGCTCAGTGGGTACCCAGAGCAGTGTAGTAGATGTAAGGACAGACCACTGTAACTCGCAGTTTTAGTATGTATCGCTTTCATCCAGCACTTTCCAGGACTGCCTTGGGCAATAGCTTATCCTAAACCAAATAATTTGGGGCGGGCGTGTTAGCAAAGTTGACACCAGCTTTCTCTAAATTCAATCGTTCTGAAATCGCTAAGACGAGATCCGCTCGGTTTGCCTGACGCGAGAAAATTTCTTTTCAAATACTCAGGTCGCCAGTAGCCGACGATCTCAAGGAGAAAGGTACGGCCATCAGGATGCACAAGGCGAAATAAATCGGGAATCATGACGCTACCGGGAATCGAATCAGATCTACTTCCCGCTCTAGCGCCCATTCAGTTTGGGTTTTGGCTTAGCGCCTGACAAAACTCGCCTCAAGAGACTGTCGTAAGTCTTGCCTGGAGGATAGTGGCTGACTAACCCACAGTTAGAGTCTGAGTCCATGACCCCTGCGAGCATTACCACTATAGGCATCACGCGTTTGCAGAGCCGCCATGAGGCTCCAGCGGGTCACATGGTGAGGGCGGTAATAGCTTTGCCAGCGCTAAGCCATGCGCAGCGACAGGTTGAAACAGGCTGGTTGGACCATCAATGGTCAGGGTAAAACCGTGGTCTGCATCCCCCTCAATGTAAGTCATCAAGCCAAACAGCTTGAGATAGCGGAACAACAGTTTATACTCGCCGGGGGTCATTCCGATGAGCATTCAAGTAACATGACTGGCTCGGTAGAACACCCCTGGACCTGAGACAGGTTGTAGCGATGCAGCAGACTTCGGGAGTCGGCGTCTCAAACTCAGTGAGAATCTGGTTTTCTGGTAAGTCTGCGTAGAGTCCGGCTTAACATGCTCAGGAATAACTTCCCTGCACGTTAATTCCTGGTGAGATAACTGGCTAACTGGTGGAGTGTCCTTCGTTGCCGGGGACTGGGTGCACCCTGTTAAGATAGGGCAAAGATTCGCTGCCCGCAGCATCTTGGGCTCTGTGGGCTAACGACTTCAAAGGTGCTGTAAGCGCTGTAGAGCAAATGGGCTAATCTCGCTTGATGCGATGTCGGTACTCACCTTCCAACTCTTGGAGCTGTAAACAGTTCACCCCGCGTTCTACCTTTTGCTGCTTCGAAATAGCGTGATCAGCTCAGTGGCGATCGCCAAATTCCCCTGATTGATCGGTAGTCGCTTTGGCACCACTTCTTCACCGCTGTAGCGATGCATTAATAGGTCTGTTGGGAGCATGAATCAAAGTTCTAATTTTCTACAAATCAAGGCGATCGTCCTCAGGAAAAAGATGCTGTGAGGTTCGGGTTAGCCCCACAAAGCAGGCTTTGTCACTAGGCCCAGCCTCAGGCTAAAGTAAATGCGACACCTCAAGCTGATGGCGGCCAGCATGAGCCAGCGACTATCTCTCAGTCAAGAAGGTACTCTGTCTCCCCGATAAAAATCAAGCAATACAGCTCTCAAGGCCGCAACTATGCCTCTTCGCCTTGCTTTAATTCACCTTTGTTGGTCTAGGTGTTTGCAGGTGGCCATTAACGATTGCTGGCGTGCCACTACCCATTATTATCGACTTTTTTAAGCGACGAAACCGCTCGCAATGCTTACTTCAGAGGGACCGCCGGATGCTTCACGATCGCCTGCAGGCAATGGGAGTTGAAGAGCAAATCAAAGCTTTTACCGGCCTCAAATTCGAGATGAAGTAAAACTAGACCAATACATCCACCAGTTGCTTTATGACCGCACTGGCTACGTGGGTAATGCCTACCGAGTTAACTCTCAAGGAAGCTTAGTCTTGAAAGAACAAGTCCCTGAGGGGTTTGACGAGTGGTTTACTTAGCCCGTGAAGCTGGTTTAGTCATCGACAAAGTCCAACGGGATGGCGTTCAATATGTCATCAGTGCAGATGGAATTTTGGTTCCCTACTAAACAATTAGCTGGGGTATTTTTCCCAAGAGGAGCTGCGATCGCTCGTTGAGATAAAGCGGCACTAAATGCCCTAGACCAACTCGGCGTAAGCTGTAAGCAGACTCACTCTGGGCAAGGTTCACACTACCGAATCGTTGTTTAATGGACTAGGTGGAAAGATGGAAGCGACATTTGGGGCAGGCTGTTTTGGGGCGTGGAAGCAGCATTTCGCAAAGTTAAAGGGGTAGCTGGTACTTCAGTCGGCTACATGGGTGGACAGTTTGAAAATCCTACTTATCTAGATGTCTGCGCGCGAATTACCGGACATGCAGAAGTGGTACAGGTGGAGTACGACCCGTCTGTGGTGAGTTATGACGAGCTGCTGCATCTATTTTGGAACCTCCATGATCCAACAAGTTTCAATCGGCAGGGTGCAGACCGGGGGGAGCAGTACAGGTCAGTAATTTTCTATCATACGTCTGAGCAAGAAGCAGCAGCGAGACGGTCAAAGGAGAAGTTGCAACACACTGGCCGATTTGACAAAGATATTGTGACGCAGATTGAACCCGCCTCGATCTACTGGTTAGCGGAGGACTACCACCAGCATTATCTTGAAAAGAAAGGACGGCGCTAACACAGCGAACCTGTGCAATCGATAACTTCTCAGCTAAACGCTTCTGGCAAGCCGTCAGCATTGAGGAAGTAGAATTAGTTCGCTTCAGTAACGCCATACCGATGACAGATTTACTGCACTGGTATCCCACTTAAGCTGAGGTATTGATGTAAACGAGGATCAGTGAAATGAATGATAAATCAATAGCTAACCAAGCAGGCGTGCCTAACCAGGAAGCAGTCGAAGATCAAGAAGCTTCGATAGAATCAACCAACTACAGTGGTGGTAGCGCCCTTCTAGATGCGCAAGTGCAAGCAGGTCAACAAATGGGAGGTGACCCAGATGTTGAGAATCCGAGCGCAACGAATATTGCTGGAAACACTAATGATCCAGTTGATGCGAACAACCTGAGAATTACGGGTGATTACCCTGTAGACGCAGAGCACCTAGGCCAGGAGTCTACCCCGCCTCCTGAGATAACCAATCAGGAATAGTTGAACGATGACAGTGGGTGAGTTACAGCACTGGGAGACCAGGAAAATTGCGTAGCAAGGCAATGAAACCAGGGTGAGCAAAGAGCGCGATCGCGTCATGGCTTTGCTGGATGTCCAAACCAGATCTAGCTAGAGGCAAAGAGTTAATTGACTAGACTGTAGGTTGAGTCTGAGTCTCAGCTAGTGCCAGCACTGGAGCCCTTTATAAGTCGTGTCATTGACAGCTGAAGCAGCGTTCCGATTGCTACACTCAAATCATAGACTCGGCTCATGGGTGATTCGATCATGATGAAATTAAAAATCTTAGGCACCGCAGCAGCTCTTATATCAACCTTTTCAGTAATTCCAGTCCAGGCTGAAAGTCCTAACCGCGTTGAGTCAGGCACCCCCACCGCTCAAGCGAATCCGACCCGCGAGCAGGTTATTCAAGCCTGTACTCAGAAGCAGGCGGAAACTCTACCTACACCATTTACAGATGTGCCCCCGGATCACTGGGCCTTTAAACCAGTAATGTCCATGCATTTCTGTGGACCAGGACCTTTTAGAGCCACAACACCAGCTCAGTCCCAAACGCCCTTAAACGGCAGCAAGGCTGAACGTTAACTTACACTCGCATGGCTGTTTGCAGCTGTGATCCGATTAAGCAGTAATACAATGAGCAGCTAAGGCGTTGATTGACCAGTGGTTAACAACGCCTTAGTATTGACTGCAAATAGAGGGTTGAACATGCGACGACGGGTAGTAGTCACCATAATGTTGCTCCTGTGTGTGGGGCTGATTGTCACTACTGCTCCGAAGCTACAGGCAAGCCAACAGACGCCTGGAGCAGCTACGGCTAGGGGTAAAGACGGTGTAGTTACTTCAGCCAATCAATATGCGACTCAAGCGGGCATCGAAATTCTCAAGGCTGGCGGAAATGCAGTGGATGCAGCCGTGGCGACTGCAGCCGCTCTGGGTGTAGCAGACCCTTTTGAGGCAGGCATCGGTGGTGGTGGCTTCATGGTGATTTACTTAAAGGCAGAAAACCGAGTAATCACCATTGATGGCCGAGAAACAGCGCCCCAGTCTGCCAGTCCTAATCTGTTCCAGGACCCCGACACTCCAACAGGGGAGAACCTGCCTGTGATGCCAAACCGCGTAAGTAGTGGGGCGCCAGACGGAGTTCCTGGCACCCTCCTGACCTGAGCGAGGCGCGCTCAATCGCTATGGCAAGATGCCGTTAGCAAAGGTGCTGAGGCCGCGATCGCCCTGGCTGAACAAGGCTTTAGAGCTAATGCCACCTACATTCGATTTTTGGGGCAAACCAGAGCGCTTTGCCGCGTTTCTGTTCTACCCGTGCTTTGTTCTTTCCGGCGGACCGAGTCCCTGCAGTTTAGACAAAGTACCAATCCCGACTTGGCTAAAACTCTACCGTCCTGATTGCCCAAAAGGGTCCTAACGTGTTCTACCGGGGTGACATCGGCAAAGCAATTGTGGCAACGTGCAGCAGCCTCCACGGTCCAGAACCCCCTTCGAGTGCTGCCAGGTAAGATGACCCTGACGGACCTGGACTACTACGATGTGCAGGTTCGCCCGCCGGTGGCAACGAACTACCGAGGATACAAAACTCTACGGCATGGGCCTGCCCAGCAGTGGGGGCATCACCAGTATTCAGGCGCTCAACCTGTTAGAGGGCTATGGTTCTAAGCTGGATAGGGCCAAGGTGGCTGCACTACCTGATTGAAAGTGAGCGTCTGGCCTATGCCGACCGGAGCGCCTACTTGGGAGACCCAGAGTTTGTCGATCTGCCGACGGCTGGCTTAACTAGTAAAGCTTACGCTAAAGCCCGCCGAGCACTGATTGCGGCGCAAGCCCCGCCAGCGAGAAACAGTTGCCAGGCTAGGTCTGAAACTTCTTCCCCACCAGCAGGACCTAAGCCTAGCCGGACAACGACAGCCAGCCCGATAAGCTCCTGACCACCGCGAGGGCCTTTCACAGCTCACCTGACAGTTGCCGATCGCTTTGGCAATGTCGTTGCCTACACCCCAACGATTGAACAGACGGGCGGCTCTGAATGTAGGTACCCGGCTACGGCTTCCTGCTGAATAACGAATTGACCGACTTTAACTTTGATATTCCCAACCCTAATAGTCCGGAACCCGGTAAGCGGCCCCTCAAGCAGTATGGCGCCGACTCTTATATTTGCCCCCGATGGCCGGATCATGGCCTTTGGCTCTCCCGGTGGCTCTACAATCATTACCACTGTGTGGGGAATTGCCACCCACCTAATTGATTTCCAACAGGGGATGGCGCGGGCGATCGCCGCACCGCGTCTTTCGCAGCGGAACAATGGTATTGCCCAGGTGGATCAAGGGTTTGAAAAAACTGCCACGGCTAGGGAGCTGGTTGCCCTCGGTCACCAACTGGAGCCGGTGGCAGAGATGGGTGCAAACGGGAGGATAGTCAACCCAGATGGCACAAATGACTGCAGCAGCTGAACCCGTGCGCCGAGGCGGAGGTTCAGCAATGGTCGTGACACCCAGCCCATAATCTCGACCGAAGAAATTACGGATCGGCGGGCAGAGCCGCTTCCTGGGACTTTGACGATACCAGGACGAAGCCTCGGCTTTTGCCAGAAACCCATCTATCGTATTCATTGCCTGCCAAAGAGCTGCTTTCACCACACTGGGGATACTTTATAGCGAGAGACATCTAAGATCAAAAATCGGTCCGTTGCTTCGCTGTAGGCTGCTACCGGGGAGATGTGCCCCCCTTTTTCCTGATTAATTGCCCGTCGCAAGTAGTTGGCTACAAAATTTCCCCGCTCTCGCAAGTTCTGTACCATCAAGCTGCGGAACTGGGGGCAAGCCGGAGATCACCCACGCATGATAAACCTTAGGGAGACTGGGTGAGTCGCCAGCAGTTGGCCTAGTTGATTCAGTGTCATCCCCTGGCGAGCAATCACCGATGCCGCCAGAACTTTTTCGGTTTTCGGATTAAAAAATTCTCTTTGAAGCAAATACCCGGTGGGGAGCAAACTCGGGCGCTATGGGTGCCGGAACGCCCAGAGCATTCAGAAGCATCACCATACTGGCTACCCCACAGTAGGCTTGATTTTTTTGAGTGACAAACTGAGGCCTAAAGGTAGGTAATCAGCTCTCGGTGCGGCTGCTAAACAGCAACTGCTCGCCATCACTAGAGCTGAGGGTGGTGAGGCTGCGAGGCACCGTGAGCGTCTGAGCCAATCCATTACCATTCGCCAGACAGAACCCTACCATTGCCGCTTGCAGGGGCGCGGCAAGTGCCTTCAACCAACTCGCTTTTTTGCATAACAGCCACCAACCTTCCTAGGAAACCTGAGTTCATCAAAAGATTATCAAAACCTATGGAGCAATAGGAATGCTCTCTTAAAACTTAGAGTCAGGCGCGGGGCAGGGTTATCCCGATAAAATTTCTCAAAATGTCTGTTTTCGTTCGACCCGTTCTTTGCCGTTCCTGTTCTAGTCTATCCAGCTCTTCTTGGGGTAAGCGGATAGTCACGACTCGCTTGCTTGCCATTTGCGCCTAATTTTGCAGTACATTACCATTAGATGGATTTAAATTGCCCACTTTTTGGCATTGAATTAGTCAACATGGGTTCTAGCTACGCCTAGCTTGATCGACGGCACCTCGCACCCCGGACCGCACCCGCTGCTCCTCTGCATTGCCGCCAATCGATCCGCGCTTCAGAGTCAAGGAGCGCACCGTTTCGTGGCACCAATAGAGCAACTCTTCCATTTATTTCAAGACTTCCTTGGGGGTCTAAACGGCGCACAAAAAAACCGGGGGTAAGGCATTAGCATTGCCGCCCCCGGTCATCTATTTAAGATGGTAACAATCATCTTAAGATGGTAGCAATCATCCATTAGTTCTGGGAACTGCAGCGGGGATAAGTTGCTTACAGCGATTGGGTTATCCAGATCAGCATAAAATTTAAGTTTTTAGCCCTTGCCTGCTTGGGGTTGAGCGGGTAGTGCTACTTAGCATTTTATAACTCGGGAGTAGCGCGGCTCAGGCGACGGGCTAGGTAGGTGTAGCGCTGGTGTTCTTTAACCTGGTTAACGGCTAGGGCGATCGCCCTTCGGGGACCGACAATCACGGCCAACTTTTTTGCTCGAGTTAAGCCAGTGTAGAGCAAGTTACGGCTGAGCATAATGTAGTGCTGTAAGTAGATGGGCAAAATTACCACAGGATATTCCGAACCTTGGCTTTTATGGATGGTGACGCTCCAGGCCAAGTTAATCTCATTCAGATCCGCACTATCGTAGGTCACTAGCCTCGAGACCTCGTTGCCACTACTGCTGGCAAAGGCCACTGTAACCTCCTGTTCTTCTAAGTCAATGGCGGCAACGGTGCCCAGGTCGCCGTTGAACACCTCGCGGTTATAGTCATTTACCTGCTGGATGACGCGATCGCCAACCCGTAGAGTCATTCCACCTCTGCGAATCTCAGCCTTGTGGGGGCCAGGCGGATTGAGTAACTGCTGCAGCACCGCATTGAGGTTACGGGTCCCCACCACTCCCCGGGTCATCGGGCAAAGCACCTGCACATCCTGGGCGGGAATAAATCCCAGTTTGGGAATCAGCTCACCAACCACATCCTGAATCGCCTGTACCCCATGCTCCGGCTCTTGAGCACCGAGCCAGAGACAGTCAGATTGGGGGACATTGGACACAGGTTCCAACTGCGGCAGGGTTCCCTGATTGATGGCGTGGGAATGACTGACAATCTTGCTGGCCTGAGCTTGCCGGAACACCTGGGTCAACTGGACCACGGGCACCTGCTCGGAGGTCATCAAGTCTTGCAAAACATTTCCTGGTCCGACGCTAGGTAACTGGTCACTATCGCCAACCAGCAGCAGTTGAGCGTTAGGTGCTACAGCTTTGACTAAAGAATTAGCGAGAAATAAGTCCAACATGGAGGCTTCATCCACGACAATCGCCTCTGCTGGCAGAGGATTTTGAGCATCCCGCTTGAAGCCCAGGGTTTTGGGGTCGAACTCCAGCAGGCGATGCAACGTTTTAGCAGGTTGTCCGGTGATCTCACTTAAGCGTTGGGCAGCTCGTCCGGTCGGGGAAGCGAGGGCGATCGCTTTACCCATCGCCTTCCACAACGCCACAATAGTTCGGGTGGTAAATGTCTTGCCGACTCCAGGGCCGCCGGTGAGAATTAACACCCGCTCCTGGGCAGCCATTTCTACCGCTTGCCGCTGCTGCGGCGAAAGTTCTAGCCCAGTTTTTTGAGTAAAGCGCTCAATCCAGGCGCGAACGCGGGGAAGATCTACGGTTACCTTTCGCCCTAAAAGCTGCTTCAGGCGATCTGCTAAAGCCTGTTCCGTATGAAAAAACACAGGCTTATAGCAGATGAATACTCCCTGCTGGTCGCCAAATCCTCCCTGCATCAAGATTTGTTCTTCTAGGGCCATTTGGGTGGTCAGATGCAGAATTCTCTCGGCATCGGGCTGGTGGTTGGCCACCGTTAAGAGTTTCACCACTTGCTCAACCAGTTCTACCTGCGGCAAAAAGCAGTGACCTTCCTCGGCGGCGGTACTGAGAGCATGCAGCACCCCAGTCCGGTAGCGAAACTCAGAATCAGGAGCAATGCCTAGGTTGCGGGCGATCGCGTCAGCCGTGACAAAGCCGATGCCATAAATATCGGTTGCCAGTTGGTAAGGGTTCTCAGTAACTGTGGCAAATGGCATTCTGGCCGTACTGCTTAAAGATCTTGACGGCGTAGGTGGTCGAGATGCCGTGCCCTGAAGAAACAGCATCACTCCTTTGATTGCTTTTTGATTCTCCCAGGCTGTCTGGATCAGCTTCACCCGCTTGCGGGCAATTCCAGGCACCTCAATCAGACGCTCAATCTGATTCTCAATCACGTCCAGAGTTTCTAGCCCAAAGTGGAAACGATCCGCTGGCGGTGATCGGTCCTACCCCTTGATTAACCTGCTACCCAGGTACTTCTCAATCTCTGTCAGGGTTGCCGGTTTCGTCTCCCGGTACTGAACGACCTGAAACTGGGGGCCGAATTTAGGATGGTCGCGCCAAAACCGTTCAGTTGCAGCGTTTGTCCCGCCTGAATGCTGGAGAAGCTGCCGACAATTGTAATCAGTTCTCGGGTGCGAGGAGCCTTGAAGCGCGCTACCGAGTAACCAGATTCCTCAGAATGGTAGGTTAGCCGCTCCACCACAATTCGAAGCTGCTCATGGGAATATTGGCTTGACTGTCCCGGCTGGTCGCTTCTCATTCCACTAAGGCTAGAGCACTTTCACGATGGCGTAAAAACTACTGCCCTGAAGGTATTCCAGAGCCTCTAGCTAAGGCAAGAAGAGTTGCCGCGCCAGCGGCTACAAGGCTGCCTCTATTGTCCTCATTTTTGAGCTGAATCGTCGTGCCAGCCGGTGGCCTAAAATGGGGTTACGCCCGCCGCCCCCTTCGGTAAAACCTGCATGGAGTCCCCTGGCTATATAGCGCTTGAGAACTTTTTCATGGGCCGCAAACTAAGTTCTAGCATCCAGCCAGTTCGATTTACACCCGGCCCAGAAGCGCTAAAGTTGCGGGTGTCGTCAAGGGTGGGGTGAGAACTCTAGAATATTGAGACAGAGAGGAGCGCGCAGCAGGAGCATTTTTCCCCTTGGACCGTTACAACCCCGCCGAGATTGAGACTAAATGGCAGCAAGTTTGGGCAAAAACAAGGCTTAGACCAAACACCTGCTGAGGGTAATCAGCCCGTTCTACGCCCTCTCGATGTTTCCCTATCCCTCGGCAACCTCCACATGGGTCATGTCCGTAACTACGCGATTACTGATGTCATTGCCAGGGTCCACCGGATGAAGGGCGATCGTGTGTTGCATCCCATGGGCTGGGATGCCTTTGGCCTGCCAGCGGAGAACGCTGCCATTGACCGGGGAATTCACCCCAGCAAGTGGACCCACCAGAATATTGAGCAGATGCGATCGCAGCTCCAACGCCTGGGACTGTCCTACGACTGGAGCCGGGAAGTCACTACCTGCTCTCCGGACTACTACAAGTGGACGCAGTGGTTGTTCCTGCAGTTTTTTGCAGCAGGCTTGGCCTATCAAAAAGAGTCGGCGGTGAACTGGGACCCGGTAGACCAGACGGTGCTGGCAAACGAACAGGTGGATAATGAAGGTCGGTCCTGGCGCTCTGGAGCCAAGGTAGAGCGGAAACTGCTGCGGCAGTGGTTTTCAAAATCACGTGACTACGCCGAGCAGCTGTTGCATGACCTGACAAGCTTCAGGGTTGGCCGGAACGGGTACGGCTAATGCAGGCCAATTGATTGGTAAGTCGGTCGGGGCCTACCTGGAATTCCCGGTGGCTGGTTTGCCTGAGAAAATTGGCGTCTTTACCACCCGACCCGATACCGTCTACGGGTTACCTACCTGGTGCTGGCTCCTGAGCACCCGCTCACCCTCGCGTTACTACCTGAGAGCAACAGGTTGCTGTCGATGCCTTCGTTCAGGAAGTTTCAGGGCAAAGCGAACTAGAGCGCACGGCGGAAGATAAGCCGAAGCGCGGCATTCCCACGGGGGTAAGGCGATCAACTTCTTTACTGGCGAAGAAATTCCGATCTGGATTGCCGACTACGTGCTCTACGAGTACGGTACTGGGGCGGTAATGGCGTGCCCGCCCACGATGCCCGGGACTTCCAATTTGCTCAGGAAAAGCAACTACCGATCAAACCTGTCATCGTTCCCCAGCCGGAGCAGGCAGCGGATTCACTGGATGCAGTTTATACTGAGCCTGGGTTTTTAGTTCATTCCGATGACTTTTGACGGCATGGCCTCAACGGATAGCAAAGACGGCGATTGTCCAAGCCGCAGAGAACAAAGGTTTTGGCAAAGCTCGCATCCAGTATCGCCTGCGGGATTGGTTGATTTCCCGCCAGCGTTACTGGGGAGCACCGATTCCCATTATCCACTGCCCCACCTGCGGTAGGGTACCGGCGCCTGAAGCCGACTTAACCGTGCGGTTGCCGGAAGATATTGCCTTTCCGGGCGTGGTCCTTCTCCCTAGCCCAGCTAGAGGATTGGGTAAACACCACCTGTCCTGCCTGCAGCGGTCCTGCCAAGCGGGAGACGGATACCATGGACACGTTCATCGACTCCTGGTATTTCTTGCGCTACCCGATGCCCTGAATGGGCAGCAGGTCTTTGATCCGCAAAACAAACGACTGGATGCCAGTGGACCAGTACGTCGGTGGCATCGAGCACGCCATCTTGTACCTGCTACTCCCGCTTTTTTGTGTTGCGCGATCGCGGCCTGCTTAACTTCGATGAGCCTTTCCAGCGCCTGTTGACGCAAGGAATGGTCCAGGGCAACCTACAAAACCCTGCTAGTGGGAAATACTTTGCGGTAGATGCGATTAATCCAAACGACCCCAAAGACCCGCAGACAGGTGAACCTCTTAGAAGTTTTCACGAGAAGATGTCCAAGTCGAAGTACAACGGCGTGGACCGAATCGGTTCTGGAAAAATACGGGGTAGACACCGCCCGCATGTTCATCCTGTTCAAAGCGCCGCCAGAAAAGACCTGGAGTGGGATGATGCCGATGTCGAAGGCCAGTTCCGCTTCAACCGTGTCTGGCGATTGGTCATGGAATTCGTGAACAGCAAGGGCCAGTCCGCCGCAGAGGAGTTGTAACCTTCCCAACCACCAAGGCGGGAAAAGATTTACGTCGAGCAGTGCATACCGCCATCCAAAAAGTGACCGAAGATGTGCAGGGCGAGTATCAATTCAACACCGCTGTTTCCGAGCTGATGAAATTGAGCAACGCCCTTAGTGACGCCGCCTCCAAAGACTCCCGTTTACACCGAAGGCATCAAACCCTAGTCCTACTCCCCTGGCTCCCTTTGCCCCACATATTGCCGAGGAGTTGTGGCAGGCACTAGGACATTCAGCATCTGTTCACACCCAGGCGTGGCCGACCGTAGACCCTGCAGCGTTAGTCGTCGATGAAATCACTGGTGATTCAAATTTCCGGCAAAACCCGTGGCTCCATCCAGGTTCCAGCCACCGCCAGCCGGGATGCTTTAGAGCAGTATGCTCGCGAGTCAACTTAGGGCAACGCTATCTCACCGAGGAAGTTAAGAAGGTCATTGTCGTTCCGGTAAGTTGATCAACTTCGTCGTGGTCTGAACCCATCGGTTTTATAACTGTTGTACTCACATAAAGGGGTAAACCCCTGGCAAAAGCTCAGTGGGCTAAATCACGACTATTCGATTGAGGTCCTAGCAAACTGGCTGAGCGAAAGCAGGAATACTTTTCTGAGGGGGTCTGGGGATGCAGCCCTCTCCCCAGTGGGGATTGGGGGCTAGCCCTCCGTTCATTTATGGTTTGATGCAAGAAGACTAGTGATTTTAAGGTCTTACCAAACATCAAGCTAGACTAGCCAAGCTTTTGCTCGAAGAATGGAGTTCAGAACTGAATGATGAAGTATTCATCTCGGAGATTGCTGCTCTACAGGAGAAGTTCCGAGCTTTTTTCTCGAAGCTCCGAGCTTTTTTCTTGAAAGGTGAAGCTTTTTTCTTGGAGTTCCAAGTTTTTTACTCAGCACTCCGAGCTTTGAGGTGCAGTTGTGGAGTTCCAAGGACGGCTGGCCCCAAACGTTGGTTACCCGAGGTTGGCAATAGGTAAGAGCGCACACGACTGATGACCCAGACCTGACAGGAGCAGCTACAGCACCTCAAAGCAAACGAACTAGTTTCTAAACCAAGCTTTCAATCTCGTTAACCTATCTCAGTAAAAAATTTATATCAAGGATATAATTTTCCGCCTAGTGTAAACAGTACAAAGTTTGCTAATTACACTTAGCACTACTCTTATAGGTAACTGAATATGGCAGCAATCAACGGGACTGATGGGGGCAACGTTCTGTGGTGGTATTGGCAGCGATACTATCAAAGGCCGCCGAGGAGATGACAATGCTTACAGGTGGCGGTCAAGACACCTTCGTGATTCGCCGGGGCGACGGTACAGACATCATCACTGATTTTGGTGGGGAAGCAGGTGTCAGACCTACTGCAGAGAGGTGATTGCCGAGGTTGACACTCTCCAGTTCAGAGGTGCAGGGCTAACCGCTGAGAACCTGCTGTTGACTCAGCAGGATGACGACTTGCTCATCAGCTTTGAAGGGGTGCAGGACACCCAGGTGGTGCTGCAGGACTTGCACTGGAGGACCTGGACAACCCGCTGCGCTCCAGGGGTGCGTCAGTAGACCTGGGCAACATTTTGTTCGATGGGCAGAGCGAGATTATGGATAGCTTTGATGTCGTCAACGCCAACCAAGTGGGTGAACAGGTGTTCAACTCCAACACCGTCACCTTCCTTAACGACCGGGACAACACTACCCAGGGCCGCAACAACTCCAATGACGTGTTCAATGCTCAGGATGGCAACGATGAGCTGGCAGGGCTGGAGTGGCAACGACCTGCTTCGAGGTGGAGTGGGCAATGACACCCTCAAGGGGGTGGCTCCACTGTCGGTGAGATAGATACCCTAACGGGTGGGGCAGGAGGAGACAGGTTTATTCTGGTGCAATGGGACTGACGTCTTCTATGACGACGGCAACCGGGCAACGGCTGGTAGGGCTGATTATGCCCTGATTACAGACTTCAACGCCAACGAAGATGTCATTCAGCTCAAGGGCCAGCGGAGTGACTATCGTTTGGGCTCCCCGCCAACGGGTCTACCAGCAGGGACCGCCATCTACCGAGACAAGCCCAGTGGAGAGCCAGATGAGCTGATTGGTATCGTTCAGGGAAGCCCAGCCCCAAATCTTGGTAGCGATGACTCAGGTTTAACCCACCCTCTGAACTCAACCTTGCTGAACTCGACGGCAGCAATGGCTTTGTGCTCAACGGCGCAGGCGATTCAGTTAGCACAGCAGGCGATGTCAACGGCGATGGCTTTGATGACCCATCGCTGGGAGTTGCTGGTTGCTCCCAATGGTCAGTACTATGCTGGTGAGAGCTATGTGGTGTTTGGCAGTGGGGAAGGGTTTGATGCCAGCCTGGATCTTGCTGAACTTGACGGCAGCAATGGCTTGCTATCCAAGGCATTGACGAGTTTGACGGCTCAGGCGGTTCAGTCAGCAATGCGGGAGATGTCAATGGCGATGGCTTTGATGACCTGATTATCGGGGCTCCTCCGGTTTTACTAACAGGGATAATGTAGGTACTAACGAGAGCTATGTGGTGTTTGGCAGCGGGGAAGGGTTTGATGCCAGTTTAGACTTAGCGAACTCAATGGCGGCAACGGCTTCGTGCTTAGCGGCATTGACGAAGATGGCCCTCAGGCACTTCAGTTAGCACAGCAGACGATGTCAATGGCGATGGCTTTGATGACCTCCTGATTGGGGCTCCTTTTGCTGATGCCAACGGTCAGGACCGTGCTGGTCAGAGCTATGTGGTGTCGGCAAGCAAGAGGGCTTTTGCTGCCAGCTTAGACTTAGCTAGGCTCAATGGTAGCAATGGCTTTGTGATTAATGGCATTAGCGAGTATGACTTCCTCAGGCGGTTCAGTCAGCACAGCAGGCGATGTCAATGGCGATGGCTTTGATGACCTCCTGATTGGGGCTGGTGGTGAGAGCTATGTGGTGTTTGGCAAGCAAGAGGGGCTTTGCTGCCAGCTTTAACCTGGCTGAGCTCAACGGCAACAATGGCTTTGTGCTCAATGGCGCAGGCACTTCAGTTAGCGATGCAGGAGATATCAACGGCGATGGCTTTGATGACCTGCTGATTGGCGCTCCTGGTGCTGCTCCCTAATGGTCAGGACCGTGCTGGTCAGAGCTATGTGGTGTTTGGCAAGCAAGAGGGCTTTGCTGCCAGCTTAGACTTAGCTGGGCTCAATGGTAGCAATGGCTTTGTGGATTAATGGCATTAGCGAGTATGACTTCTCAGGCGGTTCAGTCAGCACAGCAGGCGATGTTAATGGCGATGGATTCGATGACCTGCTGATCGGTGCTCTTGGGGCTAGTCCGAATGAACGAACTTCTGCGACTTCTGCTGGCGAGAGCTATGTAGTGTTTGGCAGCGGGGAAGGGTTTGATGCCAGTTTAGACTTAGCTGAGCTCAATGGTAGCAATGGCCGGTGATTAACGGCATTGACGATGGTGACTCCTCAGGTAACTCAGTTAGCACCGCAGGGGATGTCAACGATGACGGCTTTGATGACCTGATTATTGGGGCTCCTGGGGCTAATTATACTAACCTCGATGGTCAGAACGCTTTTGGTCAGAGCTATGTAATCTTTGGCCGTGACTTCACCGGGCAGGGCATCTTCCGGGTTGAGGCACCCCGCTGGCTCAAGGAGGAGTCCAGTAGGCCTTTTGGGTGACGCTTCGTTCCTAGCAGCGGTGCCGAGCTGGTGATTCAGTTCTTCGATCTACGCTGCAATCTAAAAAGTAGCTGCAGGAGGGCTGGAGCACGCTGAACCTCCTTGTGGCTTTCTTTATTGCGATCCTAACGCCCCATCCAGGATACGGCTGAACCCCTATTTTCATCATCGGTGCCGACAATGAGACCCCCGGCTGCACCTGGCACCAGTTCCAGTCCTCTCCACCTTGTGGGCGTCAAAGCGAGACAAAGAGACCAGTTGAGAATTCTGCCGCAGAGCCACCCCAGTATCATCTACGTCAAATACCCCGGCAACATAAACAGCAGACTGAAACGGTCCGTCATCACCAGGGTCGGTTGCTGCAGCGATAAACAGTACACCCGCCGGGTCCACTTTTAGGTCAGATACATGGCGCACATTCATGTCGACACAGGCCAGGGTACTTTAGGCGAGTTGACGCAGTTTGGGTAATTTGATAAGTGTTGGGATTCAGCAGCCCCCAATAGACCACCGCCGTCTCTAGGCCCGCACCCCGATGTGCCCAAACAGCTAGGAGCTGATTGTTCAGTTCCTGCACAGAAAACCCTTCCAGTTCACTGCCCTGGGGCACATTCGGAAGATCAAATACCTTAAGGAGACGAACCATTTTACTGGAGGCATCGAACCTCAGGTGATACACCTTCCCAGCACTGGTAGAGGCCATGAAAGAGGAACTCGATTTTCCTGGGATAGCTGTTAGCCCCTCCAGGTCAGTGGGCTCTTGATTATCCGGCCAGTTCAATGGCAAGTACTGAAGCCCTTTATCCCTAGTCGTGACGGTTGCTAGACGACCCTGTCCCGGCTTTTTGCTGTCATGGACGATGAGAAAGGATGCAGTATCGCTGTGCTGCGCCACCAATGCCATGCCACTAATCCGAACAATTTGCCATTACGAACCGGCAGCCACTGCTGGGATAGGGCTGGTTCGGGTACGAGCAGCAACACAGCTAGTGCTGCTACTACCAGTAGCCATGGGAGTCGGCCGCATATTCTACCTCTGTCTGAGAAGCTGGCTAAGCGTGCAGTGACGCTATCTTAAAACGGTTTGACTCGCAGCCAGAAGCGATCATGGCTGTGAGATCAGCTAAGGCGCGATCGCGGTAGGCGGCATAGCGCTCCTGTTTATTGCGAATCCGTTGTAGATCCGGCAAAATACCAAGGTTGGGCGGCATCGGCTGGAAGTGCTTTGGGGAAGCAGAGCTAATGAACTCAATTAGCGCCCCCGTCATGGTGGTCACAGGCAGCGTTAGAGGCTCAAGCCCCAGCACAAGCCGGGCAGCATTGGTCCCTGCCAGCCATCCTCCAGCAGTGGCTGCCGTATAGCCTTCAGTGCCGATTAACTGACCCGCCGCCAGTCGGGTTGGCTGCCGCTTAAACTGCAATGTGGGATGCAGGAGTTGCGGCGCATTCAAAACGTATTCCGGTGCATCACCCCATGCGAACAAATTCCGCCTGCTCCAGTCCCGGAATCAATTGAAATACGCGCTTCTGTTCCCCCCAGCGCAAATTCGTCTGGAACCCTACCATGTTCCACAGGTTGCCCGCTTTATCTTCCTGGCGTAGCTGCACCACTGCATAGGGCCGCTTGGCTTGATTTTCCGAGCCCGAAAGTCGCCAAGCCGAGCATCAAACAGTCCTACGGGTTTGAGGGGACCATAGCGCAAGGCATCTTCACCGCGTCGGGCCATAACTTCAATGGGCAACAACCTTCAAAGAATTTGGCAGTATCCTGCTCAAAGTCTTTGAGTTCTGCCTGTTCTGCCTGAACGAGCTCCTGCCAGAAGTGGAGGTACTGCTCCCGGTTCATCGGGCAGTTAAGGTAAGCGGCTTCCCCGCGATCGTGAAGCGAGAGGCGAGGAAAGCAATCTCCCGGTTAATCGACTCCCCCACCACAATCGGACTGGCAGCGTCAAAAAGCTGAAATAGTCGAGGCCGATGAACTGGCGCAGGTCAGCGGCTAGCTCTGGACTGGTCAACGGTCCCGGTCGCCAGAACCACAACACCTTCAGGGGGAATTTGTTGACCTCCCCGGCGCAGCTCGATGAGGGGATGTTGGCTGAGAGTAGCGGTTAAGTCCTGGCTAAAGTAACCGCGATCTACCGCTAAAGCCCCGCCAGCCGGAACTGCGTGTTCGTCAGCCTTTTGAATCACAATTGAACCCAGTTGTCGCAGTTCTGCGTAGCAGGCCTGCTGCGCGATCGCCTGATAGGGCACTAAAGGAGTTACTGCACACCAGTTCTGCCAGGTGCTGGGTGTGATGCGGACTGAGACGCTGGGGCCGCATTTCATGGAGGACGACCGGGATACCCACCTTCTGGCAATTCTGCCAGGCTGCCTCGGTTCCTGCCAGCCCGCCACCAATAACTTGCACGGCTTTTTGCACGACTTTCCATCTCAAAACCTTCTATCGGGTGCTTGCCGTTAGGCGATTTGCTTTCAGCTTAGCGTTATTCAAGGTAACCGATAGCTGGCTTGATTCTATGCTTGTCCCTGCCCCAGCCAAGGCTGTTATTGATCTGGCGCTTTCCTGGCAGCTTCAGGTCAATCCTGCTTTGGCTCTGATTCTGCGATCTCGTTGTTCCCGCTGAGCAGCACGGTCACTCAATGTCGTCAATGCCGATGGTGATAGGTCAGAAGTACCATCTTTACCCTCAGCAGACTCGCTACCGATGCCATCGGCTGCTGGCAGCAATCGGTTCACTACACCCAGCAAGTCTGCCGTTAGACCGGGAAAAAGGCCGTGAAATTTAGTAGCAATCTGGGCCTGCAGGGATAATGCCGACTTCTGCTTTACCCTGCTTACAAGCGGCAATAATCTGGCGGGCAGCCCGTTCAGCACTCATGGAGGTGAAAGGAAGCGAGTCACTCAGACTAAACCAGGCATATTCAGCTCGATATTGCCCTTTCAAGCGATGGTGGGGGACTACCGGTGCGGATTAAACCTGGGCAGACTGTTGTAACGAAGATCCTGTCTTTCAGCAGCTCTGCCCGCAGTCCTTGCGAAAATCCAGTCAAGGCAAATTTGCTAGCGCTGTAGGGCGACAGGTGGGGCGCACTTACCTTTGCCCCCGATGGAGGAAATGTTGACAATCCGCCCCGATTGCCGTTGGCGCATTGCCGGTAGTACTGCAAACGTCGTACACAGGGACGCCCAGAAATGGGTTTTCATGGCCGCTTCGTAGTCTTCAAGGGCTCGCGACCTCTAAAGGTCCAACCTGATGATGCCGGCGTTGTTGATCAGGACATCAATGGGGCCAAAGCGATCGCCAACGGCCTGAACCATTTCGTTGACTTGTGCCTGATCCGTGACGTCACACGGTCTAGCAAACACATCCGCACCCCGTTGGCTGAGATCGGCCTGAGCACGCTCTAGCTCTGCCTGATCGCGGGCACAGATGGCGATACGTGCTCCTTCACGCGCTAATTCACGCGCTATTAATAAGCCTAAGCCCCGAGAACCGCCTGTGATCAGTACCGTTTTGCCACGCAGATTGTACCTGCGACGCAATTGCAATACTAGCCCTAGGCCAATGAGGGCAGCCACAGCCATGAGAGGAAATAAAAGCATAGTTTGGTTCAGTTCACTCATGGCCTGTCCTGCAAAGGCTCCTACAGATAACCTGGTTTGTTCCAACGTAACTGGACAGCCTTGTTTGCTCCTCTACCTAGAGAAGCGGTCTGCGGTGAAAACGAGAAGTTCTTGTGGCCGGTGACTTGAAATCAAGTTCTCTTGAATTTATCGTCCGTGCTGGCTAATCCATCAAGAAGCTGCGCTGGGATGAAGTTGTCTCACCCCAGCTTGATTGCTTTTAAGGTAAGCATGGTTAACCTTTGTCGGTGGTTGTAGATACTACATCCTGGCTCCTATCAAATGTGACAATAGTTCTTAGTTGACCCAGGATGGCATAGCTCAGTGAACTGCGCTGATATTCTTTGTCCTTACTACTGTGAGTCAAGTAACCAATGCCCGTTATCAATCAGCTTATTGAACTAGAAACGAACCAGGGGATCAATATCTATAACATTACGCCCCAGGTCGAGTGCTAATTGCGGCAGCCCCAATTCAAGATGGTCAGGTTTTGCTGTTCTCCCGGCATACCACAACTGCTTTGGCCATTAATGAAAATGAAGCCAGGCTTCTTGAAGATATCAAGGTTTATTTGCGGAAGTTAGCCCCTGAGTCAGGGCACTACTTACATAATGATTTGCACTTAAGAGATGTTCCGGAAGATGAGCCCATCAATGCTCACTCTCACCTCATGGCAATGACGTTGAGCACCAGTGAAGTAATTCCGCTGGTGCAGGGGAAATTAGCTTTGGGAACCTATCAATCTCTTTGTTTTTCGAGCTGGATGGACCTCGCAAAAGACGGTGTTTTGTCAAATCTCTGTACTTAACAGGCAAACGACTATCCGAGCCAAGGTAAGGTGAACTGGTATGAGCTGCTGTAGTTTTATCCTGGGGCACGGTTAAGGGTATGACTATGCCTGCACATTCAATCAGGATATATTGCTTCAGACCTGTGAACTGTGTGAGCGAACAGTAGGGCTCTCACAGTTCATCATCTGATTCCTAGACAGCAAACTAAGCGAAAAAGCTCGACCCTGGTCCCACTATTTACCTCTGCTCTGCCTGCCATCGGCAAATTCACACGCTATTTACAAACTCCCTATTTAGCCCAGGAGCTATACTCCTTGGAGAAGCTCCGAAACAACCCGCAGTTGCAGTAGTTTCGGGGCTGGGTCAGACGCAAGACCCGAATAAGCGGATTAAAACAGATCGAAAAAGAATTTCTGTTACTATGAAAACCTTTAGGAGTGAGAGTAATGTTTTCGCTTGTATAGCCTTCTGCTAACCAAATTTTCTGGGAAGGCAAATTTAAGGTCAGTTTCTGCTGCAGACTGACTGGCCCGAAGTAGCTACATGAGTTCCTAAGTAATGCTCTTCCTGCTGATGCCGTTGAACTGCTGAACTTGTTGGGGATTCACGCCAGAAATTACTGATGGACTGGCTTCATTGATGCGGAGGCGATCACAGGGAACGGTGTCTGGAGAGAATCGCACTGGGTTGGGTGTAGGTATGAATTTCTAGCCGAGCGGAGGGCAACGCTGTAAACAAAAGACATTGTCCTGGAAAAACAACCCGCTCAAAGTACCCGTTGGCAATATCAGTAATCCGGGTAATCTGAACCTGTCTAGTCGTGTTCACATACTGGCAGTGAATCCAGCCGACTGTTCCGAAGGTAGAGGAACCATTACTGCAAGCCTCCTAAATTATCCTGTCAATGAGCAGTGGCTTAAAAACTTTGCTCACTTTACTCTGACTCTAGGTGAACAACTTGAGGAACTTGTGAGGAAGTCAGAGAATTCAACTCAGCAGGCGAAGTTCTTCACGCTGAACTTAGCTCAACTGCTTTGTCCGATGCTTGAGATGAACCGGAAAAATCCCTAAGGCAATTAGCCGTGGCAGCAGCTCGCGCAAATTGGCAGGCGTAAGAAAACAGGTGGGGTAAATGGCTGGTCTGGGTCAAGCGCACGGGCAACTAATCGCTTCTGCATCAAGGCTTGAAACGCTTGAATGACCCGGGTCGGCAGCTCGCGTTGGCGCTGCACCATCGCCAAATGGCCAGGATGAAGTCGGCCAGACTTGAGGGCGTGGCTCAACACATTTGCGGCTACAACAGCATCTTGAATTGCGTAGTTAATGCCAACTCCGCCAACAGGAGACATTACGTGAGCGGCATCCCCGATTAACGCAGTCCAGGGCGGTGCCAGCGGGCAACGGCTAGACTCAACCGAGAGAAACGATACCTGGCTCCACCCTTTTAATTGAGTGACGCGATCGCCAAACTCTCTGGTATCACTTCAAGCACTGCCTGTCGCAACGCCTCTAGGCCAGCCGCGCGAATTTTTTGGTAGTCACCTTTAGAATGACACAGGCGATCCGCCAGGAATCAGTCCGGTCCAACATAGCTACGAAACGACCACGACCGATGCGACCATTCAACCCTTCAGGTTCCTCTGGTCTGCGCAGGCGGAACCAGAGTACATCCATCGGCGGCGAAGACTTGATTGGCTCAAAGCCTGCGAGTTGACGCAAGTGAGAGTGGCGACCATCTGCACCCACCGTCAGCAGTGCCCTGACTCGTGCCAGCCGGCATGGCCTCGATAGCGCACCCCGATCATCCCGGTTTCTTCAATGAGCTCCTGTACGTTTGCCCTCAATACCAACTGGAAGTTGGAAAACCGTTTGGCTTCTTCGACAATGAAGTTCAGGAACTGCACCTGAGGCATGACCACAATGTAAGGATAGCGGGCTTTCAGGCGGCTGAGGTCTGCCGTGAATATCACAGACCTCAGAATTTCTCAACGTCAGTTGATCAGCTTAGAGTGATGAAGTCGGAGCAGGCGATCAGCAAGACCAAGCTCCGCCATAATTTCCATTACAGATGGGTGAATAGTATCGCCCGGAAGTCGCGATCAAAATCGTGATGCGATTCCAGCAACATTACCTGGATGCCCTGACGGGCTAAGAGGAGTGATAACACTGCGCCAGCAGGCCCATCTCCAACAATGCAACAGGTTGTCTGTTGAGTGCTTTGGATGTTGTGGCTTGTAGTATCTGGTATCGTCTGCATTTTAAATCCTTTGCCCAGAGGGATTGAATCATCCACACCTCGCCACAGGTGGAGGGAGCTGTAGCTTCCCCGGCGGATGTCCCGATTCGCTCGCTGGAAGGACGCACCACTTGCCGAATTGGCAACTGAGTTAGCACAGAGGCCGCAGAAAATCTATGAATCCTCGATCGAACTTGGGCATTTCCTGCCAGCAGTTGCGGCAGAACCAGTAGACACCTGTAGACCCAATATGACGTAGAAGCTGATCGGAGCAGCAGGGACAGTTAGTCATTTTATGTCTAAAGTCTCAATAAAGCGTAAATTTATGGTTTTCAAAAATAAGTAAGATTGCTCAATCCCCAACCCACGCCAAAAGGACTGGGTGAACATGAGTTTTAAAGTTAGATGATAAAAATGAGGAACTTGTGAGGTTCGAGTTTTACCTAGGGAATAGGTAGCTACTTAGCAAGAGCGGTGAAGGTTCAAACGCTGAGGATGCCTATGTCTACACCTTAAAATGGGTAGGCTAGCTCGCTATAGCATTACAGTTGTAGATAGTCTAAATTATATTTATAAGTAAATACAGTTTAGCAATGCTAGATACATCCAACGTGTTCCTAACCGGGGAAGCGTTAGAAGCGCTGTCTGAATGGGAGGCCACACTCAAAACATTTCAGCAAAACTGGAAAACATTTTGCTCGTTCTGAAGCAAGTCTTGCAGCCTTCAACTATATCCAGGCACTACTAAGCCCGGTTGAACGTAAAAACGGTTGGCAAATGGCTGAACAAGTAGGATACAGTACTCCCTATCGGTTGCAGCATTTATTAGACGAGCGCAGTGGAATGCAGATGCCGTGTGCAGAAATTAGGCAATATGCAGTGGAGCATTTGAAGAGCGAGACAGATATTTTGGCAATTGATGAAACAGGCTTTCAAGCAGGGAGAGCAATCAGTAGGCGTGCAGGTACAGTACTACGGTACGACTGGACATTTGGAGAATTGCCAGGTGGGTGTGTTTATGTCCTATATCAGTGATCAAAGGGCAGACATTAATTGATCGCCGCCTATATCTTCCCCGTTCATGGCGCGCAAGACCAGAGCAAACGTAAAAAGACGGCGATTCCAGAAGCGGTTGAATTTGCGACCAAACCTCAACTAGCACAGCAGATGTTGGAATCAGCAATCAATGAGGGAATTCGTCCAGTTTGCCTGTCGCTGACGAGGTGTATGGCAACGACGGTTCGTTCTGGTGGTGGTTGGAAAAGACTGCACAAACTTCCCTATCTACTCACAGTCAACAAAAAGCAGCCTGTAGTTATTGGTTGGCAGCGTTACCGAGCCGAAGATTTAGTGCCACAATCAGATTTCAGCAGTGGCAGCGCCTGGGTTCGTGGAGCTGGCAGCAAGGGAGAACGATACTATGATTGGGCACGCGTTGCCGTTAACTGTGACAAATCAGATGGTTGCCAACGCTGGCTGCTGTTTCGTCGCTGTTTGGAACACCCTGATGACCCTCGCTTCATCAGCTACTACCAAGTTTTTGCTAAGAACAATACCACCCTAGAAACGATGGCTCAAATAGCTGGGCAAAGGTGGCGAATCGAGGAGTGCTTTAAATTCGCTAAAGACCAGCTAGGTTTAGAGAATACGAAGTTCGTTCCTGGCACGGTTGGTATCGACACATCACCCTCGTCCTGGCTGCTCAAACAGTTCTCTCAATCCTGCGGCATCAAGCTGAACCTGTTGTCAACAGGACTACCCCTTTGGCGACCGCATCCACTGGCAGCCTGGTCTCGTTCAAAGCGGTGCGAGGTTTGTTGTCCAATTGAGTGTTTGGGAGATGAAACGGTGGGTATCTAGGCTCTTGTTTCCCACGTTCTGCGTCTTGAACACGTTTTGCACTGGTCTTATTGGCGCAGAGCTCATCAAGCTACTGCTCGATACTACCATTACCAAAAGCGAACCACTCCTCTGGCTATCTACAACTGTAATATATAGTCGCTGTCTGCAAAATCTCTAGCTCCATGGTCTCCTAGTCGCGAATCAACAAATAAGGAGGAATTTTGTCAGGTACTTGTTGAAATAGTTTGGGCCAACAGCAGCCTTTTGGTATTTTGAGACAGCTAACTCAACGGTAGTATCACCGGCAAACCAGGTTTGACAAGTTAACGGGAGCAAGCAGACAGAGGTGCCGCTACGACTGGTGATGAGCTATTTCAAACGGATATGGCTGCCTTGCGGTTGAAAGTCTCAGCAGCGCAACCGGCAGAGCTTACAGCTAAAACTTGGGCTTGGGCCGACTTAACAATCCCTCCCAGACAGCTGTAGAGCAGACCACAAGCGATCACGATCGCTTTCGCCAAACCCTTATTTCGCCATTTTTATTGCTACTGACAAAAACATCATTACTGGCAAAGGCGATCTGCATAAACATCGCTCCCTTTTTCTGACAGGGTGCGGCGTAACTCTCCTGTCTGCAAATCCCACAGCTTTATCGTCTGATCCTCACCGCCACTAGCGGCGGTTTGCCCACTGGGACTGATGGCAATGGCATTAACAGGATCGCTATGCCCAGAGAGCGTGTAGCGCAGTTCCCCAGTTTGCAAGTCCCAGACCTTGACGGTGTGGTCACTACTGCCGCTGGCTAGGGTGCGCCCATCAGGGCTAAGCGCCACAGACACCACCCGCCCCGTATGCCCAGAGAGGTGTGGTGCAGTTCCTCGGTTTGCAGGTCCCAGACCTTGATGGTTTGGTCACTACTGCCGCTGACTAGGTACGCCCATCGGCGCTACTGGCTACTGAGCGAACCGTGTCGTCATGCCCAGAGAGGGTGTGGTGCAGTTCCCCGGTTTGCAGGTCCCAGACCTTGATGGTTTGGTCACTACTGCCGCTGACCAGGGTGCGCCCATCAGGGCTTAAGCCACAGACACCACCCGCCCCGTATGCCCAGAGAGGGTGCGGCGCAGTTCCCCGGTTTGCAGGTCCCAGACCTTGATGGTTTGGTCACTACTGCCGCTGGCTAGGGTGCGCCCATTGGCGCTACTGGCTACTGACCAAACCGTACCCGAAGATCCCAAAAGGGTTTGGTCTTGGACATCTTGCCAATTGACCCCAGCTTCACATTGCTGGAGTAATCGTTGAATTGCCGGGGAAGATGTTGAAAGGGCTTGTGCTTGGCGGAGACACTCCTCGTAGTTTTTCTGTTGCGCCAGCATCTGAATTGTTTTCAGCCGCTGTGAACCTTGCGATTGTCGTAGTCCATAGGCTATGCCCAACCAGGCGAAGATGGCAATCACAGCTGCACCGACGGGCAACCACAGGTTCCTGTTGGCATTGAAGCCAAGACGAGGACGACCGTTTAAATTGTGGCCGCTGAGGGTCGTTGAAGTAGCTGCTGCGTTAGCTGCTCCAGACTGGCCAGCATCGCTGAGCCAAGCCCATGGTCGAGCAACCCGTTGAATTAAGCTTCTTTCTAGTCCAGGTGCTGTAGGAGTAACAGGATTAGAGATACTGGGTGACGGTCTGCCTAAACCTGGTTCAGTTTGAGGGGTAGAAGCTTCTAGAGAGCTATTGTTCTGAGCTAGCGACTGGTCCCCTTTGACCTGGCGGGTAACTTGCGCTTCGATCAGCGTTATATCTTCATTGCGGAGCCCTAAAACTTGCTGTAGTCGTCGAAAGCGACTGCGAGCATCGGTCTGTAAAGGATATTCTTGCTGGATTGCTTCTACAAAAACCTGTGCATATCGCTGTAGTTTTTTTTGGTATTCCTGGTGAGGCTTGAGAACTTGCTCCTCAATAGTCGCGGCTTCTGCAGGCGATAGCTGCAGCTTTTCCTGTAGCACATCTAAAATGCTACGACTGACAATTGAGAGACCACCATAGCTAGCACAACGCTCAACTTCTTTACGGTACCTGAGCTTCACATCGTCAATGGGGGCTTTGGCCAGTAGGATCGGCTGACCTATTTGGGCTCCATAGATTTCTGGTTGGGCAGCAGGGGCACTTTTTTGAACTTTCCTGCGGGTATACTCATGAAGCTCATGAATAGCAACTACCCCATCGTTGTCTAGATCTGCAGCGCCAGTTTCTAAACCCTCAACGAGGTAGTCGGTATAGGCTGAGCGATAGGCTCCTTTCTGCTCAAAGATACTTTGGGTAGAAGTGGAAGCTGTAAGAATAACGCGTCCCGAGCCGCCAAACTGGTCTTTGATATCTACAGGACCATCCTCAGCCAACCAGTTCTCAGTAATTCCCGCAAACCAACAGTCAAGGATGACGACTTGCCGCTGGGACTGGCTGTCACTCATGACATCCTGTAAAAAGCTAGCAGGGACAGCCGTAGACTTGAACAACCTACCTTGTGATGTTTTACGGGTTGCGCTTGTAGTCAAATAAAGTTTGCCCCTGTCATCCTTGACGCCGTGGCCGGAGAAGTAAAACAGAACCAGGTCATCTGGTCGGCGATCGCCAAACAGGGTTTCAATTGCCTGCTGCAAGGCCAAGGGATCGGGATTTATTAAGGTTTTGACTTCACCAAACTCACCCTTTCCTGAATCTTGCAAAACCTGCTTCAGACCCTCTACATCACTGGCCGTTCCTGGTAGTGGGGTAAAACCAGCTCCGTAGTGACTCACTCCCACCAGCAGGGCTACCTTGACGGGCTGTGGCTTAGACTGAGGCTGCTCTGCACGGGTAGGCTGGAGGGCTACTGCCTTACTTGGGGCCAGCTTCTGACTGGGCCTCAGCGGCGCAACGGTTTCCTCGGGAAGAGATACTTTAGACGAGCTATCAGGCTGGCTCGGCCTAGTCTTTGCGGCAGGATACTGAGAGCGCAGGTTAAGAATCTCGGCTTCAATGGCTGCAGCTTCTTCGGGCAGTAAGCCCAAGCGATCGCGCACGACCTCCAAAATGCTATGAGCAATGCCTGAAATCTCGCCACTTTTAGATCGCCGCACCACTTCTTGGCGGTACTTCAGCTTAGAATCCTCGGTTGGAGCTTTAGCTAACAAGATCGCCTGGCCTGCTTTCACAGCGTAGAGGTCTGACTGAATTTCCGGTACCCTGGCCTGCAGGTTTCGCTTGGTATATTCATGCCACTCGCCGATTGCAATTACCCCATCGCCGTCCAGGTCTGCAGCTCCCGTCTTCAAACCCTGGATTAAATAGTGTGTAAATGTCGAGAGCTCTGCTGGGCCGGTTTTTGGAGACCCATTCACCACGGTCGAGGCAATTAATACGACTTGACGCTGTCCTCCGAATTGTTGCTTAACCTCTAGAGGATTGAGCCCGGCAGACCCGTTGACTTCCTGAATCGTGGTTTCGCCCATAGCGAGAGCTTCTGCCCACCAGTAATCAAGGATCACCACCTGCTGGTGAGCGCGACTACTGTTCATGTTGTCCTGAATAAAGTTAGCCGGAACGGTTGCCGAGCGGGCGAGCCTGCCTTGATCTTCACGGTTTGCAGAAGTTGCCAAATAGAGCTTGCCCTGGTTGCTTTTGAGGCCCTGGCCGGAGAAGTAAAGCAGTACCAAGTCATCCCGCTGGCGATCGCTAAACAGAGTTTCAATCGCCTGCTGCAAGGCTACAGGCCCAGGATTTGTTAAGGTCTTAACCTCAGTAAATCGACCAATCTCTGGGTGTTGTAAAACTTGCTTGAGAGCCTCTATATTGTTCGCAGCTCCCCACTGAGAGCCCAACTCTGAGCTGGAGTCTTCCACCCCAACTAGTAGCGCTACTTTTGCCATGTGGGATTTCCTATACTGCTACAAGTTGCTGTTCTACCTGCATCGTAGCTAACAATACTGACTATCCACAAAATTTGCTGACGAATCAGCTCAAACCATTAACAATTAAACTTAATTTAAAGGCTTTTTGAGATTCAAGGTTTTTAGTGATCACTATCCCAGTCAAACAGTCTCTCAGTCACCCATGAATCTAAGTGTAGTAGTAGTAATTGTTTACGGAACTTTAACAATTGTTGGAGGCTTATTCGGCTACCTTAAAAGTCGCAGTAAAGCCTCGATTGTTTCAGGTAGTTTTTCAGGACTATTGTTAATCCTGAGTGCCTGGGTTTACTGGCAAGGGCAGCGCTGGGGCTTGTTATTAGGAGCAATTATCACAAGCGCTTTGATTGCCATTTTTGCTGTTCGGTTCAAAAAAACCCGTCAATTTATCCCTGCTGGCTCAATGGCCTTTTTGGGGGCAGTAACGTTGGCTATCTTAATTTCTCAGCTTAGAACGTAAATTCGGCTATAGACAGGATATTGTTCATCATCCTGTTTTGCCGCCTGCGTTTAGGCAGAACTGGGAGCAGAACTTTCCAGTTCTCTAACAATCATTACTGAGGCTGGCTGGCTTTCACTCTTAAAGTATGAATCCCAGGGATTACGCATCCTCGTAGCACTCTAACTCAGTCCATGGATTCAGATCATGATCGTCTTTAGATCTTTATGACTGAGTAAAACCAGTATTGTCGGCATAGTGACTCTGTATCATTAAGTAGTTTCAAACCAGACATTATTTCCGAACATTTTCGCGCTAAGTTGAGCTATGTTACTCCAAACTATGGTGTATCTGCAGCCATCTTTAACCCAACCGGAGAATTTTTTTTAGTTCACCGAACTGACGATCAATCGTGGTGCTTTATAGCTAGCAGAGTTTAGAGAGATGCCACAACAGTCAATTGCACGAGAAGTCAAGGAGGAAACCGGACTCGTAATTGCTAGTCATTACAAAGGAGAACATTGCCCGTTCTCAATGACCTTGTTCTCGGTAGTTGTTACTGTAATGAATCCGGGCTCCTGCCCATTGAAGCTTTTCCCCGAAGAGTCTGGTAATAGGAGTGACTTTCCCGAAGAATAATATACTTGGCGTGGCAGTTTGCCCTCCGTACATCTACTCGCTGTCCTGGCCAAATTGAGGTAGCTAGAACTCCGTCCATCCAGAGCTTTGTACTTAAATCCTGATCTGCCAAGGGCCAGATACTCACTACCGAGCCAGAAGGCAGGACAACCGATCGACTGGAGAGGCTTAAAGGGCAAATAGGGGTAACGGCGTCCGCCTCCATACCTGGATGCAAAATCGGGCCACTAGCAGAGACTGTATAAGAGGCAGAACCAGTTGGGGTAGAAACAATCAGCCCGTCTCCTTGATACTGATCGACAACCTCCCCATCAATTTCCATCTCTAGGATCGAGGTAAGCATCCGGTCAGCCGAGGCAGGTTTGACACACATATCATTTAGCGCTAGAAAACAATCTGGGAATTCCTCGTTAGATTGCCATCCTGCTTGATGCTATCTGTATGGTCACGTTTAAATACTCCCGCTTGCAGCATCATTCGCCGCTCCACAGCGAAGCGATCTTCGAGCAGACGATCCCAGACTGTCTCTGTATCTTTAAATGCTTCAAAGGGTTCCGTTAAAAAAGCCCAGATGCCCGCCAACATTCACAGCCAGAATCGGGATACCGTCTGGAGCTAAATGTCTAGCAGCTCCTAAAGCAGTGCCATCACCCCCAAGCACGATTCGCTAAGTCAATCGGCTGAGTCGCTGAGGCTAGAAACACTGATAAGGGTTATCTTTAGCTCCGCTTGGACCTACAAGAACCCGGCACTGACGATTTTCTAGTTGACGAGCACATTTATCAGCCCAGCGTTGCCCCTCAGCATCCCCTGCTTTGTAAGCAATGATCGCTTGTTTTAACTGCACTTGATTAACTTAAAGAACTTTTGGCAGCAGTTTAAGTACTTAGTTTTTGGAGCTAGGAACGCCTGTAGAAAAGCCTAAAATCTGAAGATTTAAGATTAAACTGCAGCTTGAAGCCGCAGCCTACCATTTCAACAGGTTGAACTGCTCCATATCTACGGTGTCACGGTTACGGTAGATAGAGAGAATGATTGCTAACCCAACTGCTGACTCAGCAGCCGCCACGGTAATTACAAACACCGCAAAGACTTGACCTTTAATACCTTGTGGATCTAGAAATCCTGAAAAAAGCTAGGAAGTTCAGATTGACGGCGTTCAACAGCAACTCAATAGACATTAATACCCGCACTACATTACGGCTAGTTACTAAGCCATAAATACCAATTGAAAACAGCGCTGCGGCTAAAATCAGAAAGTATTGAAGTTGCATGTAAACCTCTCAATTATCCTTTGTTTGAATCAATTCAATACCTATTCAGAGGTAGACCCAGGGGTGCTGCTAGTGCCGCTGGATACCACCATGGGTTGGCGGGGACGTTCAGGCAAGGTAAGCACTGGCTGTCGTTCTGAAGAGACAATTTCTTCCGGCAAGAACTCCCTCCGCGCCAGCACAACAGCACCAATTAAAGCCATTAATAGCAGCACTGATGCCAGTTCAAACGGTAGCAGAAAGTCACTAAAGAGGTGTTCACCAATTAGAATCGTGGTCGAGGTTTCTGGCGCTGCACCGCTGTTTAAGCCTAACCAGGAGGTCTGTAAGATCATCGTGCTGAGCAGAGCAAACAAACCTGTACAAACCAAGGCTGTAGCTCCTTGGCGAACCCAGCTTCTCGGCAAAGAGGCGAAGTCCTCCTGCTTGTTAACGAGCATTACAGCAAATAAGATTAGGATATTTACAGCCCCGACATAAATCAATACCTGGGCTGCAGCGACAAAGTCAGCATTGAGTAGGAGGTAGAGCCCTGCAATACTGATTAGTACGCCTCCTAATAGAAAAGCTGAATAAACAATGTTCTGGAGTAATACAACACCTAGAGCTGCCCCAAGCACCATCAAAGATAAAAGGCCGAATGAAACAATCTGAACGCCTTCTGCCAAATTCACGATGGGTTAATCTCCTGCAGTTTAATATTGCGGTTACCGTTCTGTTACCAACAGCCAATCAAGTTAAGCTTTTGCCTTCTCCGCCTTCTGTTCCGGAGGATTCTGCTCCATTTGTTGCAAAATTTCTTCAGGACGTAGACCAGCGCGACGGGTTGTATGGGGAACCTCGTGGGGGTTCATCACGCCTTCAGGCAAGTAGGCCAGTTCCCGCAAGGGAGTAACGGCTGGATCCTCCGTTACCTTGTAAGGCAGCCTACCCATTGCCACATTGTCAAAGTTCAATTCATGGCGATCATAGGTAGAAAGTTCATATTCCTCGGTAACTGAGAGACAGTTATCGGGCAGTACTCCACACAGTTAGCGCAGAAAATACAAACGCCAAAGTCAATACTGTAGTGCTTAAGTTGCTTTTTCTTGCTTTCTTTATTAAATTCCCAATCCACTACAGGTAAGTTAATGGGACACACTCGGACGCAAACTTCGCAGGAGATACACTTGTCAAACTCGAAGTGAATACGGCCCCGGAAGCGCTCTGAGGGAATCAGTTTTTCATAGGGGTACTGCACTGTTACCGGGCGGCGCTGCATGTGATCAAAAGTTACCGATAAACCTTGCCCAATGTATCGAGCGGCTTGGACAGTTTCTTTGGCGTAGTCGCCGACTTTGTTGAGAAAGTTAAGCATAGTCAATGATTGTAAACTGCGACTAATTCTTTTAAACGAAGTAGGGGGAATCTCTAACTCCAGCTTAAGAAAATTTCATCAAACATGCTCTAGCCACCAAACGCGAAAGGAAATGCGAGCTTTAATCCTGCAGTTAACAGTAAGTTCACCAGCCCAACTGGCAGGAGGAATTTCCATCCGAGATCGAGTAGCTGGTCAATGCGAACTCGGGGTAGAGTCCAGCGGAGGAGAATTGCCACAAAGACAAAGAAGTAGGCCTTGAGCAGGGTCGCAGTAATCCCCAGCGACGCAGTAACAACCTGGAAAGTAGGATTTGTTTCGCTAACGCCTAACCAACTGGATACTAGGTCGAGCGGGATGGGAAAGTCCCAGCCTCCAAAGTACAACACTGCAGCCAAAACTGAAGAGAGTACTAAGTTGACATAGGAGGCAACATAGAATAGGCCAAACCTCATGCCGGAGTATTCTGTTTGATAGCCTGCAACTAACTCTTCCTCTGCCTCGGGTAGATCAAAGGGGAGCCGTTCGCACTCCGCCAAGGCACAAATCCAAAATAGAACTAAACCAATCGGCTGTCGCCAAACATTCCAGCCAAGAATACCGTATCCAGACTGCTGCTCCACGATGTCAATTGTACTTAAGCTATTAGACATCATCACAATTGCCAACACCGCTAGAGCTAGGGGAATCTCATAGCTGATCGACTGAGCAGCAGCTCGTAAACCCCCTAACAGAGAGTACTTATTATTAGAGGCATAGCCGGCCATCAATAAACCAATTGGAGCGACACTTGATAAAGCAATCCAGAGAAAGATGCCAATTCCTACATTTGAAATCAGAAGATTCTGACCAAAAGGAACTATTAAGTAAGACAAGAATGCAGGCAAGACGACGATGACTGGACCAATGGTGAACAGCCAAGGGTCAGCCTTAGCTGGCACGATATCTTCCTTAAACACCAGCTTTAAACCATCGGCAACAGCTTGAAGGACTCCCAAAGGGCCGGCATACTCGGGTCCAATTCGCTGTTGAACAGCTGCCGAGATCTTCCGCTCCAGCCACACGCTTACCAGCACTCCAAGAGTTGCACCAATGATGATCACAGTCATGGGTAAGGGCATCCAAATAGCTTTGGCAGCGCCTACTGGCAAGCCCAAATCGATCAGGGTTTCAATAAAACTTTCTTGAAGGTCAATACCTGGGTTCATAGTTCTGAGTTAGAAGAACACTTAATGGCCTGCGTCATAAGGATTGTTTTCTACCTTCGTTAGTATATAGTGTGCCAACCCCCGGGAAGGTTAATGGGGAGAATTTGAGTCACGAATACTCGCTAGCATTAGTCCGGCGCTGTTCTATTGGTGTGTAGGGAAAGTCATGGGGACCCGTATAAATTTGCGTGGGTCGGAAGATCCGGTTGGCTTCCAGTTGTTCTTTCCAGTGGGCTAGCCACCCGGCAACACGAGCGATCGCAAAAACGGGTGTAAATAGGTCTACTGGAATGCCTAGCTTTCGGTAAACCAAGCCAGAGTAGAAGTCTACGTTGGCAAAAATACCGCGACTACCCAATCTTTCTTCAATAACTCTTTCCATTTCCAGGGCAATGTCGTAGTACTCATCGCGGCCAAACTTTTCAAAAAGTTGTTCAGCTAGTTTTTGCAAAATCGTTGCCCGGGGGTCTTTAACTTTATACACCCGGTGCCCAAATCCCATGATCTTAGACTTGCGTTCAAAGCAATCCTCTAGATAGGGACGAACATTCTCAACCGAGCCAATTTCTTCTATCGTTTGAATCACCTCTTCGTTTGCTCCGCCGTGCAGAGGTCCAGCCAAGGTACCCACTGCCGAGGCCACTACAGCGTATGGGTCTGTCAAGGTTGAGGCTGTCACCATCGCCGAAAAGGTGGAAGCATTGATGGTGTGCTCTGCGTGCAGTGTTAGGCAAACATCCAAGACGTGAGCGGCAAGTTCATCCGGTACCCGCTCATTGAGCATGTATAGAAAGTTAGTAGTATAGTCGAGATCATCCTGGGGACCCACCGGATCATTCCCCTTGCGGATGCTTTGAAACGCTGCCACCATTGTCGGAATTTTAGCTAAAAGTCTCACAGCAGCAGCCCGGATGTAGGCTGGATCCTCCAAGGCCCGCCGAGAGTAGAACAAGCCCAAAGCTGCTGCTGAAGCTTGCAGTGCATCCATAGGATGTCCACTTTCTGGAAAGCACTTCATCATGTCCCGGATCCGGAATTTTACCCGCCGGTTGTAGCGGACCTCATGCTCAAAGGCTTCAAGTTCAGCGACGCCTGGCAATTCACCCCAGATCAGTAGATAAGCCGTTTCTAGAAAACTACTTTTTTCGGCAAGGTCTTCAATCCGAATGCCCCGGTATTCTAGTATCCCTTGCTTTCCATCCACATAGCTAATACTGGACTGGGTGACGGGAACGCCTTCTAAACCTGGTTTATACTCACATGTAGACATAAGTTTGACCTAGAATAACTCGACAATCCTGAAGCACTGGCATGGTAAAAGTTCAAGCGCCTGCAGGCTCGCCAAGTGCAGTGCAGTCTTTTTATAAAGCAAAAAGATTGTACGCTATTAATCCCTTGACCAAAGTGTTCCTCGTTAACGTTTTAGTCTTAGAGCAGCAGCCGGGGAGGTGTAAGCCAGAATAAACAGCTATTTCCCACCGGTGAAACTTGGTTAGGCACTGTTAGGCCAATGACGCCTGCTTTTTTCAACTCAAGCACCTGTCTGGATTCTCCCCAAATTAGAAATTCAGCCCATTGACATAAGTCTGGTTGGTGGCCCACTAGGGCAAGAGCCACTTGACCCGAACACTGCCAAGCGTTGAACCACATTAACCATTGGTCAAAGCTACCGCCGGGAACCAGAGTTGAAGATTCTTCGATCTGGAAGCCTAGTCCTTTAGCTTGAAAATCTCAGCAGTCTGGCGAGCTCGGGCCAAAGGACTAGTTAAAATAAGGTCAAAGTGAATTTGAAGGGCGTTAAGACACTGGGCAACTCGCTGAGTCTTGAGCCGCCCCTGCAATGTCAACGGCCGCTGAGCATCAACAGTGTATTCCTCCCGAGCAACAGCAATGCCATGGCGAATCAGGTAAAGCTGAGTAATCTTCCAAACCTGCATTACCTCAGCCGGTGTGAATGGCACTGTCGTCCGGATTGACTAGACGCAGTAGTTTTTGCTTGATTTGCATGTCGTAGGCACTCCATTTTAGCCGAGCAAACTCAGAGTGCTCGTTACAGCCGGAGAGAAAACCCATCGGGATTTCAAATCCACCAGCGAGTGAGCGCCCGCCTCCAAAGAAGCGTCCTTGAGTATCCTGACCGAACGCCTCCTTAATAAATTCGTCGGATCAAGGGTGATCTTGCGTGGTTCTTAGAGATCCAATCACCACTTCCAGTTCTTCGTCTTCGTCGTGCACAATGCCGTAAACTACCGCCGTATGCACATTGTCTTCCGTGACTAAGAAGTCAGCTGCTTGAGGAATCGCATCGCGGTCATCGTAACGCAGGTAACCAACACCAGAAATCGAAAAGTTGTTGTAGACCGCACGGTTCTTCAGACCTCGCTCAATCACATCCATGACTTGCTTGGAGCGAGAGGTCTGAAGTACTGCGTTAAGTAACTGCGTATCATAGAAGCGACTGAGATACGCTGCAGCCAAAAAATCGTCTTCTTGAGCTTGCATTAATCGGTTCGTATCAGACCGCAGGCCGTGCATCAAAGCCGTAGCGCACTTAACGTGGTCGCTCACACTGCTATCCAAGCTGACCAGTCCCGCTTGTAGGTATTGGGTCACAATAGTTGCCGTTGCCCGGGCACTTACTCGGATATCAGCAAACTCAGGTTGAAAGTCATCTTGAATACTGTGATGGTCAATGATGACAGTGATAGGTAAGTTCGCCTGCTTCACCATTTCCATTAACTGGCTGGTCGTTCCCTGATTATCGATAAGGACACAACCTTGGTAGATAGACAGATCACGATTTTTGTTAGACTGATTTGTCCAGCGTTGAACGGGTAAACCCGTCAATCTCACTAAAGCAATATTCTCCTGATGGCTGAGCGTCCCAGCGTAAGCAATATCGCACTGAATATCAAATTGCTCAGCGATTAACTTATAGACCCAAGCAGAGGACAAGGCATCTGGATCAGGAAAGTCTTGTAAAATCACTAGCTGCCGTTCCCCATGATGTCGTTCCAGGGTTTGCCGTAACCCCTCAACCCGCTGCTCCAAGTTACGAATTTGCTTGGTCGCTGGGTACTCACAGGTAGGATATCGATCGGAGTCTACAGCACCAAGTTCTACAAGTTTATTGAGAGATTTTAAAGAGGGTGAGTGCATAGTTAAACCGCGGAAAACAACACGGTCAATAAATAGGTAAGGCCAGCAGATCAGCTTAAAAAGTAGGTAAAGATCTATCTCAGCTAGTTAAACAGGTTAAAATGACTCTAGCTTGATCTTGGCAAAAAGTGAGTGATTTAACACGCTTCAGCCCTACCTTAGGCAAACTTCTATCTTTGGTAATATCACCTTAGATAGTAATGACCTCCAATAAGTAGGATTTTGCATTCCTACTTGCAGGCGAGACTGGTAGGAGCGCCATTTTTTGTTTAAGCCCATTTTTTGAGTGTTACAGCAACTTTGAAACGACCACTAACAGCAGAGATCTCTATAAAAAAATCCCTGTCACTAGCTTCGACAGGAAACTACAAACCGATAACATACTTTTGCCATTCCTGATGGATACCGCTCCTCAAATGCTTGGTAACCTCGAAGTATAAACTGCTGTAAGGTTTTCGAGGCATATGAGGCAGAAGCATATTGGCTTCTTTAGGTGTACGACTACCTTTTTTAATATTACAACGGACGCAAGCGGTCGTGATATTTTCCCAGGTATCCCCGCCTCCACGCGATCGCGGGATAACGTGGTCTAACGTTAGTTCGTCTCCTGTATAGCCACAATACTGGCAGGCATGTCCATCGCGATGTAGGATATTGCGGCGGGTCAAGGGAATTTCCTTGTAGGGAACCCGAACATAATGCCTCAAGCGAATTACAGTTGGTAAGGGGAACTCAGTATAAACGTATTTGCCGTTGTGCTCTACCTGTTCTGCTTTACCTTTAATAACTAAAATTACAGCTCTACGCCAGCTTGTAATGTTGAGCGGCTCATAGGAGGCGTTTAGTACTAGAACTTTGCCCATGAATGCTTGACAAAGAACGTATCTTCAGATGGTAGCATAGCTCATCAGGCCGAAGTTATTCGACATTTTGTCTTGCCTTGCCGCTGAATTGCTACTCAGAGGCAGAGAATTTATCCAGGTCTTGCCGGTGCTTAAAAAAGGTTAGTCACAATGGTTAGTCAATCGCACCTTAGTAACGCTTCGCCCTGCGATCGCGCTTGGGTTGAAATTGACTTAAACGCGCTTGCCCATAATATCCAGCAGTTAAAGCAGCTTCTATCGCCTCAGACTGAACTTATGGCTGTGGTAAAGGCAGACGCTTACGGGCATGGTGCTGTAACAGTTGCTCAAACCGTTTTACAGCATGGAGTGACTTGGTTGGCAGTAGCCACAATTTCCGAAGGCATTGAGCTGCGTCAAGCTGGAATCACCGCTCCAATTCTAGTTTTAGGTGCAGTCGGCACCCAGGAACAGGTCCAAGCGATCGCCCGCTGGAAACTCCAACCAAGCCTCAGTACACCCAAACAAGCATTAGTCTTTTCCAAGACTCTAGAGGCTCCTTTGCCTATCCACGTGAACATTGATACAGGCATGTCTAGATCAGGGGTACCTTGGCAGGATGCCGTCGAGTTTGTCAAATTTGTGCATCGCCTACCGAATCTAACTCTTGCCAGCATTTACTCACATCTAGCAATGGCTGATTGTCTTGATCCGACTGTCACTCAGCAACAGCAAACCTGGTTCCAATGGGTGGTGCAGCAAATCCAGTTAGCTGGGATTCCTCTACCAATGCTGCACCTAGCCAACTCCGCCGCCACATTAAGTAACTCAAACTTGCATTACGACCTTGTCCGGGTAGGTCTAGCGATGTATGGCCTTTATCCGGCAGAGCATTTGAAGTCAGCTACTGTCCTCAAGCCGGTTCTTCAAGTCAAAGCACGGGTAACCCAGGTTAAAACAATTCACTCGGGGACGGGGGTAAGTTATGGCTATCAATTCATAGCAAAAGAATCAATGCGGCTGGCTGTAATAGGGATTGGCTATGCAGATGGAGTACCGCGCAATTTTTCTAACCAAATGAGCATCTTGATTCGAGGACAGCAAGTCGCTCAAATCGGCGCAATCACAATGGATCAGTTGATGGTGGATGCCACTGATATTTCCGACCTACAAGAGGGGGAAATTGTAACGCTTTTGGGCCAGGATGGTGAGAGGCAGATCTCAGCAGACGACTGGGCCAAAGCCTTAGGAACCATCTCTTGGGAGATCCTTTGTAGCTTTAGTCACCGTTTACAACGAGTACCAACGAGTTAAACAGCCTAACTCATTATTGACTAACCGCTTGACGCCTCATAAAGCAGCTTCTGCTTATCAAACTAAGTAGTCAAGCCTTTACTTAATCGATAGTCCTTGTCCTGACCCTGATTTT
>JAUJON010000298.1 GCA_030447595.1 Thermosynechococcaceae cyanobacterium YX3bin19
GTGAAAGCTACCTTCAGGAGGCCGGACCCACGCTTAGATATTACCCAGGTTGCTAGAAAGATGCAAATATTGCAATACCCACCTCCTCATTCCCCGTACGGGTGGCAGACGCTATACGGGTGGGTTCAACGAGTTTTTAGGTCCCCGTGGGGACGCTTACTGCGGTGTGGGCTCTACGTATGGGAGCAAACCACCCTGTACAATGGGCAACATGCAGTTGATCTCAATTACCTTGCAGGGATACAAGCGTTTTGAGCGCCCTTCGAAGATGAACGTCGACGGGAAATTAATTGCTCTCGTCGGGCCCAACGAGGCTGGCAAGACTTCGTTACTCGATTCGTTACCGCACCTCAATCGCATCAACCGCCCCAGTTTGGTAGCCAGTGGTGGTTCACGAGAGCTAACAAGGGGTGCAGCTGTTTCTGATAGTAGGAACATAGTAGGGGCTTGGTTTCTCTTAGATGACGCGGATAAAGAGGCTATTAGCCATCTGGATGTAGCAGGAAGTGTTCGCTGGTTTTACTTAGGGAAGCGGACAAACAATCAACTCTATGCTGAGATGAGTCCAAAGGTTCTGCGTAATCTACAGCGCAGAAAGGAAGCAGTGCGAACACTTGCGGAAGACTGGCCAATGAAGATTTTGGTGTTTAGGAGCGACGGCGACGAGGATGCTTCCGACAGCTCCAAGAATTTCGTGGACCTTATGCAGTTGCTCGATGTGGATGACGCGAACCTTCCCGATGAAACTATAGAGAGAACCCGTAGCTTCGTTGAAGTGCTAGAAAGTGAAGAAGATTCAAGGTACATAGAGCTTGGCTTCGACCTTGAGCGCATACGTCAACTCGTGCAGCAATTCAAGGAGCTCATCGAATATGAGAGCGACAAAGATCTCAGCCAATCTGTGATAAGCGTCCTTTTCCAGCGCAAGCCCGAGTTTCTTCTCTTTGACAATGATGCTAGGTTGCTCCAATCTGACTATGATCTCGACGAGCACGGGGATAATCCCCCTGCTGCACTTCGTAACCTCGCGCGAGTTGCACAGCTTGATCTAGCCGCGCTTCGACGTGCGAGAGCGGAGGGAGAGCTAGGACAGGTCGAATTCTTGATGGAGAAGGCTAACCATCAACTCAGCATAGTCTTTGCCAATACGTGGTCTCAGTCGGGCATTACCGTACGGCTCCGCTCTGACGAAGGCGTTTTGCACATTTTTGTAGGCAGCACCGAAACGTCATATGTGAGTATCGCCGAACGAAGCGATGGTTTACGTCAGTTTGTAGCACTACTAGCTTTTACTACCCTAGAACACACAGAGCAAGCTCCCCCTATATTGCTTATCGACGAAGCTGAGGTCCACCTGCATTATGATGCCCAAGCGGACCTGATCCAGATGTTTGCGAGACAAGAGGTCGCTTCCAAGATCATTTACACTACCCATTCCGTGGGATGTTTGCCAGAAGATCTGGGAACAGGCGTCCGAATGATTGAACCAAACAGCCTTAAAACCAGCACGATCCGAAATGCGTTTTGGGACGACGCAAGACCGGGCTTCACCCCTCTGCTCTTCGGCATGGGAGCGAGTACTTTAGCTTTCGTGTCGCTTCGCTACGCGCTAGCTGTCGAGGGGATATCAGATGTCATTCTGTTGCCCACTTTGCTGAGAGAGGCGACAAGTCTCCCTTATCTTGGTTTCCAGGTAGTTCCGGGACTTTCCGGGGCAAGCGAACACGGGATAGGGTTGCTCGAACGTGGGGCACCACGCACGGCCTACCTGGTAGACTCGGACACAGGAGGCGACAAGATTCGCAACAAACTGAGGCGGGCGGGTATTCCTGATAATCGCGTCTTTCGCTTACTGAATGGTGAGGCGCAGCAAGTAGTTCTCGAAGATTTCGTCGATCCAGACGCCTACGTCGATGCCGTGAACAAGGAGCTGCACCGCTCACACGGGGAGAGCGAGTCTTTCCCGAGCGATGAGCTGCCGGATGTAGGCAGGCCGGAAGCCGTAAAAGCTTGGTGTGCCTCGAAAGGCATTGGGGCCCCGAATAAGCGAGCTATTGCGTACCATATCGTTGATTCTCGGAGCAGTAGATCGGTCATGAGTGAAGCCTATCGTGATTCTCTGCGGCAGCTACACACAGAGATCGTCGCGGTTCTTCAAGAGGCGAACTCCTAGCTCCAAGCACGAGGCGACGGATTTATGGAAGCCAACTACACTATCGGCTGTGTTAGCTTCTGATTGGCCTTCTCGAACTCCCTCCGTGGCCGCTAGAATGTCCTTATGGACTGGGCATTCTCGATGAACACGTACTTCCTGTCGAATCGTTAATCGGGGTAAAAGGCCCACCCCCGTAGACGAGGATGGCCCGATAGTAGCGTGCTGTTGTGGTGCTAGACGCCCTCGGGCGAGGGGCCGCCGACCATG
>JAUJON010000299.1 GCA_030447595.1 Thermosynechococcaceae cyanobacterium YX3bin19
ATCAGGACTTTACCGCTAGCAAGCCCAATCAAAAGTGGGTCACTGATATTACTTACATCCCCACCAAAGAAGGCTGGCTGTACCTGGCAGTGGTGCTGGACTTGTATTCGAGAAAAGTAGTCGGCTGGGCAATGGATGAGCACATGGAAAGAGGACTGGTGATGAGTGCTTTACGGATGGCTCTACTTGCTCGAAAGCCCCATAAGGAGCTGCTCCACCACTCCGACAGGGGTAGCCAATATGCCAGTAACGACTATCAGAAACTGCTTGACGACAATAAAATCACTTGTTCCATGAGCCGAAAGGGCAACTGTTATGATAACGCCGTTATGGAGAGTTTCTTTGCCACCCTTAAGCAGGAACGGGTTTACCATCAGCACTACCAAAGCCGCCAGCAAGCTAAGCAGGACCTATTCGAGTATATCGAAGTGTGGTATAACCGCAAGCGAACCCATTCTACGCTGGGCTACATGAGTCCCGAGGAATTTGAAAACAATATACGGCAGTATTCTATGGCCGCTTGACCTTTCCTAATCCTCCACGATTTTGGGGGAAACCCAAATTAATCCAGGAGGAATCAAGGCAATGCGGAGCACTATATATTGACATTCAAGCTAACGAGCAGTGGGAGACATATACTTTTGAGTTAGAAGATCAATTAGATACTGTGGTTGGATTACGTCAGTATCCTCATCCGAGTGTTGAGCAAACGATTCTAATTGCTTTAACTTCTTTATATCAATAGTCCGTACAGATTATAGAATAAGTTAAGCGGCCTTATTGGGCCAAAACTGAAGATTAAGAGAGTTGTCTTGCATCAGGTCAAATGAGGTAGCAGGGCTAAGTTGCTCGTAAATGAGTCGGGCAATGTGCAGGTTGGTTTGTCTTCGGATAAAGGCATTCATGGAGTTGGCGTAGGACTTGTCCTCCTGTAAAGCTACTCGGGCCAGATTGACGGCACTTAGCGAGAGATTGAGGTGAAAGTCTAGCTTGTCTTGATCACGGGCCTGACACTGGGTGAGTCCCATGAATTGTTTAGCATCCCGGAAAATGAATTCGGGTTGAAACCGTAGTTGATAATACTCGACTATCTGGCGGGCATTCTGGGTAAGGTCAGCAGAAGCCAATAAGATATACTGATTGGTTTTGGTATTACGCACTAAGACCACCAGCAGGGTACGTTGATAGTGTTTGGAATAGAGCCGCTGCGAGTAAACTTCGAGATAAGGATACTTTTGATCTTGCCCTACATACTGCCAGGAGCTTACCTGGGAAAAGGATACTTTACCCGCATACTTCCGCGAAGGGCCGCGCTGCCCTTTTTTTCGGGGTTCGTCCCACAAGTAGTACAAGGCCGCATCCAAACGGAGTTTGGTAATCAAATGTTTACCCGCTTTTTGAAAAGCAGAAAACATTTTCTCTTTGGCGTAAAATCCATCGGCGACAAAGTAGACTATCGGTGCCAGAGATGGTAAGCAGTCCAGCCATTGTTCCATATAGAAATCTACTCGGCTATAACCCTTTTCGTCCTTGGTGGCTAAGCCAGCGGGAGTTTGACTGGCTTCCAGGACAAAGGTTTGCTTCAAATTTACATTGATGCAGCCTACTACACTCACTTCTAGACCCTTGACGGCTTTTCCTACACTCCCCGACCAGAACTTGTCCAGTCCGTAAGTCTTTTTTCCACTCTTGCCCACAAAACTGCAATCCACTACTCCAATAAAAACCCCACTGGACCAGTCAATGAACTGCACGTTAAACCCCAGCCAGTCAAAATACTTACTAAACCCTCTGCGAAACGTCAACTCATTGTACTTTGAATAGCGGGCCAGATTCTCAAAGGTGGCTTTGCCCTGTCGGCAAAATAGTACGCTAAATACTTCTACCATGAAATTCCTTTGCCATTTGTTTACGCCGGAAAGTTTGCTCATTATTGAGGCAAGTATCCCTTGGATGCCCATGGGTCGTTTTGTTAAGTGTCGCACCTCAACATTACGACCTTTTTCTTTTTACTGCTCCTTTAGCCTGCCTCCTTGCTGCTAACTCTTGCCTAAAACTGTACGGACTATTGTTATATGAAGATGAAATAAGTGGTGCAGCAGCTATGCTCTATGTTTATGACCGGAAAGGAGTGGAAGTACGGTCTCAACTCCTGCAAGAAATTGAATCAAGGATAGAGCAAATTTCTAGGGAACGATATGAGATTCTCTATGAGCGGATGGAATTATATGATGTGACTAATAACCGAGTACAGGTAGGAATGTCAGTACAGGTGTGGACTCCCCTGGAAAAGATGCTGACCGCCTTTTTGGACCAGCAGACGTTGTCAGCATCGGGTCCAGAATATCTCTTTCTGGCTGGGCCACCCACCACCGCCCACCCGGCGTCCACCTCCACGCCGTACTTCTGGCTCAGCGCCG
>JAUJON010000300.1 GCA_030447595.1 Thermosynechococcaceae cyanobacterium YX3bin19
CCAGATCGTCAGTTGTCATTAGAGAAAGCGGAAATTATTCTCACAGGAGCCATGCAAGAGTTTTTAACCCATGGCTACGCTGCGACAAGTATGGATCGGGTTGCAACCGCAGCAGGCGTTTCAAAGGCAACTGTCTACAGCCACTTTCGGGATAAAGAAGGACTGTTCACGGCTCTAATAGAGCAGATGGCTGAGAAAAAGTTTTCGGCCATTTTTGGTTCCCGTCCCCTAGAGGGAGAACCTGCCAAGGTGCTGCGACAGTTAATTACAACAGCGCTGGATCAGTTGTTTGGTGCCCCAAAGCATCTTGCCTTTATCCGCTTGATCATTGGTGAATCTGGACGCTTTCCTGAACTGGCACAGACTTTTGTGCGGAGCATAGACAAACCAGGCCTAGAAGTTCTAACGCGATACCTGGCCACTTGCCCAGACCTCAAGCTTGCTGATCCAGAAGCCACTGCCAGAGTGATCGTCGGGACGTTGGTGCATTTCATCATTATTCAGGAGATGCTGCATGGTAAGGATATTCTGCCAATGGAGCGCGATCGGCTGGTTAGCACCTTAATTGCTCTCATTACGAGTTGCCACAGCCAGTAATCCTGAAAAATTAACCGAATTCACTTGCCTTTGCTTCACAAAAGTATGCTTGGGGGAGGATTGTTCGTCTGCAGAAGTGAATGTACACTGTCTGACAATGTACGTAAGTCAGCCTAATCCAGCACACCTCCTGATCACCTAGAAGGTAAAGCTGGAGCGGAGGAACCACTTTGTGGGGCTTATCTCTTCATCAATCTCAGAGGACAAAGAGATTGGCAAGAGAAGGACATCTCTCAGTCCTAGCCCGTCAGCTAACTCCGTCGGCGTTGAGAGGAGACTGAAGAGTCAGCATTTCTCTGATGTTTAGATCTCGTCAGTGTCCTTGGCTGGTAGTTGCACAGTCTTTGGCTGTGCTTGCCTTTGACCCTAGAAGAGATTCCCATGGTTCAAATTGATTCTAAACAGAGTCGCTGGATTTACAGATGTAGTGTGGCTATAAAGCACACCATCCCAACAATTTAAAAGTCACCTGTTGACCCTCAATTGAGATCAGCAAAGCTTTTGTTAGCCTTTCTTAACTTCTAGATTCCTAGATACCCTCATTGCAATAGTGAGCATGACTGGGCGTTGCTGAATAACGGGATGAATTAAGTAGGGAGAGGGACATCCCAAAATTTTAGATAGTGCAGTAACAAGCGAATTGAATGCCTCAGCATTTCCTCGGACTTGGAATAGCAGAGTGTTTTGCGATGTAGTCTTGCTAGATAATGCCGCAACCGTGTATTCTCCCCTTCTACTCGTGTCATGTAAGTCTTGCTCACAATCTGGTCTCCGGGTGGAATGAATCCTGGATACACACTCCAACCGTCAGTGACATAGAAGTAACATTGCCATGCTCCGACAATTGCCCACAACGGTTCAAAGGTCTTGGCACTATGGTCGCCCAATACCCAGCCCAAAAGGCCTGCACTAAAATGGTCTACTGCTGTCCACAGCCAGATTTTGTTTTTTTAGCACCGACAAAAGTTTCCAATTCATCCAGTTCACCCACCTGTGGGATTACCTGCGGAACGTAGGTATCGGGCAGATGTTGTCCGGTTTGTTTCACCCAATAAATCACAGTTGTGTGGTGAACACCTTTGACTCGTTGGATGCCACGAAAACCCATGCCATTGACATACATTCGTAAGCATTCCTGTTTGATAGCAGCACTGTAGCCTTGAGGAGGTGCATAACTGTCAATGAATTGACGACCACAACTAACACAGATGTGATTTTGCTTACCTCTCCTCTTCCCATTTTTGCGGATGTGAGCGGATTTGCATTCCGGGCATTCCATCAAAACCAGCCTCAATTCATCTCTTCATTATGCAACGCCCAAACCACTGGCAAAAGTCATCGACATGGCAAAACAACGATTCTAGACTAAGCATGGGGTGGTCAGATGTGTTGAGGATTAAGCACTGTCAACTGTATCTGTTCCATCCCTCCTTGTCCCGAACTGACGTTATTCAGATATTTCTTCTGTCGTAAAGTGGTTGATATTGGTAGGGTCTTGTCCTGCTGAAGAACAGCAAAAGCTGGGGGATAAGCTTTATGCTTATCGGCATTGATCACTCTTGGCATTGTGCTATTGCCAGCATTGAGCGTCTTGAAGAAGCGTTTTGCTGCCACCGCCTCCCGTTTAGCCGTGAGGAGAAAATCCAAAGTGTCACCATGCTTGTCAATAGCTCGGGACAACCATCTGCCTTGACCTTTGATGTTCACATAGACTTCATCCACTCGCCAAGAGTGACTAGTGGGATGCAGATGACGACGGCAGCGCTTGTCCAACTGAGGAGCATAAGTCTGGACCCACCTGTACACAGTTGAATGGTCAA
>JAUJON010000301.1 GCA_030447595.1 Thermosynechococcaceae cyanobacterium YX3bin19
AGAAGTTTCCTAAACTTTTGATATGGGTTCGATTCCCGTCGAGGCTACCGAAAGCAAAAAGCCCCTAATTATTAAAATTAGGGGCTTTTTGCTTATGTTTTTACTCCGCACAATCAAATTATGTCTGATTATCAAGCTTTTATAAGTTCGTTCCTGCTAGGGCCATTACCAAATCAATTTTGTCGCTGTGTGAATTTGGAGCAACATCAGCCGACACCATTTCTTAATAAGCTGTTAAGGATTTACTCAACGAGTGAAGTATTGGTGTAGATATTAAGTAATTACATTTATAACAGTAGCTTGTTGGGTGGACTCCGAATTTTAGTGAAAATTCTAAAAAGGGATAGTGAAAATTCTAAAACAACATAAATTTTAGCTTCTTAAAATTGCTAAAAAATTAATAGCAAATGGATAAGATAACATTATTGGGTGTAGGACAAGTTTGCAATAGAGATTTTAGGCAGCATTTCGGATAGCAATTTGGACGGATTCCCACTGGTTGGACAGGTAAGCTACTCTTAAGTTGGCTACTTGCTGGAGTCCTTGGGCCGTCCACCGTTGTCCGGAAAGTTTGAGTCTTTTTTGAATCACGTGACGATGGGCGGCTTCAATGGCTCCCGAACCAATGTAGTAGCCTTTTTGTAAGTAAGTCTGGTAGTACATGCGGGAAAGATTGTTTTTCAAATAAATGAGCAATTAGCCCTGAAGCTTCTTTTTTTCACCCTGACAAGTAATACCTGCCACCGATTCGATTACTTGGTTGGCTTGATTGGAAAGCAGGTACTGTTCTTGCAGTTGCATCCACTCCTGTTGCTGGGCCGGATCGGAAAACAGCAGGCAAGCCCACTGTCCCATTTTTTCCACTACATGGTAATAATCCAGAATCTGGGTTGCCTCCGGGTGAAACACCTCCCAGTACTCCCAGATCCAACGGGCTCCATCTCCGATGGCCACTAGTTGTTGCTTGCCGGAAAGTAAGCAGTCAAACTCGGCTAAAAACGGTTCATGTCCCCCTAGATGGGCTACATAAGTGCTTTTTCGAATTGTGCTTCGCTGCTTTTCCGCCAACAACTCCGTCTTGGCAAACACCCGGCCCAGTTTAATCTCCCGCCAGCCTTCTTCTCGAATGAAAACCATTGAGCCATCCATCATGGCATAATGCAACTGCTCATCAGCTTGATAGGCCGGTTCTTGCTGCTTTTGGGTTTGCAGCACCTGCCCGTAATGGTGACACACCCGCTCAATCTGCTTATCACTCACCGGCTCTCCGAGCAACTCCTCGATGAGTCTACTCGCTTCATCAAAGGGCAATGCTTGGCCTGCCAACAAAGCCTTTTCCTGTAAATAAGCACTCATCCGGAAACCTGCTTTACCCCGTGGGGCTAGGCAATGGGTAGCCGGAACACTTATTTTTCCAAATCGCGTATGGACTTTTTTTTAGCTTCTTGGGTTTCTGTTGCCTTATCTCTGGTAGCCAGTTCCAGTAATTGCTTATTGAACTGCTGACAGAATTGGGCAAAGCTTTTTTCATACTCATACCCGTCTTGTTGGGATTCTTGACTGCGTTTCCAAGTCACAAACTGTGCGTATAACGCTTTGAATTCGGCTTCTTCATTCATAAGCAGAGGCGGCTAGGAAAATGTTTTTTTTCCTAAGTTACCTCGCTTTAACTAAACTTGTCCTACACCCGTTGCTAGCTGAAATTGACCCAAACTCACTTTGTATGCTGCTGCCCACTCATTGACCATCTGCACTAAAGCGTGCTTCTTCCCTAAAGGAGGAGTACCTCTAAGTTCCTTGCCATCAATACTCAGGTGTTTTCCGGCTAAAGTTAGTCCTTCCAGGCAGGTCTTGAAGCAGTCGGCCAGGGCTGGGACCTTCAATCTTCGTACGATCCGTTCCAGGGTAGCTTCTGAAGGAATACCACTTCTGAAGGAATACCATTGGGAAAGCTAAAACCCAATGCCGCTCTCAAACATTCAATAGTATCTTCTCCGTAGTCTACTCTCTCGCTCAAATCATCACAGTCCGCCAAACAACCGCACAGAATCAATCCTAAAATATCGCCTAAGTCGTGTAAGCAACGTCCTGGCACCCGAAAGTCTCGTATCTGCTCAAAATAGTCCGGTATTTGCATCCCTCAAATTACTCATTTCCTTTATTTTGGTGCCGTAACCCTATCAACCTATTTCGCCCGTTTTATCCACTCGTTAATTTTATATATTTTTGACTTTTTTAGTTGAACGTGGCGCAAATGCATTTAACTAATTACAAATTGTAAAGAATGAATTAAAACATGACGCGACTATAATTTTCACGCTTATCTACTTAACTCTAGACATGTTCACTGCTGACTTTCCTTTTCTCGCGTTCGTGCCTGCCGGCGTCTCGTTCGCCGCCGCGCGGGAGTCGCAGT
>JAUJON010000302.1 GCA_030447595.1 Thermosynechococcaceae cyanobacterium YX3bin19
AGCTATGCCGAAGGATACCTATTATTAGAGATCCTTACGGACTATATGTCAGGAATGCATTAGGATCAACCTTTTGGCTAGCTAAAAGGTTGATCCTAATGCATTCCTGACATTACGACAAGCTCAACATTCCCTAATCCTCAGAGCGGCAAAGCTGTTTATAGCACCTGCCTAACACAACAAACCACCACGTCGTCGCTAAAGAAATGGACAACCACGAAGACAGCAGCAGGGCTCCCAGCGAGGAGCCTAACCAAGCCGAAGCGATGCAGCGGATGCTACTGCTCCTACAAGCTCAACAGGTTGACCAGCAGTCGATACGAGAACAGCAGTGAACGACACAAGAGACATTAGCAGCTTTAACTAGCATGCTATCACGACATCCATACCCTACCACCCCAGCATCACCAGCGATTCTGTCACTGCAGGTGCCACGGGCACCTGCGGCTGCGACGATGGAATACCCACGACGAACACCAAAGCTGGAAGTACAATCATTTGATAGAGATACACAAAGCCCGCAGCAGATGTATACTGCTGTCATGGGCAAGCTAGTTGACGACAATGGCAGCAACGACGACCAGTGGTGGTTACAACAAGCGAACGAACGGATGGAAGGGTTGGAACAATGGAAACAACTACAACAGCGGCGGATCTGGAAGTTCATGCCTGAGGCATGAAGTTACAGATCCGAATATAATGGACTTTAAGATGACCACACCGGTCACAGCGACAGCCTCTAGGGCTCAATAGGTCTCTGACGACGTCATGCAACGACGAAGAGACAGCGGGGCATGTCTTCGTTGCGGTTCAAAACAGCATTACATCAGGAAATGCCCAGCAGGACCAGCAAGACGCCCATACGACTAACGGACTTCTACGCTAATGGCATTGCCAGTAGATAGTCAACACAGTAGGAACTGCCTCAGTTCAACTAGCAGGAGCTTATCATCAAGCTCAACCACCGGGGGTAATGCATACCCACACAGCAGGAGCCACACCAGCTCACCCAGTAGGAACCATTTTGGTTCACCCAGCGGCAGCCTATCAGCAGGCTCAACACGACGGAACCGCACCGGTTCACCCAGCGACAGGCTAGTTAGTAGTGATCACGAGTCGGAAAACTAGCATCCTCTGACGGAAGTCGTCGTCAGAGGAAAAAGGAGAGTTTGGACTTGGAGCCTTTCTTATTACCTGTACTTTTGAATGGATTATCATCTGTAGATGCCTTGATTGACTCTGGATGCTGTTCGTACGGGATGGTTGACAACAGATTGGCAACCAAACTACACCTGAAGCGCAAGAAGATACTGCCACGGCGGTTGCAGACCGCAGACTCGGTACAAACGACGACCCGCGAGATCGTTAATGTTGAAATGGACATTGCTGGACACTACCAGCAATCTGTGTGGCTGTACGTCCTGCCTCGAATGCAGGAGTACAAGCTACTATTGGGCCTCCCATGGCTATCACGAGAGAAAGCGGTGATCGACGTGCGGAAGCAGAAGATCACATTTAAAACAACGGGTCACGTAGTGACAAGCGTGAAGAAGGGGACCAGGTACAACCACATGCTGGTCTCCGCGGCATCATTTAGATGCTTGACGGATGGGAAACGACGACGACGGGTGGAGGTCTTCGCTGCTAGCATGGCAGATATCACGAAGGCCCTAGCGGAGAAGACACATGCAGACATGTCGAAGCTGCCAGATTGGCTACGCGACTACAAGGATCTGTTTGACAAGGATATGGCAGACAAGCTGCCACCACGAAGAGAGGGCGTTGATCACGCAATCCAATTGGAGAAGGATGATAGCGGAAACAGACCACAGGTACCCTGGGGTCCGCTATATAGCATGTCGAGAGAAGAACTGTTGGTGCTGCGGAAGACACTGACGGAGTTACTGGACAAAGGGTTCATTCGTGCTAGTAACTCGCCTGCAGCAGCACCTGTTCTGTTCGTCAAGAAGCCTGGTGGTGGGCTCCGGTTCTGCTGCGACTACCGCGCATTGAACCGGATCACCAGGAAGGATAGATACCCTTTACCACTGATCCAAGAGACGCTACGCCAAGTGGGCAGAGCAAAGTGGTTTACGAAGCTAGATATCATTGCAGCATTCCACAGGATCAGGGTAAAGAAGGGAGACGAATGGCTGACAGCTATCAGAACACGATTCGGGCTGTTTGAATGGCTGGTTACGCCATTTGGATTAGTCAACGCACCAAGCACCTTCCAGAGGTTTATCAACTTTGTGCTGCGTGAGTTCCTAGACGACTTTATATCAGCATACGTTAATGACGTACTGATCTATACCGACGGGTCGCTTATGGAGCATAAGCAGCAGGTCAGGAAGGTGCTGGCGAAGATAAACGACGCAGGTCTGCAAGTTGACCTGAAGAAATGCGAGTTTGC
>JAUJON010000021.1 GCA_030447595.1 Thermosynechococcaceae cyanobacterium YX3bin19
GGAACATGGTCACTGTCTCTTTAACGGCATGGTTCGTACCAGACACCGCATTTTCTTTGTGGTCCGGTTTCTGGCAGAATGCTGTGCTCAATATCGTGTTTGCAATCCTCTTTACTATTCCGCTGGCGGCCACATACAAGGGGTTCCATGCTAGACCGCATCTAACCAGCGGTGCCAACGAACCGCCTTCGCCTGCTGAACGTCAATATTAACTCCTATCCAAAAGGCCCTTGAGTACTAACCATCTACGGCGAGTTGCCTAGACTCCCTATTTTTGCCCTGCTATAGAGTAAAGTGTCAGCTTCCTAGCAGGTAAAGTGGAGACTGGCAACTGGTTATTCTCAAGGAGTTGCTATGGCAACCTTTCGCGATGTCCTCAGCTATTACCAGAAATACCAGGCGATCGCGATCTTCAGCATTGCGATGACTAGTGTGTTTGAAATTCTGGATTTGTTTGTTCCTTATGCGATCGGGCAGATTCTGAATGTCCTGTCGGGGCAACCGTTAGATCAATGGCTGCGAAACTTAATCCAGGGAATTTCCAGAGTGGCACCCTGGTCCTCAGAGCGGGGCCTATCTTTGGCGGTACTGCTGGGGCTGATTTTTGTCATTACTGTCGTTCGAGCACCCATTCAACCCTGGGTGAGTTCCTGGTTCCACTGGGACATCTCCCTGCGGACCCGGCGAGATTATTTGCGTCAATCCCTGCAAAAAATTCTCACCTTGCCGCTAGAGTTCTACGACGAACACAATCCGGGGCGAATTGCTGCCCGCGTTGCTAAGGGAATTGAAAACCACACCTGGACCTACCCAGAAATTGCTGGGCAAATGGTTCCCAAACTCTTGCGAGTGCTGGGGATTTTCGCCGTCATCTGGTTCATTGAGTGGCGGATTGCCGTCCTGTTTCTGGCCTCGTTTATTCTGATTCTCAGCCTCGAGTTGCGGGGGTTGAACCAGTTGATGCAGCGAGAACGGCGGCTAGACCGCTACATGGAAAACACCCAAAGCCGTACCTCCGAAATCATTACCAACATCAAAACTGTGAAAGCCTTTGCCAGCGAAGCTGTGGAACTGGCGCGACAGCATCAACGTGTTGAGCGAGAGTTTAAAGTCGTTGAGTACCGCATCCACAAAGGCTACATCCAGCTGCAAACTTGGGACAGAGCGATCGTTCAGTTCTGTGTTTTCCTCGTGCTGGTTCTGACGCTCACTGCTGCCCTCCGCGGAGAAATTTCCCTGGGCCATTTTATTACGACCCTGACAATTTCTAGCATGGCCTACGCGGAGTTAGAGCCGATTACCCTGCTGGCAGAGACCTTTGCCCGTCGCTATGCCTCCATGCTGCGCTTTCATGAGTTTTTGCAGCAACCGGCTGGCATTGATGCCGCAATTCTGGTGGGTCAAGCCGAATCTGCCCCTACTTATAGCTTTACGGGCAAACTGGAGTTTTCCCAGGTAACGTTTGGGTATGATCCCGCTCGTCCAGTACTCCACAACATTAATGTATTGATCGAACCCTATCAAACCGTTGCCTTGGTGGGCCGCTCCGGTTCTGGGAAATCTACCCTGGTGAAGCTGCTGTACCGCTACTTTGAGCCGGATCAGGGCCGTATTCTAATTGATGGGCAGGACATTCGTACTCTAAATATCACGGGCTATCGGCAGCGCTTGGCGATTGTCCACCAGGAAGTCGATATCTTCAATGGTACTTTGCTGGAGAACCTGACCTACGGCAACCCCCAGGCGACGCCGGAGCAGGTCCAGTCAGCCTGTCGGATTGCCAGGGTTGATGAGTTCATTGAGGAGTTTCCCCAGGGCTACGCTACCGTTGTCGGGGAGCGGGGCGTCCGGTTATCGGGTGGGCAGCGGCAGCGGCTAGGGATTGCCCGCGCCCTCTTAGTAGAGCCGGATATTTTAGTGTTTGACGAAGCAACCTCCAGTCTCGATTACGAATCTGAACGGGCGATTCAGCTAGCAATGCGGTCAATCTTGGGAACTCGCACGACCCTGATTATTGCCCATCGCCTCAGTACTGTTCGGGAAGCAGACAAGATTGTAGTGCTGGACCAGGGGCGAATCGTCGAGGTGGGTAGCCACGCTGAACTCCTGCGCCGTGAAGGCATCTACCGCCGGTTACATGCACTACAGGAAACTGGGGAATTATTGACATAGGTTATGGATGAACTTGTCACAGATGTGTTGGTGGTTGGCGGTGGCACTGGGGGTACAGCAGCAGCAATTCAAGCTGCCCGTCAAGGTGTCAAAACTGTTCTGGTCAGTGAGTATCCCTGGTTGGGGGGTATGCTTACCTCAGCAGGGGTGTGTGCCCCGGATGGCAATGAGCTGGCAGCGTTTCAAACCGGGATTTGGGGGGCCTTCTTGCAGGAACTCCAGCAGCGGCAGCCAGAAGGACTAGACCATGCTTGGGTTAGCTTCTTTACTTACAACCCCCGGATTGGGGCAGCGATTTTTGCTGATTGGAGCCAACTCCCCAACCTCCAATGGATTACCGGGCAAACTCCCCAGGAAGTGCTGAAGCAAGGGGATTGTGTTGTCGGGGTGCGCTTTGAAAGCTTAACGGTCCACGCTCAGGTGACGCTAGATGGCACTGAACTAGGGGATTTGCTAGCTCTCGGCGAAGTCCCGCACCGCTGGGGCTGGGAACTTCAATCCCAGTGGGGAGAACCCTCTGCGCCTACTGAGTGTAACGAACTTACCCAACGCTACCCGGTTCAGGCTCCTACCTGGGTAGTACTCCTGCGAGATTTTGCTGCGGCAGCCTCAGCGGCAGAGATTCCTGCCATGCCGCAAGCAAACCTAGAGCAGTTTAGGGGGGCTTGGGAGGGTTATAGTCCGGAAGCGTTCCTCAACTATGGCAGGCTTCCAGGTAACCTGCTGATGCTCAACTGGCCCCAGCAAGGCAATGACTATGGCAAGGGCTTGCAGCGGCTCGTAGAGTCCGAACCGGCAAAACTAGAGTTCCTACAAGAGGCTCGCTGGCACACGCAAAACTTTGCTCATTTTATTCAGGCGCAACTGGGACGGCGCTACGGCTTAGCTACTGGTACTTTTCCAGCGATGCCAGGCTCCTTAGGCGGCGGGGCCTACGCCCTGCATCCCTACTACCGAGAAAGCCGGCGCCTACAAGGATTAGTAACCATAAAGGAGCCGGATATTTTACCCTTAACCGGAGGCCAGGCTGCTGCCCTACCGCTGAATAGAACGGGTGATGTCGAGGCGATCGCCATCGGTAACTATGCCAACGACCACCACTATCCCGGCTATGATCTAGCCTTAAAACCCAAGGCTATCCGCTGGGGGGGCCGCTGGAGCGGAACTCCCTTCACCATTCCCTATGGTGCCCTGGTTCCTGGGCAAACAGACGGTTTTTTAGTCTGTGAAAAAAATATCTCCGTTTCCCACATTGCCAATGGAGCTACCCGGTTGCAGCCTGTGGTTCTGGGGATTGGTCAAGCCGCCGGAATGGCCGCCGCTTTGTGTGTTCAAAGAAATTGTCAGCCTCGGGATTTGCCTGTACGGGTACTTCAAGAATCCCTATTACAAGATCCAACCGCGCCAGCAGCAGTTGTCCCCCTGTTGAATCTTGTTCCTGGGGACCCTGATTGGTTGCAGTGGCAGCGCTATTATCTTGAGCGTCCTGATGCTTACCCTAGCAGTGGCGGCTGTCCTTCCCTCAAACTGCTCCCGGCTCCAGTACAGGCACAAACACACCTGCAAAGTTTTACGGGTGTATTTCGCTGTCAGGAGCCCCAGCACTATACCCTAACCCTGCCAGCCCTAGACCAAGGTCAGGAGCAAATCTGGACGTTGGTAACTCTACAACCCCAAGTTAACGAACAGCTCCAGGCTTGTGTGAATGGGAAAAAACTAACCATTTATGGTTGGCCTAATCTGGCTGGAAACTGGCTGCGGGTTCAAGCGATTGCCTGATGCGCCCAATGGTTTTTGGTTAAAGCTAGCCGATGTGACGTAAAGCGCCTTTGAGCAGTATCTTGTGATCCAGCAAGTTTACTGGCAAACTTGTCCTGCTTTTCGATGTATTTGCTGCTTCCTTTTCTCTCACGCTTGGCAGAGGAGGTTTGATCGTTGGCAGCCCCCAGGAAAGAAACCTAATCCTGGTCTTACGAGTCTAGTGTTTGTTGCATACGAGGATATGTTGCTGTGAAATTACGCTGGTTATTACCCAGCCTTCTAGGTGCTTTACTACTTTGTCCAACCGCCGAGGCTGCAAAGCTAAAATACTGGCGTTTCAATTCCAAACAAGATCGGCTTGACTTAATCACTGATGCCCGCGTCCGGCCAACAGCCAAGGTACTTTTAAATCCAACCCGGCTTGTGGTTGATCTGCCCGGTACAGTTTTTGGAAAACCTAAAACCAGTCAACTGATCGATAAAAAGATTCGAGTCATTCGGGCAGGGCAGTTCAATCGCCAGACAACCCGCATCGTAGTTGAATTAGCACCTGGCTACACCTTAAGCCCTGAGGGAGTGCGTGTGCGGGGACTATCCTCTACACGCTGGTTCGTCCAGCTTCCCAAACCTCAGCGGTTGCCCGAGAAGCGAGTACCGAAGGCGCGCCCTGCTAGTATTCCGGTTCCACCGCCGCAGCCAATAGCCCGGCAGATCCCTAAGGCAAGCTTGGTGATTGTAGTAGACCCCGGCCACGGAGGCCGCGATGTTGGAGCTGTAGGAATAGGGGGTTTGCAAGAAAAACGAGTTATATTCCCCATTGCCTCAGAAGTTGTGAAGCTGTTGAAAGACCGAGGCGTAAATGCAGTGCTGACACGCTCGAATGATCAGTTCGTCAGCCTGGCGTCTCGGGTGGCTCAGGGTAAAGGATTCAAGGCGGATGCTTTTGTCAGCATCCACGCCAATGCGATTAATATGAGTCGCCCTGATGTGAATGGATTAGAAACCTACCATGCCCCAGGTGCTTTGAGTGGGGCGCGTTTGGCTCGTACAATCCACAATAATGTTCTTCGCAGTGTCAATATTAGAGATCGCGGCGTACGGCGGGCAAGATTCTATGTCCTGCGAAGTAGCGCGATTCCGGCAGTGCTGGTGGCAGTTGGTTGTGTCACCGGTCGAGAGGATGCTGCTAATTTAGCTCAAGCCAGTCATCGCAGCCAAATGGCCCAAGCGATCGCCAATGGTATTCTCGCCTACTTTCAAGTCAAATAACGTCTAGTATCAGGCTGATAAGTACCCAGAGACTTGACATAAACGCGATCGCACCGGGCAGTTTCAACCCCTGTAGCTGCCTGGTACCCATTCCTTTCATACAGTTTTACTGCTTCGACTAGTACACTGGCGGTTTCAATCCAGATTTCTTGAAAGCCTCGTAGCGCGATCGTGCCTGCTCTAAGCTTCGCAACAAGTACAGACCCAAGCCTTGTCCTCTAGCCTCCGGAAGCAGGTACATTTTGCGGACTTCCACGGCACTTTTACCTCGCGGCACAGGGTAGTATCCTCCAGTTCCAACCAGCTTTCCCTGGCGTTCAACTACCCAAAACTCCCACCGGTTGCTTGGTAGAATTTCTTACTTCTAAAACATCCCGATCTGCAGCTTGGGGCTCCCAACTCAAGCCGTACTCTGCTAGGACAGAACCAACTACCTGGGCAGCAGCAAGGCGATCTTGCCTGCTCCAGGAGCGAACAAAAAAATTGCAGTAGCAATCCACCTAGCTATGCATTCTCGGCTCGGGGCGCAGGGCTGCAAGCAACCGACTTTCTACCTGCGCCAGTTCTTCTAGCCGCTGAGCCACTGTAGAACGCTCAAAGTACGTGTCTGCCAGAGTCCAGTACACTCCATAATGCCGAGCTTCTGAAGCGACTAGGCTCTGATAGAACTTAGCTAAGTTTGAATCGGGACAGTAAGCTGCCAACAACCCTAATCTTTCATGACTTCGAGCCTCAATCAAACCACAAATTAATAATGAATCCAGCAGACGTTCAGGTTCACAGCGGCGGACTTGGGCACTAAGACCTGAACCATAGGGAGGGGCGGGTAATGGCCCCAAGGCAATGCCCCGCCGCTCTAACCACTGGTTCACTTGCTCAAAATGCATCAACTCTTCTTGAGCTACAGTTGTCAGCAGGTGAACCAGCTTGCTCTGGGCCGGATAGCGAAACAGCAAATTCAATGCAACTCCTGCTGCTTTTCGTTCGCAGTGAGAGTGATCGAGTAAAACCACATTCAGGCTAGCAATGGCTTGCTCAACCCACGCTTGAGAAGTTGGTTGCTGAAGAAATCGAATTGTTGGAAGTGTTACAGAAGCCACAACTTAAATCTGAACAAAAAATTAAACTCGATTGTACTGTAGCAGTTCCAAAGCATATTGATACCTCCTTTCTATCTCAGGAGTGATCCTTAACTTTCAACCTCTTAGTATCCTCAAATCAGGCTTTTTAACGGCTTATCGGGTTAAAGCTTACAGAAGCAAATTTTAATTAGAACAGCAAGCAGCCTAAAATATTAAACTATTTTAGTGCTTGAAGTTAGCGGATAAGTACACTTTTTCAACACAACTGAAGATTTCTGGTACCACCAACGTTCAATACTTAAACACAAGGGAATATAGATTGAGATAATGACTTACAAGAGCTGGAACGTTGTAATTTCTAAAGAACGGAATGGTTTGGTTGTTGATTACGCTGATTCCCAAGGCAATGTGTATAGTGAACCTTTTTGCTTCTACTCTTATGAAGAAGCTGAAGTCTACGGAAAACTCTGTGTTGATAAAGCCATTCGTTCAGCCACTCAGTTAGCTTAGTGCTGATAACTGCACCAAACTAACTTTTAACCAATTCTCACAATTTTGAATAAGCCCCTAGCTCTGGCTAGGGGCTTATTCAATAGACGAAATTGAGGACTGGAAAGGTGATTTCATAGGTTGTGCTGAATCTAAAATTGATTCAGTACCCACATCAACGTGCCTATGACTTAGGAGGGATGGCATGAGGGGAAAGATTTTATAGTATCGAGCTATATCACGTGAACATAACTTAAGTTTGAAAATTCACGTTTAAGTAAAACGAATGCTGTAAAAGGCATAGGAGCAAAAATGAGTACAGAAGAAAGAGGAAAGGCTACTGGCGAGAATATCGTGGGTAAAGCCAAAGAGGCTCTAGGAAATGTAACTGGTGATCCTGAAACGAAAGCTGAGGGACAAGGAGACCAGGCAAAAGGTGAAGCACGTCACACTAAAGAAGACGTAAAAGACAAGATCAAAGACGTTTTTAACTAGACGGGTATCAGCTGTTTTATTAAGGGGTCTAGGTACTAAGGAATCTATCTAGACCTTTTTACTTTTTTAAAGTACGAGATGCTTGATACTTGTAAGAATCAATCTAATGAGGCTTCAGGAGATAAAAGTGGAACTATTACAACGCGGTCGTAGGATTCTTACGGCTTTAACCTTGGTTTTAGTCCTTACTATTACTTCAGCTTGCACGAACGTAGCTGATCGACCTACTAGCTCAAATGCACCAAATGCTAATGCTGGTTTAGCTTACCAACAGCTTGAGCAAGGGAACACACCAGCAGGGCAAAATTTTGCTAGTTGGGTTCTCCAAACTGGCAAAGGGCTGTTTACAGACGCTTTCGTTCGCGATAACGATAAGTTGGGTGTTGTCATTACCCGTCAGGTTCGCCCGAACGAAGTTAAAGCCCTAGCAAAATCTTTGGTACAAGGATTCCATCGCAACTTTCCTAACCAGGATTTGACAGTACTAATGTATGCCCCGGATAAGCAGCTTGTATTAACTGCTCAGTATAAAAATCAGTCTAAGCAGATCGAATACAAGGCTGCGTTAACTTAAGCAGGTAAGTGGTAATAAGTTCACATAATTAATAATTCAATTTGGTCTTAGGAGATAGGGAAATGTCTAGCTCTAATGAGTATAAGCGCCAAGTCATGAATGATTTGGCTCAAGGCAATGTTGAATCTTTAGATGATAGTGAATCAACTGAGTCTCTTGGCAATTATCAAAACTTTGATGACTTTGCTCAGCGCTCTTCTCGCAATGAGCGGCACAAATTATTCAGCCGCTCGTTTCACCCAGATCAGATTCCATCAAGCCAGATGGAGCCCGAATTACAGAAAGCTATTTCCCAAATTAAACCGAACGAGCGCGATGATGTAGCACGGGACTTCTTCGAGCATTTGAAGAAAAGAGGTCTCAGCGATCGCGACCTAGAACGGCAGTTAGGATTGTCTACTCATAACCCTAAGCGGATGAGCGCGGACGACGTCAGCAAGCTAGCAGGGTTTGTTTATCACAGCCATCCTGATATCTTCCAGGAAGTGCTAGCTGATCAGCCGGCCATTGTGAAGTTTCTCAGTAACCCACTGGTTGGCGCTGCACTAGGAGCTGTAGCAGCAAAGTGGTTTGGTGGCCATGGTCATCACCACTAAAGTGGGATTAGGCTTTTAATCAGTAAAAATACAAAAGGCGTTCCAAAGTGATGGAACGCCTTTTGTATTTCTAAAAAGAAAAAGAGTTCAGTTATGCGGTTGCCAGTTCTGGGGTAGGACGTTTGCTGTGACGAATCCCTTCAATTGCCTCGGCATAGTTCTTTGCCTTAAAGACAGCAGAGCCAGCCACAATGGCGTTGGCTCCCGCTTCTAAGACTTGCCAAGTGTTATTAGCTTTTAAGCCACCATCCACTTCAATCCAAGGGTCAAGCCCCCGCTCGTCGCACATTTTCCGCAACCGCCGGATCTTAGGTATTACAGAAGGAATAAAGCTCTGACCACCAAAACCGGGGTTAACGCTCATCAGTAGTACTAGATCACAAACCTCGAGAACGTACTCAATCAACTCTAGGGGGCTACCGGGATTGATCACGACACCTGCCTGTTTCCCCAGCTCTCTGATTTGGCACAGGGTCCGATGCAGGTGGGGGGAGGCGTTATGTTCAGCGTGAACTGTAATAATATCTGCCCCGGCTTTAGCAAAATCCTCTACATACTTCTCAGGCTCTACAATCATCAAGTGGACATCTAGTGGCTTCTGCGTGACGGGCCGGAGTGCTTCCACAATTAATGGGCCAATCGTAATGTTGGGAACAAACCGCCCATCCATTACATCAACGTGAATCCAGTCTGCTCCGGCAGCATCTACGGCCCGCACCTCTTCTCCGAGGCGGCTAAAATCTGCTGACAAAATAGATGGCGCGATAACGGTAGACTTTTGAGATTGCGAGTGCATGATTAGCGGTCTCCCTATGGGTAAGCAGCGGCCTCTGTATGATTTAAGTTTATCAAAAGGTGTTAGATAGCCTTAGCTCATATCGATTTATTCCTATTGCTGCGGTGGCCGCACTTTCTTCAGGCATGTTGCTGGGTAGAGGATCTACCCAGCAACACGCCGCTCTCTAATGTATACAGGGATAGAGACTGACGCGAGAGAGTTCAAAGAAACTTTCAACTTTCCCGCAAGAGTAGGCCTTACTTAACGAGCGTGATTGTGTTGATGGCCGCTGTGTCCGTGATCATGATGATGCCCATTGTGTTCATGAGCCATTTGCCCTGCCAGAGTAGGGTTCACAGCCAAGGCTTGTCCGTTGAGCAGAGCCTCAACTTGCGGTTTTGCCCACTCTGCTGCCATCTTGAGAAATTCAGGATGATCGTTAACACACTCCATCTGGACGTAGGTGACATCAGGCCGCTTACGCCGCAAGGCATGAATGATGTGGTGAACGTCTAACAGAGTTTCATGGTTCTCAGTGGCAAACCCAATGGGCATAAAGACAATAGCGGTTGCCCCCAAATCAATCAAATTTTTGGCTGCCTGCTGGGCGTTCGGTTGAGTCCAGTCAATCAAAGGAGTGTCGTGGTTCAGCCAACCCACAGAAATCAGAGGGTAGCGGTGCATTAGCCGCTCACGGACCCGGTCATAGAGGGCCTGACTTTCTTCAATCCCAGAAACGAAACCTTTCGCTTTGTGGGGACAGCCGTGGTTCATCAGCACGATGCCAGTTTGAGAGGGCAGATGAGCCACCGCTAAGTCTTTGGCAACTTTCTCCTCAACCAAATCCGCCATTAAGTCGATGTAGGCAGATTCGTTATAAAACGAGGGAATGTATCGCGTGCCCTTAAGCCAATGTTCTGACCCATCCCTAAGGGTTACCAAAGCTTTATTGACCTGCTCTACGGCAATGCCGCTAGTAAAAATTGAATCAACAACGAGCAAGGGATAAATCAACAGCTTGTCAAACTCCTGAGCTTTGATCTCGCTCAAAACCTGCTGCGGTAAGAAGGGAGCACAGAAGTTAAAGGCTTTGAATACCTGGACGCGATCGCCCCACTCGGCTTGCAAGTGTTGTTCAATCCCTGCTCGCTGCCGCTCGAAAATTTCATTATGAGGGGAGATAAAGTGATTGTGCTGGTGGTCCCACTCATGCAGATCAAAAATTGCTAATAATCGGGCTAGCGGAGGATAGATCCAAGTTGGAACCGGAGCGAATTTGGCGGTGAGGAGATTGAGCGCTTGTTCGTTATAGTTGGCAAAATCTTCGTAGCTCTCAACTTCGCCGTAGCCCATCAACCCAACAGCACCCCGGTCTCTACCGTGCTGGCCTTCGGTCTGCTGCTGAAGTTTTTCAGGAGTTGCAACCACTGAAGATTCCTCTACTTTGAAATTTCTAGACTAGGGAGTAATAGATTTTGTTCGGGCCGACAACTGAGAACAATTTATGAATATTCCCCTATAGGTTTCCGCCCGTTCACTAGGGTAGCATCCCCTCGGGAGGGATACAGATGCAGCAAATCGAGAATCTTTCTTTGGGAGTAGTTGGCTCGTGTCTATAACTATCGTCATCTGTCCCGGTGTGCATGATCCAGACCTGACCGAGAGCTTTATTGCCCAGTTGCAAGTAGCAAAGCCCTTAATTTCTTCTCAAAAGAAGCGTTCAAGCCCAACTGATTCTCAGAAGCTCTTGATTTTTCCAGCTCAAACGTCCTCAGCTTACTCGCCAGTGCATATGCTGGAATTTCTACAAAAGCACTGCTCTAGGCAATCCTCTCTTGTCCTCATTTGTTTTAGTGCTGGAGTGGTGGGGGGAGCCGGTGCTGCCTGGGCTTGGCAGCAATTGGGGGGAAAGATCCGGGCCTTGCTTGCTTTCGATGGCTGGGGCGTCCCTTTGTACAACAGTTTTCCCATCCATCGCTTTAGCCATGATTACTTCACCCATTGGAGTTCCAGCTTTCTCGGTGCTGGGAATGATAGCTTCTACGCTGACCCGTCTATCGAGCATCTAGAACTCTGGCGATCGCCGCATACCGTTCAGGGTTGGTGGGTACGGCCCAATCAACACCAACGAACCACAGCAGCCACCCTGGTCAATCTGCTTTTGGCACGTTACGCTAATTTGGGGTAGTGCTTGTCAGCAGTGGCTTTGATTAAAATATGCTGCAGTATATTAACCTCGTTTAAGCTGAGCAAATTTCTATTAACTACCCTTGTCCCTTTTGAAATAGAGTTGCTAATCTCAAGTTAGGCACACAAAAACAACTGTGTTCAGGGCTGTGCCTCCTTCCCTGAAACGCTTACAGCCACTACAGCTTGTAGTAACTCTAAAGATTAAAGGCAAGCGTTTTAATTGTCTGGAAGCCGTGAGTTAAAGATAGTTCTTTAGCAGTTTGTAATTGATCTAGCGGTTAAAACAAAGCCACCCCCTCCAGGTAAATGGATAGTAGAAAAATCGCCGAGCTTGTTCTCAAAGGCTGTAATAACCTGTAAACCTTATTGAGATCAGTAATTGAATCTTCCTTGCGTGGACCTGGTAGCCTTCTGCTAGGTCCACTGAGTTTGGGTGCGTCCCGGCAGAGAAGTTATCAGTTTAGACTGTCAGAAGTGCTGAAATCATGGGTTTGATAAGGGCGATCGCGATAGCATCTTAGGAAACTGCTGCTAACTTTCAACGCTAAAGCGCCGCTACAACAGCGTTTCTCCCATGAAAATTCTTCACGGTACCTGGATTCCTCAAGCAGGCGGGGAGTTTATTAAGAATGGGGCATTTTACCTTTGGGTGGAAACGACGGAACGAAGGCGATTTCGCCAGCCTAGTCAACGGCATCCCCGGCAATTAATTGCGGCTGATCTAGTGGCGTTGCTCACCGACGAGTTAGGGATTCAGCCCTCAACCCACGGCAAGCTGGAAGGTTTCATTTCGCCACAGTATTTTCTCTTGCCCAGTGTTAACAATCAACCGTTGCCTTCCCTAGAACTCAGCCGGTATTTGGAAGCAGAAGTACCAGAAGCGTTTGAGTTCCAGTATTGGCAGGTGGACTGCTATAAGACCATTGCTTCGGTAAAAACAGGGAGCTATGGCTCTGCCAATGTGACTAACGTCATTCGTCTACTCAACGACCTGCATTTCATGGCTCTCCACAGGTTGGCGGACGTTCAAATTGGTGCAGACTTACTGTTTTGGTATCACTACACCCAGGCACTGAAGCGAATCATCTGGAAAGATCATTACATTCCGGCACTGAAGTATCGAGAGTTGTCTGCACCGGCAAGTAATCCTTCTCGGTCAACCCGCCGCAAAACCGCTCGCAAGCCGGCGCCGCAATCCCCCAACTTTGAAATTTATCCGGGTTGGGAATTCATTGGCGAAGAGTACGAAACCACCGTCCGAGAGTATGAGTCGTACATGCCCTTGGCCTGCGTCTCGGGATTTACCCAACCGCAGGAAACGCCGGAATTCTACGATCTCGAGACCTTACTCCGCCATTTTTCGGAGTCTGTGCTGAGTGATATCGTCACCCATACCTACTCGACGCAGGCCTTTGAAAAGCAAATCGCCGATTCCATCGTCTACGATTGCCTGCACCCTACCCAACCTGGTATTCCCTGGACCGTCGCTGCCCGGCTAGAACAATACCAACAGTGGCAGGCGTGGCGCGATCGCATTATTCGCACTCAAACGGACCTTCCCTTCTACCTCTGCTTCCAACTGCAAGACCCTGCCAAGCCCGAAGAAGCCTGGCAGCTCCAGTTTCAGGTTGCTTCTAAAAGCGATCCATCCTTACGAATTTCGCTCTTGGACTATTGGCGTTTACGCTCGAATCGGCAACGGGAGTTAGCTAAACACCTGGGCCCCGACTTCGAGCAGCATTTGCTGATGAACCTGGGCTACGCGGCGCGAATCTATCCTCGCTTCTGGCAAGGATTAGAAACAGATCAGCCTGTGGGCATTTTTCTAGATCTAGATGCCGCCTTTGAATTTCTCCAGGAGTCTGCCGCAGGTGAGCGGAAAATGCCGGATAAAGTGATTGTTCCGGCCTGGTGGACCCCGCAAGGACGGCAACGCGCAGAAATTCGCCTCAAAAGCCAAAGGCAAATCGTTAACAGGGGGCAAAGATAAAGCGAAAAACTACTTTTCCTTTGAAAATCTCGTGGAATATCAGTATGAGCTAGCGATCAACGGAGAGCCGGTCAGCGAACAGGAGTGGAATCAACTGGTTCATGCCAAAACGCCGCTCGTGCGCTTCCGAGGGCAATGGATGGAACTGGAGCAGGACAAAATGCGACAAATGCTGGAGTTCTGGAAGACCCAGCAGCAAGAGAATCCGGAATTGAGCCTGTTGGAGTTTTTAAAGCTCACCAGCGGGGAAGACGACAGCCTAGAACTAGAGGTCAACCGCGATGGCACCCTAGCAGACATGCTCAGAAAGCTCAACGACAAAAGCCAGCTTCAGCCCGTGAAGCATCTGCAGACGCTGCAAGGCAAGTTACGGGAGTATCAACAACGGGGCGTATCCTGGCTGGATTATCTGGAGCAGTTGGGGCTGAATGGGTGCTTGGCAGATGATATGGGTTTGGGAAAGACAATTCAAGTGATTGCGCGACTGGTGCAGGAACGGGAACGGGCAGAGCAAAATCGGGTGAAGAATCTGCCGCCCACTTTGTTAATTGTCCCCACATCCGTGGTGGGGAACTGGTATCACGAGATTCAAAGGTTTGCACCGCGACTGCGAGCCGTGGTGCACCACGGTAGCCAGCGGGCGAAAGAGACGAAGGACTTTAAACAAGCGTGCCGCCAAAATGACCTAGTGATTACGTCGTTTGCGCTCGCCCGTAAAGATGCCAAGCTGTTGAGCAGTGTCAACTGGCACCGGGTTGTATTGGATGAAGCCCAGAATATTAAAAATCCCAAAGCCAATCTGACCAAGTCAATTCTGAAACTCCCGGCCACCCACCGGCTAGCTCTGACCGGAACGCCGATTGAAAACCGTTTGCTCGATCTCTGGTCGATTTTCAACTTTCTCAATCCCGGTTATTTGGGTAACCAAACCCAGTTTCGCCGCAATTTTGAACTGCCGATCCAGAAAAACAATGATCCTCGGCCCTCCGCCCTGTTGAAAAAACTGGTGGAACCGTTTATTCTCCGACGAGTCAAAACTGACCAATCGATCATCAAGGATCTGCCGGATAAAGTGGAGCAAAAGCTCTACTGCAATCTCACAAAAGAGCAGGCATCGCTCTACGAAGCGGTTGTCAAAGATGTGGAAGAACAGTTGCAGGGAGCGGAGGGAATTCACCGTAAAGGCTTGATTTTGGCAACCCTGACGAAACTCAAGCAAATCTGTAATCACCCGATGCAGTTTCTTCAAGATGGCAGCGAGTTTATTCCCGAGCGATCGCACAAACTTACCCGGTTCACGGAGATGGTGCAAGAGGTCATTGACGCCGGGGAGAGCCTGCTCATCTTTACGCAGTTCACCGAATTGGCCAAAGCCTTAGAGAAATACTTGCGCCACACCTGCCATTACAACACCTATTACTTGCATGGGGGTACATCTCGCCAGAAGCGAGAGCAAATGATCAAGGAATTTCAAGATCCGGAAACTGAACCCTCGATCTTCGTGCTGTCGCTGAAGGCAGGAGGGGTTGGTATTACCCTCACTAAAGCGAATCATGTGTTTCACTTCGATCGCTGGTGGAATCCAGCGGTGGAAGATCAGGCAACCGATCGCGCCTTCCGTATTGGTCAGCAGAAGAACGTATTTGTCCATAAATTTGTGGCGATCGGCACCCTGGAAGAGCGGATTGACGAGATGATTACAGACAAGAAGAAGTTGGCAGGGGCGATCGTTGGCTCTGATGAATCGTGGTTGACGGAACTGGATAACGCAGCGTTTAAGAAATTAATTGCCCTCAATAAGAGCGCGATTTTAGAGTGAGTTAGCTAAAATCGGTAGCATCAATGCTTGCAGGGAGTTTCTCCCAGATTTGGATTGAACCTTGCTGGCACCTATATCCAACATTCTAAGTTCCTGAATGCTGTTTTGGAATTTCGAGCAGTTACCTGAAGGGAATTGCAGTAACGCTTGCTGGACTTAGAGAGACGGGGCTGCTTATGAACACAGTCGCAAGGGCACAGACGTTGGAGGAGTTCTTGGAACTGCCAGAAACGAAACCTGCCTTGGAATTTATCAGGGGAGAAATTGATCAAAAGCTCATGCCTCAGGGAGAGCATAGTCGATTGCAAGGGAAGTTGTGCGAGCTGATCAATCAAGTGGTTGAACCTAAGAAGCTTGCCTATGCATTCCCTGAACTACGCTGTACATTTGGCGGGAACTCCATTGTCCCAGATGTAGCTGTGTTTCGGTGGGATAGAATTCCCCGTCAACCGTCCGGACGGGTTGTCAATCGCTTCAATAGTCCTCCTGATTGGTCAATTGAGATTCTTTCCCCAGATCAGAGCCAGACGAAAGTCTTGGGTCATCTGCTCCATTGTTCTGAACATGGAACCGAGCTTGGGTGGTTGATTGACCCCGAGGAGGAAAGCATTTTAGTTGTATTCTCAGAGCAGCGGGTACGATTGTTGCACGGTGATGTATCCTTACCAGTTCTTCCAGAGGTTGAGCTAGTACTAACCGTCAAGGAAGTGTTTAGTTGGCTGACTTTTTGAGAAGCATTCTCATACCTGACGGTTTAGTGTACTGGAACACTGCGATCTCTAGGAAAATTTCTTTCGAGACCCCCCAAGCTTAAAAGTTAAGTTGCTACAAGGTGATTGGTGAGACGCTGCTTTGGAGTTGATAGTGAGGCGGTGTAAGTGGAATAAACCGCTAACATCATTAGCTAATTGGTGAGGCGTTGGTTATGCCGCAGATAGAGTGAAGTGACGCAAACCTAATTCGGGAGCTATCCGCCATGCTCTACATGGTCATTGAGTACTTCAATGCAGGTGCCGCTGTCGACATCTATCGTCGTGCCCATGATCGAGGTCGCCAATTACCACCTGGGCTTGAATATGTGGACAGTTGGGTAGATCTCAACTACTTCAGGTGCTTTCAACTCATGTGCACCGACGATCCAGCCTTGTTTGATATCTGGATTCAAGCTTGGAGCGATCTGGGTCATTTTGAGATCGTCCCTGTGCGTACTTCGGCGGAGGCTGCTCAGCACATTGCGGATAAACTTTAGCGGCGTAACGTATCCGTTTCAGCAAACTCCAACAGCGGATGATCTAAAATGAGGCAGTCTCTGGAGCATCGCCAATGGCTAAATTTAGTCGAACTTGGTGGGGACAGAATTTTATCGCAGCCCTAGACCAATTCACCGTCTCAGGGCGGGTGAGTCGAGGACGTTCCTACGCCCGTGGGGGTAGAATTCAGAACTTTGTCAGCAACATTGGCGTTGTCACTGCCCTGGTCATAGGCTCGATTAATCCCTACTTCGGTGTATACAAGGAACCCCTTTACACAACAGTCATTGAGTTCCAGCCAATCAGTACAGCAAAGTGGACGGCGGCGATCGCCTTCATTGCCTCCAGAGCTGGCTTAGTTTCCAGGCTGCTGCTCAAGGAAATGCCCGGCAACATTGAAGACGCCTTTGCGACGCTGGGCTTAAACCTGCTACCTCGCAGCCAGAAAGACTTCGCTGCCGATTGTTCCTGCCCAGATTGGAGCAATCCCTGCAAACATATTGCTGGCGTCTATTACCGCGTTGCTGCAGAGCTTGATCGCGACCCGTTTTTGCTGTTTGAATTACGGGGGCTGTCACGGAATAACCTACACACGGAACTCGCTAAATCTCCGTTAGGTCAAGCACTCTCCGCTGAACTACAACTTGAGCAACAACCACCCCAGCCTGTTTCGTCTTACTACACTCAGCCTAAAACCATGCCAATTCGAACCACTGATGGACTGAAAGGCTTCTGGCAGGGTTCTAAGCGTCTTCCTCAGGCGATCTCACCTCCTCAAACCCTGGTTCCCGGCATTCCGGTGAAAAAGCAGGGTGATTTTCCCGCTTTCTGGCAGCGCGATAACTCCTTCATTGAGGTGATGGACACGCTTTACGAGCAAGTGAGGATGAAGAATCAGAATGTGCTTTGATCTGACTGCAACCAGACCGTTAAAAATGCTGAAACCCCTGGCTTAGAGACAGGGCGATCGCAGGAGACTGACCTGTCTCATCGATCAATTGCACTTCTGTCCCCACCACAATTTCACCGATGATTGCTGCACCCTGCTCTAGTTGTGGCAGCAGGGACAGGGCGATCTCCGGAGGTAAGGCTAACACCAGTTCAAAGTCTTCGCCACCGTAGAGGGCCCATTCTAAAGCCTGCTCCGGTGAGGTAAGGGCTAAAGCATGAGGAATCGGGATTTGGCTGCGCTCAATTCTCGCACCCACGCCACTGGCGCGACAAATCTGGAGTACGGCATCTGCGAGACCGTCGCTGCTGTCCATGCCAGCAACTCGTCCTGGCTGAAGCTGCCCTAACAAGAGGGGAACATCTAAGCGCGGTTTAGGACGCTGGTGGGCTTGAATTAGACTATGGCGCTCAGTTTTGCTGAGATTACTGCCCCAACTGGGGTGAAGCAGCAACTCTAGTCCGGCGCGGGAGGCCCCGTGAACCCCGGTAACGAGAATCGCATCTCCCGGCTGGGCAGCGGATCGGCGAATGACTTGCTCGGGTGAAATGTGCCCAAAGGCGGCGATCGCCACAGTAATGATTGGGGAACGACAGACATCCCCGCCCACAATCACGGTATCGTACTGCTGCAGGCAGTCAGTCAGCCCCTGATAGAGCTGCTCGATCCAGGTTATGGGGACATCCCCGGGAATACTCAGTCCAACTGTGAGCCCCACGGGTGTCGCCCCCATTGCCGCTAAATCAGACAAGTTAACCGCTGCTGCTCGCCAGCCGACGTCTGCTGGTGAAGTGGTGCGATCGCTAAAATGTACGCCATCAACCAGGACATCTGTGGTAATCACTAGAGACTTCCCTGGTGCTGTGGCAACGACAGCCGCATCATCCCCGACAAGTTCTGCGGGGCAAAAGCGCTGCAATCGCTCGAGAACTCCCTGTTCTCCCAAATCCTCAACTTTCAGGGCGGGTGGCTTGCTATTCACTCTGGCGGATCAGAAATAGGGTATGAATAGACAATGAGCTAAGCTGCTTGAGGCTGGACCAAATTCTCTGTCCCCTGGACTACTTTAGCCGACTTAATTTTGTCTCCTAGCTTCAGTTGTCCTAAAACCTCCTGCCCATCTACGACATAGCCAAAGACAGCGTAGCGACCATCCAGGAGATTCAGTCCCGCTGGGGTAAGGTCCGCTTCAAACGGGAAGAAAAAGAACTGGGAAGAAGCCCCGTTGGGATCGTCATCTGGACGAGCCATTGCCACCGCTCCATAGGCAGAAAAAGGCAGAACGGGCTTATCCAGGTAGCGACCAGCAGCTTCTAAGGTCGTGCCGTAGGTTGGTTTGTCATCCCCTTTCACGAGAATTTCTAGGGGAATCGTCCGGTACTTGCCGGTAGCTGGATCAACAAAGCCATCGTCTGAGCCAGGTGGATCGCCGGCTTGAACAACATAGAACTCTTCCACCCGCGTAAACTCAAGGCCATCGTAAAAGCCTCGCTGGACGAGATCAACGAAATTACCGGCAGTGACGGGTGCACTATAGCCATCTGCAACCAGCGTGATTTTGCCTTTGTCCGTCTCCATCACCACGGTCGCTCGCCCTTTTAACTGCGGCAGGTTGCTGTACTCAGCAGGCACTTCAAAGGGGAACTTCTCAATCATCAACGCTTCCAGTTCCCCAATCTGGTTTAACAGCTGTGATCTAGCTTGGCTAACCTTTTCGACATCTTCGGCTTCCGCAGCTTCCTTCAGTGCAGGCAGGCGAGCCTGGATTTCTGCAATGAGCGACTCTGCTTGAGCTTGGTTCCCCTCAGGAACACTCGTTAAAATTTTATCTCTACGGCTGTTGATCGTTCTTGAGGCCTTTGAGATGTCTCCCTTGATTTTTCCCCACTGCTTACCCCGGAGCTGGTTTGCAATGTCTTCTAAGTCAGCTTGAACGTCTCGTACAGGCTGGTTATCGATGGGTAGGGCGAGTCGCAATAATGCTTCTGGATCTTTAACTGGATTTCCACCCGGCAAAGCAGCAATAAGACCCGCACTAGTCGGCACAGCCCATGCAGTTGCACAAAGACTGAGAGATAAAGTGAAGCACAGAAGCACACTTAGGACTATTTTGAACCAGTAATGAAGTGCATGCATTGCTAAATAAGTTAGTAACACTAAGCTTGCTTCTAGATTGTCCCGCGTTTTAGTCCGCTATCTGCCTCACACGATTGAAATTAACGCATCAAATCAGTCGCGCTTGACCGGCACAGAACAGATTAGGTTTACCCCTCAAGCTTTGACATAGTCAGGATTCGGGGCAGCGCAGTCAGCCTAAGTGCTACCGATTGAAGCTGGAACTGCTGGATGTTGACGATAGAGGGATTCTACCTGCTCTGCTAGTTTGTTGCAGGATTCACGCACCAGACGCAAGCCTTCCTCTTGAGCAAGCTGAGCTGTGGCCGGGGCAAAATCACGCCAGATCTCTGATTCTGTAGTTTGGTAATCCTCGATGGCGGAGCTAAGTTTTGTCAGGTACTCTACTCCGGCACTCTTGTCTGTCAAGGCAAACCTGAGAATTGACTCCAAGTAGGCCGCTACTGCGGGACTTTTGACCCCTTCTGTGGCAGCAGCATAGAGGAGCTCCCCGTTAAGGTACTTGTACTCTGGCACGAAGAGCCGATCGCCCTTTAATACAAAAGTCCGTGCCCCCTCGGTTGGCCTGACCGTTAAATTTTCACGTCTGACGCGATCGGCTGCATTGTAGACCAAAGCTGCGATCGCCAGGGTAACCTCAGGGTAATTACTGTCGGTTCCCCGCATCTCCACTGTTCCTAGCGGATTCAGCCGCACCCGGTTCCAGGCCGCTTTCAGCAAGCTTCCTCCCGCTTTCTGAAACAGGTGACGCTCAACACCGGCACGGTCCATCGCCTCCAGCCAGGCATAGTAGCGGGCAAACTGCAGCTGCACCAATTCCTCGGCGCTGGCTGCATAGGGTTGCAGGCCTCCGACCTGCGGCAGCTCTGTATAAACCCCATCCCAGCCAAAGGCTTCACTGCCTCGGTAATGCGCTGTATGAGCCGCTATCCTAGTCGCTTGACCCTCATAGAAGGGACAGGCCCGTGACAGCGATATAAGGGCCGTATCCATGGCTGTGGCTAGGTTGTAAATGTTAAGTAATTCTGCTCGCGCTGCTGCTGTAGCGTTATAGGAAATCCCAACACGGGGGTCAATTGTTCCTTCTGGCAAGTCCAAATGTAGGTGCGTTCCTGTATTACCTACCGGCGTGAATAAACCTGTTGTATCCTCCAACTGTATGCAGCTGAACTTGATACTCAACGGTTTATTGGCACTACAAGCAGTGGCGAGCCGCAGGTGCAATCAAGCAACTGATGAGTGCTTTACATGAACAAGTGCGCCAACAGGTTAAAAAAGCCCAAGTGGACGAGGTTAATCATCATACCCCAACGTTGAATACTTGCAACGCGAGTGGAGTCGAAGGGCTTCTGTTTTTACAAAGCAACCAATGGGATTAAAAGGCATCTAGCCGTCGACACGCTTGGGTTTCCTTCTTCACTCACTGCAGTTCTCGAATCTGATGATGCAGGATTGGTCGAGATGCTAACGCTCAACCTCGATTATTTCAAATCAAAACGTCAATATTCCTAAGATCACTATTCTGCTAGACCACGGCTAACATTGACTCTCTAATCAAGGACTAGAGCAGGTTTATCCCGAGATTATGACAAAAATCAGGTTCCAACTCTGCCTGAAACAAGCGCGGCGCAAGGGAAATCTGGATTTGTCATGGTGGCTCGCTGGGTGATTGAGCGCTCAAATGCTTGGATGGAGTGCTGTAAAAGTCTAGTTAAAAACTTTGAACGAACCTTATCTCATCGACGACCAAGATCAAAGTTAATGCTGAAGCGGCTTGTGCCCTTCCTGAGATCTCAAATGGGTTCTATAGGAAATCCCAACACCGGGGTCAATTGTTCCTTCTGGTAAGTCCAAATGTATGCGACGTGAATAAACCTGTTGTAGCCAACTGTATGCAGCTGAACTTTCACGGCTTGTTCGGATGGTAGGCACTATGGGTAATGGGTAGGTAGACAGATAAAGCCTTAGGCCCAATTTATACCCCACATTGAGAGCAAAGGTGGCTCAGGTACGTGCTGGCCATTCCCACAGGCTCGACCATCCCCTAGACCCATTCGAGGAACGTTCTCTACTCCGCAGCCTCTGCTTGGCAGCACTGGAGAAATTCATCGGCGCGATCGGAAAGTATGCCGGGAAAGAACTCTTGCTCAAGGCCAATGCGACGATCTGCTGAGTTCATCTTCAAGCCCTAACTGCCCCAACTGCCAGCCCCATTCCCTGCAGAACTCCAGCGGAGGAACCCCCAAATGACAGTATCTAAGTAGGGGCTATTTCCCTTTTAAGTGGAATTCTGCCTAAGACTGCTGGCACAGGGCATTGAGCAATCCTGGTCGCTAACTCATTTCTTCTGTCTTAACCTAGCTCTCACACCTGCTGTTTACCGATACAAGGCGTTAGCAAGTGTTTACCAGGTAGAGTGATACTACTATCAGAACTGGTATCGACCAACGGCGGAATACCTGAGAAAGGGGCGATCGCTTCGCCTTTGCTTTTAGTGACCAGCCTAGTCAGAGTAATGCGACGCCCTGCGGTTGTGAACTGATTAAGACTGAATTTTCACAGAGAGAATTTTATCCCCTTTGCGAATAGCATTAACCACATCCAAATCCTCAGTTTTACCAAAGGTGGTGTGAACACCATCTAAGTGGGGTTGTGGTGAATGGCAAATGTAGATCTGGCTGATTGTTGTGTCCCGCCATGCGTGAGCCATTGATAGAGTCCCCGCGTCGTGTTGATTAGATTTATTTTCACACTTGATCGTTTTACAAGAACCGCCCGTACCTGTACCCTGGGGACAGCCACCCTGGATCATAAAGTCAGGAATGACTCGATGGAAGATAAGACCGTCATAAAACTTTTTTTCAGCCAGTTCAACAAAATTCTTGACGGTGTTCGGGGCATCCTGATCAAACATCTCTAGATGGATGGTACCTTTCTCCGTTTCCATAATTGCCCGGGTCATTATCTCTCCTTAGGTTAGTAAATAGTGAGATCCTAAAGTTGATCAGGGCTATATCCCTGTACCTGGGCACCTGTACCCAGCCAGATCTCAGAGCATCAACAAAAGCACTCTGTATCAACCTTAACCAAAATCTCTCTATTGCTACGCCAAGACCCAAGACTGCCTATCTGCTAGCAAGGAGTACCTGTTCTGGCAAAAATGCCACAAGCAAGTAAGCGGAGCGATTGGACTCCACTTAACCTCCATCGTTTTCCGGGGTACTAACGGCGGCAGGAGATCCGGCAAGACGCCCGCTAGAATGCCATACCTAGTGGTTATAATCCTCCCCGGTAAAACCAGAAGGTTAGACCACTTAAAACTAGGAGCACTGCCACAGAAATCCACACAGTGGCGTTAAAGGCTACCTTAGTGATTTTGTCGTTCTGCTCAGACTGGTTTGTTTTATTCGTCATGGCCGTTATGGTTTATAAACACCTAGACAAATAATGACTCCAGCCTCAAGCGACTTCTACTACCTTTCGACATACAGCAGCTAGCTGAGACGATTAGCAATCAACTCATTGGTATTTTTTCTGGTACTTCACCCCAAACTCAGGGGCAATCAGTGTGGCAGTTTACCAGAATCATTGACTGACAGCAGTTCCACCTAACGTCGCTGGTTCAAGCGCAGTAGCTAAAATGGCGAACTTGCTCAATGCAAAACCTTCGAAGTGACAAATCCTGATAATTTTGCCTAAAAAAAGCCCCCTGCTAACAAAGCTAGGGGACTTCAGATCTTGACAGTCGAGGTAAGACCTTGGGGCGAGGTTAAACTTTGGCTTCTTCTTTGACTAACTTACCCCAGCCCAGATCTTTGAGGCTGTTGTTGCGCCGCAGCGGGCGAGTTACCAGTTCTAGAATGTCGCGGGCATTGCTAAAGCCATGAATTTGGGCAAAGGTAAACTCAACCGACCACTTGGTATTGATGCCGCGTGCTTCTAAGGGGTTAGCGTGGGCCATCCCGGTAATGACTAGATCCGGCTGCAGATCTTTAATCCGCTGGAACTGGTTGTAGTTATCTGGCTTCTCGACAATCCGGGGCAGGGCAACCCCCATTTCATGACAGGTCTTCTCCAACAAGGCCAGCTCCGCAGCCTGGTAGCGCTTGTCCATGTAGGGGATGCCAACTTCCGGGCAGGTCATGCCGCAGCGGATCAGGAAGCGGGCCAGGGAAATTTCCAGCAGGTTATCGCCCATAAAGAAAACAGACTTACCCCGGATGAGTTGGATGTAGTCTTCTAGGCTGGCCCAAATCTGCGCTTCTCGTTCCGCGAGTCCTTGGGGCTCAATGTTGAACACCGAGCAGATTTTTTCCAACCAGGCGCGAGTGCCATCTGGTCCAATGGGGAAGGGTGCGCCAATCAGCTTGCACTTGCGCCGCCGCATTAGGGTAGTGGCTGTGCGGCTGAGGAAGGGATTAACCCCCGACACGTAATAGCCTTCTTCGATCACGGGCAGCTCTGTATAGCGCTTAGCGGGCAGCCAACCGGAGACTTTAATTCCCTGTTTTTTCAGTTCCAAGCTGAGCTGGGTAACGACCGGATCGGGCAGGGAGCCAAACAGGACTAGGGGTGGGTGCTCGCGGTACGCGGATTCTTCCGCTGCTACCTCTTCTTTCTTTTTGCCAAAACTAAGCAGTGAGGCGATCGCGTTGCGCTCTTTCTTCTCAGCTTCCATCACGGGGGCTTTATCGGGACAGCGGTGGGCCATAGCTGCCAGCACAGTATCTTCACCCTGGGTAAAGGCGTAGTCAAGACCATTAGCTCGGGCCACGACAATCGGAATGCCGATTTCCGACTCTAACTTGGGGGCCAGGCCTTCCAAGTCCATTTTGATAATCTCCGTGGTGCAGGTGCCAATCCAGACAATCACGCTGGGGTTGCGATCGCGCTTGATCTGGTCACACAGCCGCTTCAGTTCTTCGTAGTCATTGAGTTGGGCAGAAATGTCACCTTCCTCTAGCTCCGCCATTGCATAGCGAGGTTCAGCAAAGATCATCACCCCCATAGCATTCTGCAAGAAATAACCACAGGTCTTGGTGCCAATCACGAGGAAGAAGCTGTCTTCAATCTTCTGGTAAAGCCAAGCAACACAGCTAATAGGGCAGAAGGTGTGGTAGTTCCCGGTTTCGCAGTCAAAGCTGAGAGCTTGAGGTTGGGTATCGGCAAGGGTCATCGAAAAAGCTCCAACAAATCTATAATTCGGTAATCGGTTTCAGCGAGGATAGGTTGAGTCCAGCAGTTAAACCATCATCAGGTCTAGTTCTTCCTCAGCCTTTACGGTTGGCTGCACCGGGTTGAGGTAGAAGTCAGACAGCAGGGCAAACAGATCACGGTCTGGGGTATCGTTGGGCACTACCCCCTCCGGCTGCGCCAGCAGTTGGTCGGCAATGTTGAGGTAGTAGTCGCAGACATAGTTTAAAGAAGGATCAGACTCCGCCATCTCAAACAGCGTTTTGCCCTTAACGCGGGAAACCCGGATATCCTCAATCAGCGGCAAGATTTCCAGTGTCGGCATTGGCACTGCTTCAATGTACTTGTCAATCAAGTCCCGCTTGGAGGTACGATTGCCAATTAACCCCGCCAGCCGCAGCGGATGGGTGCGGGCTTTTTCTCGGACTGAGGCAGCAATTCGGTTGGCGGCAAACAGGGCATCAAAGCCGTTATCGGTAACAATCATGCAGTAGTCGGCATAGTTCAGCGGTGCAGCAAAACCACCACAAACTACGTCCCCCAGTACATCAAACAAGATGACATCGTACTCGTCAAAGGCATTCAGTTCTTTCAGCAGCTTCACCGTCTCGCCAACCACATAGCCGCCACAGCCTGCCCCGGCAGGGGGACCGCCAGCTTCGACACAGTCAACGCCGCCGTAGCCTTTGTAGATAACATCTTCCGGCCAGACGTCTTCATAGTGATAGTCCTTGGCTTGCAGCGTATCGATGATGGTGGGAATCAAGAAGCCAGTCAGAGTAAAGGTACTGTCGTGCTTAGGATCACAGCCGATTTGCAACACCTTTTTGCCCCGCCGGGCTAGGGCGACGGAAATGTTGCAGCTTGTCGTTGATTTGCCAATGCCACCTTTGCCATAAACTGCTAATTTCACGTTGATTCTCTCCTAATAGTGGGATGTCATTCTAGGGCTAGAGAGCTGGTTTAGGCTCCGAGCCAAATCCGCTTTAGTGCTTTGTTCGCTTAATGAGTCAATTATCAACCAAGGGCGAACGGAAGGAAAGGAGTTTCAGAAATAAGCTCGTATTTTAGAAGAATTATAAAAGCGCCAGAAGCTACCTGAATTGAATGAATACTTCCAGATTACTCTGAAAGCCAAATTAAGCCTTTAAATGAATTTTATGTTTCTGTTTAATAAAAATAGGTACAAAACAAAAAACTCATCTTTAGAGTCCCGCTGAGGCTATTCCAGCAAGATTCCTTAGGCAAACAGTCCTCAAAACCAGGGCGTTGAGGCTAACCGGGCTGAGCGATGACAAACTCATTGCTCCTGCCGGAGGGGTGGGGAAGCAGACTATCTTGGGCGGGTACCCCTAACTAAGGCTGGCTTCAGCAGCTTCGATGCTACTCATAGCCCCAATAGTGCGTGGCGGTAAGCACTTATATTTAGGTGGCAGTAAGAACCTTTGCCAATAGCCCGGTTAAGCATTTAGAGCCAGGTTGGTCATCCTAGCCGGAGTAACGCAGTCAACAGCCAACTCCAGTAGGCTGAAGCTAGGTCCGACTTCAAAAGTGAATTCCGGGCAGGTATTCCGCTGGAGAGGATTGAATCTTGGTTTTTGTTAAAAATAGTTAATTTTGGGATAGGTAAAGAGTTTTGCGCGATCGCTACCCATGGTCAACAGCAATCCATCAGCCTCGTTTGGCCCGCTGAGAATAGCCATTGCTACAGTAAATGACCCAAAGCGTTAGCAGGCCAAGTCCTACCAGGTACTTGCATAATGCTGCTAGAGGCCAAGGGTCAACACCGACAATCGACCTTATCCACAGTCGATGCTTGTCGCGCACCAGAACAATGAGTTCCTCCGGCACCAGCAGCGACAGAAACACCGGATCTCGCCAGGCCAACCACCATTGAATATTCATAAACGTCCTCAGCAATAGAGCTGAGCGCAGCTTAAGATGAGCACAATCCCCTAGAGCATTCCGCTCAGGAGGAGCTTTTATGTCTAGTAGTTTGAGCCCTCACCCACCCCTAGGTCCTCTGAGCGTTGTTAATGTCGTCAGTACCGGGTTGAAACTCTACCGCGCTGATCTGAAGCAGTATTGGGGGCTTTCTCTCAAAGCCCATCTGTGGGTTTTAGTACCGGTTTATGGCTGGGCTAAGTTTTCAGCAATTTCTGCCCTGATCTCCAGGCTAGCCTTTTGTGAACTGGTGAGCCAACCAGAGAGCGTTACCGCTGCTCAGAATCGAGTCAATTCAAAGCTTTGGAGTTTTTTAATTGCGGCTATCTTGGTGGCTCTTATTCTTGCGGCAGCATCTATTGGCCTCTACATAGCAGTGATTGTTGTAACTTTGCCGCTGGCAGCAGTCGGATTTGGGATTGGGCAAAACCCCTTCGCTATCGCCGTGCTGACGCTGCTGGGGGTAGTCTTTTTTATGGCTTTTCTAGCGGCTTTAGTTTGGATTTACTCACGCTACGTCATTACGGAGTTGCCCTTAGCCATAGAAGAGAATGTCAGAGCAACCTCAGCAATTCGTCGCAGTTGGAATTTAACCAAAGGCTTTGCCCTCCGGGTTCAAGGAACTGTCTTGCTTGCCGCCTTAATCTCAATCTTATTGACGCTGCCGATTCAGATTGCAGCTTGGTGGACACAAAGTCTTTTGCAGATTGAAACTACTCCAGAGCCCTTGAGTACTTTGCTGAGCGTATTATTGATCGCGCTGAGTTTAGCCAGTAGCTCTATTATCATGCCCTACTGGCAAGCAATCAAAGCCGTTTTGTACTACGACTTACGGAGCCGTCGGGAAGGGCTAGATTTGCAATTGCCCGATCGCTTTTAAGGCAGTCTTTCTTGTCCGATAAAGTTGCACGTTGGTTACTGTACCTTTAAGCCAAAAACAGCCTTCCCAGCTTTACGCTACCGTATAGATAGCGACAAGATGGCTTTGGTACGTTCAGCCTTAGGGCCAGCCTGCTGTTCAAGTATTCACTGTTGCTAAAAAACCACCTTTTGACGTCGGGACCATGATTGACATCTCCTTGTGCCACTAGATGCTTTTTTTGAGCATGTTCTCAGGAGATGTCAATCATGGTTAATGTTCCTGTTCCCCAAAATCAGCTCCTGGCTGCGCTACCGGCCGAGGAATATCAGCGCTTGGCTCCCCACCTAGAATTAGTAACGCTTTCATTGGGGCAGGTCCTCTACAGGCCTAGCGAGATAATCACCGAGGTTTACTTTCCCAACCGAGAAGTAATTTCTTTAGTCTCGCTCATGGAAAACGGTTCCGTGACCGAAATTGGCCTAGTGGACAGGAGAGGCATGTTGGGTGTTCCTGTATTCTTGGGCGGCAACCAAACCATCAACCAAGCGATCGTGCAGGTTGCAGACAATGCTATGCGGATGGATAGTGCTCAACTAAAAACTGAGTTTCACCGGGGAGGAGCATTGCAACGCCTGCTATTGCTTTACACTCAAGTGCTACTTACTCAGGTTTCGCAAACGGCTGCCTGCAACCGCCTCCACTCGCTAGAGGAGCGCCTTGCCCGCTGGCTACTCTTAACCCGGGACAGTCTGCAGTCCAACGAACTACCTCTGACCCAGGAATTTATCTCCCAGATGCTGGGAACACGCCGGAGCGGCGTTACCGTAGCCGCTGGTACTCTGCAGCAAGCAGGAATGATCCGTTATACCCGTGGTAAAGTCACCATCTTAAACTGCGAAGATTTGGAAGCAACTTCCTGCGAGTGTTACCGCTTGATCAAAGATGAATTGACACGACTGCTGGACGTTGATCGCGGTTAGACTTCTAATTTTCTGCAGATGTGGGTGCTTAGGTTTAAAACCGTACAGACCTGTACCG
>JAUJON010000303.1 GCA_030447595.1 Thermosynechococcaceae cyanobacterium YX3bin19
CACATCCCGATAGCTGAGGGCGTAGCGGCAGTACCAGCGCACACAGCGCAAGATGATTGCGGGCTGGTAATGACGCCATTTGAACTGAAGAGACTTGGACATGAAGCAGAGACTCTACAGACATGAGCCTCTTACCCCACCATGAAGTCTGTTTTTTGCAACAAAACTGGCATTACCAAACTATCTGATGAGTATTTCTTACCGTGTGACAGTTTAAAACTTTATTGACTGAGATTCGGCAGGCACAGAAGATGAGTAGCCTCCCCGTTTAGAACTTTATTTTTAATTGCTCGAAAAACTAGAACGGAAGGGCAAGGCTTACAGGCTCTCCTAGTTTAGAACTTTATTGTTTGTCTACACAGACTGTCCAGTAACAATCAACTTGGCCCAGTAGCCATTATTGAGGCAAGCTTGTCGAGTGGATCAAGGCAGCGCTGGGATGGGCCTTAGAGATTGTGCAAAGGCCAGGAGCAGGTTCGCGCCGAAGAATTACAGCTCCAGAAGTTGAACCGATTGGTCGCAGTTTTAAGCGCATCCCGCATCGCCTGGATAGTGGAACCAAAAGAGCCCTTTACTTACACAGCAATGACTCGCTTGATGCTGAAACAACTTGCTTCCTAACTACTTAACAGGCACCCTCTTAGTTCGACTTTATCCATTTGAGCGTAAAGTCAGGATAGCGGCCAGGATACAGGAAGTGTTGTGACTGTGCTGTTATGAACTGGCTACCGCTTGAAATTGCAAGCTTGATTCTCCCGTTTGCCTCGCTGTTCTCCAAACCCACTTGGGGCTCGGTACTGGTCTTGGTTGTGGGTGCAATCTTAGCACCTGGCAAACGCACAGTCAGTGCTGGACTACAAGTGATGGGGTTGAGCCAACAGAAGCACTTCCAAAACTATCATCGGGTGCTCAATCGAGCGATCTGGTCGAGCCGCAAGGCCAGCCAAATTTTGCTCAATCAGCTCATTAGCGTGTTTGCTCCAAGTGGTGTGCTAGTGATGGGCATCGACGACACCATTGAGCGACGCAAGGGCAAGTGCATTGCGGCTAAAGGCATCTATCGAGACCCAGTGCGTTCTTCTGAGAGCCACTTTGTCAAGGTCAGTGGTCTGCGCTGGTTAAGCCTAATGCTGCTGGTCGAGATTGAGTGGGCACAACGCATCTGGGCACTGCCATTCTTCACCATTCTCGCGCCCTCAGAACGCTACAACCAAAAGCACCACCACCGTCATAAGACGCTCACCGATTGGGCGCGTCAGATGATTGCTCAAGTACGACGGTGGTTGCCAGAACGCTCAATCGTCGTGGTTGCTGATAGTAGTTTTGCCGCCTTGGAGCTGTTGGACGCGGCGCTGACATTGCCGATGCCTGTGTATCTAGTGACACGCTTGCGATTGGATGCTGCGCTTTATCAACCTGCTCCCCCACGACAGTTCAAGCAGATGGGACGACCGCGCAAAGTTGGTAAACGCTTAGCAACGCTCAAAACTCTGCTGGGTGATGCTACAACAGTTTGGCAGCAAGTGACGATGAAGCGGTGGTATGGAGGGCACGACTACTCAGTTGAGATCACCTCTCAAACCGCTGTTTGGTATCACACGGGGCTGCCGCCTGTGCCGATTCGCTGGGTACTTGTGAAAGATCCGCAGGGCAAATTTGAGCCGCAAGCATTTCTGTGTACCGATCTTGATGCCACACCGGAGCAAATTCTGCGCTGGTTCCGGCAGCGCTGGCAGGTCGAAGTCACCTTTGAGGAAGTTCGTGCTCATCTCGGCATGGAGACCCAACGCCAGTGGTCAGACCTTGCAATCCTGCGAACTACTCCAGCCTTGCTGGGACTGTTCTCGCTGGTGACACTTATCGCTCATCACCTGCAACCTGACTTACTCGTTCATCAAACGGCCTGGCATGTCAAAGTATTACCCACCTTCAGTGATGCGCTGGCGTTGGTACGCCGTTCCTTGTGGCACTACCGACTTTTTCAGACATCTACTTGTGCATCGGAAATGGTAAAAGTGCCAAAAACTGTGTTGGCGTGCTGGAGTGATCTGCTGTGCTACGCAGCCTAATTGGATAAAGTCGAACTGAGTGAGAAAAACTTCGATTTCCTCACTACTCATGTCTTTTGGATGTCGTTTATTGTGAAAGAGACTATAGCGCCGGATCCAGTAGACGTAACTTTCTTCAGTGCGGTAAGAGTAATGCTTGAGCCGGATTGCCTCACGCACTTGATCTAGAAGTTTCTTCGGAGGCTGTTGCATCAATCAATATCAAGCTTGTCAGTCTAATCTCCTAATTAGGAGGTTAGGCTGCAAAAAGAGGCTCTTGCTACGGAAGATATACTGAAGTTTTCTCTCTAACTCACCAAATCAGGAGTAATATACTGAAACTCTGTCAGTCTAATCACCTA
>JAUJON010000304.1 GCA_030447595.1 Thermosynechococcaceae cyanobacterium YX3bin19
GAGTCAGGGCTTTACAATACCCTATGGCCGGTCCGCTGGGCCATGGATCTGTTGCCAACAATGCTTATCCTGCCGGTAGGTCCTTTGCTGTACTGGTATACACGGGCACTAGCCAACCCTGCTTTCAGGTTAAACAGCCATCAGAAATGGCACTTGCTGCCGGCTGTACTGGAATTGGTGCCATCGCTAATCTGCTGGGTATTTTTCATTGGACTCCTAACGGGGCTACTTAATCGGCAGCATTTGCAAGGCTGGGGCGATCGGATAGATTGGTACCAGACCTACATGGATCTACCCCGCTGGCTATCCCTATCATTATACTTGCTGGTTGCTCGACAGCATCTCAATCAGCAGTCCTCCTTTACTGGAACGCTCCCAGCGAAGAATCTAACGTGGCTCCAGTTAATTTTAAATGTATTTCTCGGCTTTAGCGGAATTTGGCTACTATTTCTGGTGCCTTATCTTTGGCCCCAAACAAGCTTTGCCCTGACCAGTAAGGTGAGCTACTATCCGGTTTCCTTGCCGCTAGCCGGGCTGGTATACTGGCTGGGCCTAAAGGGCTACTTGTATAGTAAAACACACCTGGGTAGTTCTGCCCACCAATCAGCGTTGGGGACGCAGGAGCCTGCCTCCACGATTGGAAGGGTGTCGAGTCCACCAAAAACAGGTGGTTTTTCGGTCGCACCCCAAACGGTAGAAAAAGCCGTGCTTGCCTTACGCAGAGCCATGGAAGTAGATAAACTTTACTTAGACAGCGAATTAAGTTTAGCCAAGGTGGTAGAGCACGTAGGGTTAGATCAGAAAACTGTTTCGCATGTACTCAACCAGCATCTGCACCAAAGCTTCAATGCCTTTGTTAACTCTTACCGGGTAGAGGCAGTAAAGCAGCAGTTGCAGGAAGTCACTAATGCACATCTTACCCTTACCGGCATTGCCTTTCAATGTGGTTTTAATTCCCAAGCTACTTTTCAACGTACTTTCAAGCAACTCATCGGTGTAACTCCCTCCCAGTTCCTCTCCCAGCTGGCAGATCCATCCGGAGAGGATAAAAAGTCAGCAGAAACAACGCTCAATTCTAGATTTGAATAGCAAAACCAGGCCGTAATGCGTTGATTGGGGCCTTAAGCCCTATAAAAAGACGCATGATGAACACACGACTCACCTGGCTTCTGCTTGGTAGTATACCCTTCCTACTCCCGCTAGTCGGGCACTTATTACTGCACTCGGCTTCAGAGGATTATTTCACTTTACCCCCTGTGACTGTTCCCGCTCCAACCTCTGTGCCTACCCAAGCAGCCGATTCAGGGCCAAAACAAGCTTGTGTAGGAGATGAAAAAACAGCAGAGCAACAAGGAGACCAACAGCGAATTCAACGGGTGGAAGCAGGCTTGACCCAGCAGACGCTTTGCCTGGCAGGAGAGGCACTAAAGACAATGCACTTATCTGCTCGGATGCAGCATTACAAGGTGAATGGACTGAGCGTAGCCGTTATTGATCAAGGAAAAGTAGCTTGGGCGAAAGTCTACGGGGTAGCTGATGCCAGTACGCAGGAAGCCCTCTCCCCGCAGACCTTATTTCAAACCGCTTCCCTTGGGAAGATCATCACGGCCATTGCTGCCTTTCAACTGGTGAAAGCGGGAAAGGTTTCCTTGGATGAAGACGTGAACGGAAAACTGTTTTCTTGGAAAGTGCCCGAAAATGAGTTTACCGTTCGGGAGAAAGTAACACTGAGAAGACTTCTCAATCATTCTGCTGGCTTTATCTACGACGAAGGCTTTGCCGGTTACCTGCCTGGTCAACCTCTTCCTGGCTTACTACAATTACTCAACCAGCAGCCCCCTGCTACAGGCAAGCCAGTAGTCATTGGGGCTGTTCCCGGTTCACAGGTGCACTACTCGGGCTACGGCTACGTAGTCATCCAGCAACTGGTGGAAGATCTCAGCGGACTTTCCTTTCAAGCGTATGTAGAAAAGGAAATCTTCCGGAAACTAAACTTGTCTTTGAGTACCTATCATTTTTCTCCTGACCGGGAGCTAGGACGTCCTATTGCCCGAGGGCATTACGGCAACGGCAGGATTGACAAAGCAAAAAAGTACCACCTCTACCCGGAGGCAGCCGCAGCAGGATTCTGGTCTACGCCCAGTGAACTTGCCCAGATTCTTCTGCAGTTGCAACAGGAATGGCAGGGCAACTCCGAATTACTGCTAAACCAAGCCTTGGTACAAACCATGCTCACCCCGCAATTCTCAACCAATGATCGGGGGCTAGGCGTGGTGCTGAAGGGAGCCCAACGAGTCGAAGGGTTTGGCCATGGAGGGGCCAATGCCGGCTACCAAAGTTTGCTTTATGCTACCACGGCTACCGGGCAAGGAGCCGTGGTGATGACTAACGCTGATGAAGGCATTGAA
>JAUJON010000305.1 GCA_030447595.1 Thermosynechococcaceae cyanobacterium YX3bin19
CGCCCGTCGACTCGGAGAAAGAGCCTGAGACATCTTGCTCTAACATCCTTCTGTTCTATATTGCGTGTCTGTCATTGTGTGTATTCTTCTTTTCCTCCGTGTCGGGTTGCTGCCCCCCTCCTCCCGTGTCCGCGTTGTCTTCAGAGTTTAAGGTCATGTCGTACCTAACCGCTACCTCCTCCAGGACCCGCTGCGCCCAAGGGGTTGCCTCTTCGTCTCCGGCGAAGAGCGCGACGAAGACGCCGGTATCCACGGAAGCTCTCATAAAAGTAGGTCGGTTGCGGGACGGCGGTTAACCTGCTCGGAGCTTACTGGCGGCGACCCAACTCAGTGAGATCCTGCAACAGCTACTCTTTCAACGATAGTAAGTAGTAAGAGACAATATCCTCATCGGAGGCATATCTAATCTGGGTTGTTTTGCGAATCTGCGCAGTGTAGCGTCTGGGCAGTTCCACCGTATATTCAGAACCGACGCCTTCTGCCATCTTGCCCTTTATCTCGCTTCCGTCTTCGAGTTCTATGTGAAACGAGTGACTGTGCACGTCGGCACCCACAAGCGCTCCCCTGATAGTTAGTACCTCTTCAACCTCGTCGCTGGTTTCGCCGATCGCCTGCTGCAAATTTTCAAGCTCTGGGACTTGAATAAACAAGCTGGCTCGCACCTGCTCTTCCCGCCGCCAGCCAATATCCACGTTAAGGCCGGATCGGACATGACTGGTTACCCACCTGTACATGGTTCGTATGGGTGCAGCCCCGAGTTCCTTCGCGAAGCCCGCGATCTGCTGTGGGCTATCGGCCTTAGCCATCTCAAAAACCGTACTCATGGCCCTGTCTAGATCCGTTTCGTCGGTCAGGAGCCGCTCATTTGGCAAGGTTAGGACGAAGCCCACGGAGCCAGCGAAAGAGTAGCCGAACCCAAATGTTGTGGCCGTAGCAGCCTCGACACTGGCTCGACCTCGCTGCTTTGGGCCGTTTTTCATCGTGTCGTAAACCAACGTGAACAGTGATTGGAATTCACCTAGTGTGCTGGTTAGAGAGGGAAGCATTACGTGCTCACCTCTCTCGGGAAGAATTCTGTAACTACAAACATCGAACCACTGCTGATCGACTAAACTGGAAAAGGCGGTTTCCAAGTCTTGCCGTCGCTTCTGCAAAGATCTGAGGCTCGCGGCAACAGAAGGCACTTCGGGATGTCTCGCGGCAGCCTCTTCGAGACGTTTGATCGCGGCCTGAGTGTCTTGAATCTTTTCTATCGTGTCTAAAAGCTCACTCATAATCGCGCAACTCTACTACAGCCACCCCCTTGAAATCTTCGCCTCTACTAAAGCCGTACTGCTTCATCCAATAGGCTCTCATAAACTGGCCTTCCCAGTACAAAGGGTGAGATTCAGGATATTCGAAGAAGACGTAGCTATCGCATCGAAGCGGCGGCTTCAGATTTACACAGGCTACGGTGTCTATGACGTTTCTTTGCTTGTCGGTTGCGTTGTCATACACCTCACCTTGTGTACAAAGAACTATGTCGACATCTTCTGGGTTTACTTTCTCCGTGAGAAAGCTGCCATCGATCCAAACGTCGGTGGTTACTTTCGCGCCTGCTAGCGTTTCAATGACGGCTTGGAGCCCGACCATAATCTCACGCCGAGTGGTGGACCGAGGGAAAGCGCCAACGCACATATCCTGCACGTCCGCAACCGACATCGGATGCAGCCCCACGTGTAGAAGGGGAGGAAACTCCGGCTTGTTCGAAGACGCCATCTGTTGTGAAAATCGTCCTCAATGTCATGCTCCACCGTCTAAGTAGATCGCAGCACCGTCCGGTTTGAATGTGCCTTTCCTACATTCGCTACCTAATTAAACGCCCAACCTACCGTTTACACTATACCCAGTTTTTCTGTTTGGGGAAACTTCGTATAAATTGAGACATTTTCGAACTCACCCCGCTCACTTCTCCTTCTTCTCTTCGGCCAGCTTTGCGCGTAGAAGACAACTTAGAAGGCCGGTTCTATCCCCAACTCCTGCATCGCCTGAACTAGCACGCAGATGTTGTGACAGAGCACTTAAGACCTCCTGAAAACCTGAGAAATCTGGGGTTGGCGATCTTTCTTAAGAATTGTGCGTAGAGCTTCCCGGTGCTCAATAGCCCGCTCGACGTAGTTGCACACACCGCGAGCTATGTCCTGCGTCTGCTCCTCGGTCACCTCCCTTATGCGCTTGGCTGGAGAACCGACTATGAGGCTACGTGGCGGGAACTCTCGGCCTTCAGGAACGAGGGTACCGGCAGCCACGATCGAGCCCTCGCCTATTTTTGCTCCATTGAGGATAGTGGCGCTCATCCCAATCAGGCAACCGTCCCCGATCTCGCACCCGTGCACGACCGCTTTGTGTCCGACCACGCAATCGTCGC
>JAUJON010000306.1 GCA_030447595.1 Thermosynechococcaceae cyanobacterium YX3bin19
TTTCAAGCATATGTCTGCATACGCTATCTTACATTGTGAGTGGATTTCATACTTGTTCTCTTCATATCTGAATATCAATTAGAAACTTTGTTTTTGAACAGCGCTAACATAATGAAGGCAATAACAAGGCTCAAGAAAACGGCTCCGAAACAAGGAATAACTACCCATAGCTCGAAAGGCATGTCTGTAGGATTAGCATTGAGATGAGCGAGAGAAGAAAAAGCAAGCCAAAGAAGTGCTGAATGACCCACGAGAGCGACAACCCCTAAAATGATGTCCTTCGTTTTATCGTTCATGTCTGCATCACCTACAATAAACCTATCGCGCGCAGCCAAACCGCGCGCCCCCGCCGAACGATTAAGCTCAGCGGCTGCCGAAAGCTGGAGCGTAGCGCAAGCTGTAGGCAATCCATTGCAGCGCTTTGTTGCGCTACCGTTGAGACGCTTTATTTTGCTGTTTCTGCTTTTTCTTTTTCTTTTTCTTGATACGTTTCTGTGGTGCACTAGTGCTCTGACCGGGTAGTAGATGGGAGTATGGATTTGAGTTTAACTGGGCAGCATGTCCAGAAAACAACACCTTATCAACTTGAGTGAAGCAGAGCGCAGCGGATTGGAGAAGATTTCCCACTCCAGCCGTGCCAGTATCCGCGAGAAGACCAGAGCGCGCGTTTTGTTATTGTCGGACGTGAGTTGTGCCCGTGAGCGGGGCGCCAGCCGCACCGATGCGGAGATCGTTGAGCAGTTGGGTTGCTCACCCTTGACAGTTTATAACGTGCGCCGCCGTGCCGTTGAGCGTGGTGCCCTAGAAAGCATCAGACGTGGCGTGCAGCAGCAGCGCAAGGCGCGCAAGTTGAATGGCCGCCAAGAAGCGCAATTGGTGGCCTTGACCTGCTCCGTTCCACCCGAAGGCCGCTCGCGTTGGAGTTTAGTGCTGTTGCGCGAGCGCTTGATCGAGATGCAGATTGTAGAGCAGATTGGCTTGGAAACGATCCGCAGCACGCTCAAAAAAACGCGCTCAAGCCATAAGCCATGGTGGAAGCAGATGTGGTGCATCCCACCGCAAGAAGATGCCCGTTTGGTGGCGGCGGGCGCCCTTTGGGCAGGGAAGATGTGTTGGAAGTCTATGAACGAGCTTACGATGAGCAGCGGCCTGGGGTGTGTTTAGACGAGGCCGTGGTCTTCACCCCTAAATCTGTTCCAGTGAGCTCCTGAGCCTCATACTTCAAATGAGGAGCAGAAACATGAAAGCAGGACAGTTCAGCAATGAGCAGATTGTGGCTGTGTTGCAAGAAGCGGCCAGGGGCGAAAAGACGGTGGCTACCTTGTGCCAGGAGAAAGGTATCTCCGAAGCGACTTTCTATGCGTGGCGTAAGAAGTTCAACGGCACCAACACCAAAGACGTGCAGAAACTACGGGAGTTGGAGAAAGAGAACGCTCGTTTGAAGAAGCTGTTGGCAGAGCGCGATCTGGAAAATGATGTGCTCAAAGAGGCGCTCTCAAAAAACTGGTGAGCGCTCCCCAGAAGCAGAGCTTCGTGCAGTTGGCCTGTAGTCGAGGCTTATCGCAACGTCGAGCCTGTGGACTGTGCCGCTTGCCGCGCTCGACTTGTCGCTACCATCGGCGTCCTAAGCGTAGCGATGAAGCGGTTCTGGTGGAGCGCTTACAACAGTTTGCCCGGCGGCGCAGACGGCGGGGCTACCGTCTGGCGCATCAAGAGCTGCGCCGTGACGGGTTTGCTGTCAATCACAAACGAATTTACCGGCTGTGGAAAGAGCATCGGTTGACGGTTCCGGCACGGCACAGCCGGAAAAAGCGGCGTAGTGGTGCCTTTGTCAGCGAAGTGATGGCCAGGGCGCCAAGACAGGTCTGGTGTTTGGACTTTCTGGAAGAGCGCACTTTTGCCGGTGGCCGAGTGCGTGTGTTGTGCATCAGTGACGAGTTCACCCGCCAGTCGCTGGCGAGGGTGGCAGGGCATTCTTTTCGCAGTGAACGCGTGTGTGAGGTGTTGGACACCTTGTGCAGTCAACTTGGGACACCCAAGATGCTGCGCATGGACAACGGACCCGAATTCATTGCGCTGGCGTTACGAGGTTTGAGCCATCGCCGAGGTATGGAGTTAGGGTTTATTGCACCAGGAAAGCCCTGGCAAAATGGTTTTGCCGAAAGCTTTCATGCGCGGCTGCGCGATGAGTTTTTAGATGGAGAAGTGTTCTTGACGGTGCGTGAGGCCCAGGTCCGCCTCGACGTGTGGCGCCGCTATTGGAATGAGGAGCGGTTGCATTCGAGCTTGGCATATGTGCCGCCCGATGAGTTTGCACAGAGTTGGGTAGAATCATCTCACGAAGAGACGGAAAACGTGCTGAGGTCTCTGGCACTCACTGGAACATAAGATGGGGGCAGACCA
>JAUJON010000307.1 GCA_030447595.1 Thermosynechococcaceae cyanobacterium YX3bin19
CGGATGAATGATTTGATCTAACTCTTTACTGGGCATATTGGCGTATTTCCAATCACTCTCAAATGTATGAGTGGCATCAGGGCCAATCCCAATATTAGAAACTAAATTTACCGAGGAGGTAATCGCCAATCCTTGTTTCGCCCATAGCGTAAAAATCCATTGGTAATCCCAGCAAGTCTTCAACTGACCGACAATAATGCTGTGAAACTTATTTCGCCAGAATATAAACTCTTCTGCGCTTTGACAAACTTTACGCATCGGCCCCAACAGGAATGAAAGATTATATTCCTTAAGATTACCATCATAATACTGCCAAGCACGGCGCCAAGTGGCCCAACCCCAAGTTACTGCGTAGTTGCTGAAATAGTAAGAAGCATTAGGATGATAACCGTTCGAATCAATATAGGAATTACCTCCAATATGCATAATCTTATCATTATTCCGGTGCTCTGCCAGCATTTGTTCACTAAATGTAAAGAAACTATTTGAAGGCAAACAGTCATCTTCCAAAATAATACCCTCTTCTACCTGACTAAAAAACCAGTCAATTGCCTGATGAATAGCATGGCGGGTTCCCAAATTTTCTTCTCTGAAAAGAGTGTGAACCTCACATTCCCAATCTACCTGCGTGGCAATTTGACGAGTAAGTTGACACTTTTCAGCTTCGCCCTCCCGGTCCTTACGAGTACCATCAGCGGCTATGTATAATTGCCGTGGCTTCGCCTGTCTGATTGCTTCAAATACCATCTGCGTAGTACGAGGGCGATTAAAGACCAGAAACAGAATGGGAGTTTGAAACATAAAAAAGAAGTATTCTAAAGTTTTTGGTCATCACGATAACCGTGTTAAATAATATCAGCAAAGGTTTTTTCCGTTTTACGGAAATACCAGATTCCAAACCAAAGTGAAAATAAGGTAACTGCTAAAGAAATTGAGAAGTTTTTTGGGTCTAATGCGCTGACTTCGCCAAAAATGCACCACCGGAATCCATCAATTACCCCTACCATCGGATTTAACGCGTAAAACGATTTAAATTGTTCCAGTTTATCAGGCAATGCTTTGCTGCTAAAGCCTACTGGTGATACATACATGCCAAACTGAACAATAAATGGCATTACAAACCGGAAATCGCGATATTTTACGTTAAGTGCCGTCAGGAACAGACCAACTCCAAAGGCGGCAATAAAGGCCATTAACAGAAATACCGGAAGAAAAATGATCCGCCAATTCGGAACGAACTGGTAGTAGACAAACATAATAATGAGAATGCCGAAAGAGATTAGGAAATCTACTAATGCCACAATCACCGTACTTGCCGGAACAATTAACCGGGGAAAATAGATTTTAGAGATCAGGTTGGAGTTGGATACGAGACTATTACTGGTTTCAGAAAGCGCACCGGAGAAGAAGGTCCATGGTAACATGCCGGCAAATACCAGAATGGGATAGAGTTCATTGGGTACTTCTGATTTTATGTTTGCAATCTTGCCAAAAACTACTGTAAGGATGATGGTACTCAGCAACGGACGCAGAACGCTCCAACCTACACCCAACACTGTCTGCTTGTAGCGGACCTTAATATCCCTCCAGGTGAGAATGTAAAATAACTCCCTGAACCGCCATAAATCCCGCCAATAGTTTTTCTCAGTATTACCTGGCTTGATTACTATGTCAAAATCATTTACCTGTGACTGTACCATCGGAGCTTCTAGTATTAAATTTATTAAAGTGTATAGTTTGATGTTTTATATTTACTCAATTATAAAGTCAAATGCAATCCGTACTGGCATAAGTACGGATTGCATTGTTTCTATCAACCGGGTAACAGTTGCTTCCACCAAGTAGATTTATCGTTGTTCTGGTAATAAGCGCCATTATAGTAGCTGGCTTTATAACCGGAGTCTAGTTTCTGCATATTTACGTGGTTAAACAACACCGCCATTTTAACATTCTGGTTATTGGCATATAAATCATTAAAATGATTTAGCAATGCCTTGGTAGTATGATTTTGACGAACAACACATATAGCCAAATCCGTATATTTAATCAGTACGGCACTATCGGAGAATGCTGAGACCGGGGGAGTATCTATGATAATATAATCGAAGCTTTCACGTACTGTATCGATTAATTGTTTCATGCGGGCATTTAATAATAACTCTGCCGGATTAGGAGGAACTTCTCCCGAACGGACATAGTATAGATTATCTACTTTGGTCCGCATGATCACTTCATTAATAGTAGCTTTACCTGACAGGTAATGGCTTAAGCCGGTAAACCCTTCTACTTCCAGATCAGCATTGCCATCAGGTTTACGCATATCCGCATTGATGAGCAAGGTTTTCTTACCTGATATTGACAGGATGAAGGCCAGGTATTTAGAGCAGAACGTTTTTCCT
>JAUJON010000308.1 GCA_030447595.1 Thermosynechococcaceae cyanobacterium YX3bin19
GTCCCCCCGCTTCTTCTCTATGGGTTCTTCCATCGGAGCGTTGATCCTAGCACAGCGGGGACCGCCCCCTACTTCGCGAAGGCCTCCCCCTAGAGGTGCGGCACGAGGTCGGCGAACGGCCCAGGCGGCACGAAACGGTCGAGCTCCCCGCTCTCGATACCCCGCTGCCCGGATCGAACCCAAAGTGTCCCGGTTCGGATGACAGCCGGCGAACACTAGTTACCGAAAATACCAGTCTGCTACCCGTCTCACTAATGTTTTGCGTCGAAGTGCCCCATAATCGAGAGCCGGAAATCGTCTTGGAGATTGGCTGAACAAGTCATCAACTACGAACGACAGCAGGCAAATCCGTATATCCTTGCACTTACGCTGAGTGCACCCTCGTTGTACCATTACTGCATGTCGAGGTTACGGATTCCAAAGGATGACGAAAAGGGACTAAAGAAGCTAATCACGCTTGACGATAATTCCGTACAAGAGTTGGTGTCTGCTCTAGGTGAAGTATCGCCCGTCCTTTTTAGAACTGAATTGGCGTCTAGAGTTGCTTCAGCGCTGGATACAATTTCGCGAAGCGATGTAGACGACATAGTAGGGTTGTTGCCTCCACTCTCTCTCCTCAGTGAACGGCGTGGACTTTCGACAACTGAGATCGCTGAAGACGTCTGTCAAGCCATGGATGATAGCGACGACGAGGAACTGAAGCTTTCTGGCGAAGATCGAGAACGCTTCAAGGAGCGTCTGATTGATCTCCTTAGCGTAGAATCCGTCATCATCGGAGCGAAAGCGTTGGAGTTAATGTTTGAGAACCAGCGTTCTTACTCTAGCGCGCGCGTGGTGACTGAGGTTAGACCGATCTTCGGATCGACTCCGGGAGAGTCTCCGACAGGGGCGTTGATAGTACATATGCTCAAGATCACGTATCGTGAGGAGGATCAGGAGAAGGAATTTTTTGTCGCCTTGGACACCTTGGACGTAGGCACGCTGCGTGCAGCGTTAGATCGCGCTGATGAGAAGGCCGAAAGCCTTAGATCGTATCTTGAGGGAACAAGAGTGACCTATATTGATCCGAAGGAGGGGAATCCAGATGCCAACACTGCAACTTGAACGGAACAGGGTCTGTGATTGGATCGGTGAACCTAGCCGAGAAGGTGGTTTGAACACTGATAGGGGTGCATCGCCGAGCTCGGCGGCTTCCGCTCTAGTAAAGGACGCAAAGGGCGCAGCGTACTCTCGGACATCTGCCGGACTCTATTTCGGCTTTTATGACGCGCATAAGGAGATCGATACCGAGCAAGATGTCTGGGATTTAGCTCACTTTGCACGTACGAAAGCCGCTGGACAGCATTTCGATAGAGCTGCTGCCTTAGCCGCTCAACTCAGCATGACGCGCAACGAACTCTATTCCAAGGCCCTTGATTATTTTGTCGAGAGGTACGAAAGAGAACAGTTGATAGAAGAGATCAACGAGGCATATGATGAAGAAATGGAGGTGGAAGACGAAGAGTTTTTGAGGCAAGCGAGGAGTTACAGTCGTCGCCTGCTCAATACAGAAGATTGACCGTTTGGCAAGGAGATATCTACCACGTAGACCTTGGCGAGCCTAGAGGATCGGGGCCAGGCTACCAACATTTCGTAGTAATCGTACAAAGCAACACTATGAACGCATCTAGAATACGCACGGTAGTGGCTTGCGTATTAACCCACAATCTCAGTCGTGGCAGCATTCCCGGGAATGTCACGCTGGCTCCGGGTGAGGGTAATCTTCGGGAACAATCCGTGGTCAATATATCTCAGGTAGTCACCCTAGACAAAGACGATTTGGGGGAGCGGATCGGCGTGCTCGACGATGAGCGGATGCGCGAGATCAAGCAGAGCATCAACCTTATGTTACTTGAAGGGCGAAGATCGTAGTTTGTGTTGTCTAAGGACGCAATGGGAATGGTGCAGGCTGTGCCTTCCCAGGGCAATTGGTCAGCCGTTACTCACCAGAACACCCTTTCTCGCCAGCCATCCCGTATTAAAAGTATTGTATGTAAGTTGAAAGGTGTGCTTCTAGTTTAGTGTACTATGCGTAGTCACTCTGTTTACTTGGCTTGCGTAGCGTGAGCGGGACAGTATAGGGCTGTGGCCGCCAAAACCACCACCGATCTCCAGCATCGAGCACGTCGTAGAGGACCTCGAAGATCGGATGCCCGTCGTTGGTGTGGATACTCATCGGTTCGATCCGAGTCTGCCACATGCGGTCCGCCCGCGCCTACCCTCCACCCGAAGGACTACCCCTTTTCGGTCCGGGGGCCGATGCGGTCAAGGGGCGGCGATCCTAACCTATTCCCGTAGGCTGGCAAGCGATAGAGAGGAACCAGCATGGAGTCCACGGAACAGAACTACGGGATC
>JAUJON010000309.1 GCA_030447595.1 Thermosynechococcaceae cyanobacterium YX3bin19
CAGGGTTTCCTCCGGGGTATAGCCAGTTAGTTCGTAAAAGGCGGGATTAGCATAATTAATCGGGTTGTCATGTTCTGGGGGGCCAGCAATCAGAATCGTATCGCTGGCAGCAGCAATGGCGCGATCTCGGAGAAAAAGTGTCTCCTCAGCCCGTTTGCGCTCAGTGATGTCGCGGGTTACTTTCACAAACCAGACTAGTTTTCCAGCCTCATCTTGTAATGGTGAAATCGTAACCTCAGCCCAGAATCGAGACCCATCCTTGCGGATGCGCCAACCTTCAGTTTCATAGTGGCCCTCCGTTCTTGCGGCCTGGAGAGCCTGCTCAGGTAACCCATTCTCGACTGCTTCAGCAGGATGAAGACAAGAAAAATGCTGGCCAATGATCTCGTCAGCGGTATACCCATTAATTCGTTCGGCTCCTGCATTCCAACTAATAATGTAGCCACTAGGGTCCAGCATAAAGATGGCGTAGTCCTTGACCCCCTCGACCACCAGTCGGTATTGTTCTTCCCTCTTTCTAAGTTCCTCCTCTGCCTGGAAGCGCTTAGTAATATCAACCGCCACACCACCGATGTACTGTTGGCCATTGCTGATTGTGAATTTGAAGACTAGCCAGTAGTGGGGATGACCATTAGGGGTAGGAACTCTTTCCACGGCTTCTAAGTTGTTGCCGTTGCCGCCTTTAAGTAGCACCTGGTCACTGTCACGTAACTGCTGGGCGTACTCTTGAGGCCAAAGCTCAAAATCCGTTTTCCCCTGCACCTCTACCAGCTTCTTGTTGAATGTTTGCTCGTAGAGCCGATTGACATATACATAGCGTCCGTCTTCTGCAGTCTTGATGAAGGCAATAGTGGGCGTATTGCTCATAAACGCCTGGAATCGTGCTTCACTTTCCCTGAGTTGGGCATTCACGGTAGCTAATTGCAGGGCTTGTTGTTTCACATCCTCGGCTTGTTGTTTCACCTCCTGGGTCTTTTTAAATAAGTTGACAAATGTTGTAATCTTGGAGAGCAAGACCTCTGGCTCTACTGGCTTGAGCAGGTAATCCACAGCACCCATTGAGTAGCCTTTGAATATCAAAGCATCACTTTTGCTGAAGGCTGTCATGAAAATAATCGGGGTATGGCGCGATCGCGGTCGTTTCCGCATCAGTGTAGCAGTCTCAAAGCCATCTAGGCCCGGCATCTGGACATCCAGCAGAATCACAGCAAAGTCCTGAACCAGCAGACATTTCAGGGCTTCCTCCCCGGAGTTAGCCCTGACCAGGTTCTCCCCCAGATTATCCAAAATCCCTTCTAAGGCCAGTAGATTGTCTAGACGGTCATCAACCATGAGAATGTTTACTTTTTCTTCTTGCGGCATACTTCAACCTCAATGCAAGATGAAAAGATAGTTCTGGTAGCGCTTATGGAAAGGCCAGACGAGCAGTCTCAGTAGAATTGACGGGAGCAAACGTCTGGGGCGTAGAGTTGAATGCAGCTGCTTCTAAACATTTCCTGTGGTCTCCTTTCATAGCCTTGGCGGTCAGGGCAACGATAGGCTATGAAAAAGACCTGCGTCACATAAACACACAGCAAAAGGCTTGCCACTAAGTGATGCAATGAAGGTTTAGTCTTTGTCCTAAAGCTTCAACGGTGTAAAAACCAAGCAAAGTACAAGCAACCGAAGATTGAAGTTACAAAAAACAGAGCTTGATGACAAACTTGCAGCATAGATTTTCTTTCCCTAGACTATATCTACCCATTGTACAAAAGGGTTCTAGAGAAAACACCGTATTTCCACTAGTTTTTCGTAATGATAATGTTAATAGTCAAAAGTGGAACAGCAATGCCCAATTTTGCATCAGAAAAACTTCGCCATTGAAGTATCAGAACCGGGAATATCGAATATGAGTAAAATGGTGATTCTGTCATGCGGGTGCAGAAGCAGTAGCACACCTCATCAAAAGTTTTACAACAGCACTTCGTTAAAGCAAAAGTGCCCAACCCCAACATTGGATAATACCGTTGCTTAATGCCTCAGTAATCCTGCTCCGCTCCATCCGAAAATCAGTCCAAGGCTCACTTAATGCTCCACTGCTGGGGGAGTGTTCTAGACCCGTTGTTGATACCGTTTGAAACCACTCAACACTGCTGTTTCCAGACGATGAGCAACAGATAGAGTACGCTAATCTGGTTCCTCCTCCCCAAACACCTCGTAGAACTGCTGATGGGCCTTGAGTTCCAGTGCTCGTTTGCTATACCTGGCAAAGCTGGACTCCGACTTGTGACGGGTAAGCTGCCGCGCCAGCATCGTATCCATCCCCTTCATCACCAGCTTAGTGGCAAAAGTATGCCGTAGCCGGTGCGGGTGGCAGTCCTCTACTCCGGCCAATTCTGCCAACTCCTCAATGAA
>JAUJON010000310.1 GCA_030447595.1 Thermosynechococcaceae cyanobacterium YX3bin19
CGCCTTGGTATAGGACCTAATTATGATGATTACGATGCCACGACTGCTGGTCTAGAAGACTATGCACTGATTACTGACTTTAACCCTGATGAGGATGTGATCGCACTGACAAGCATTGAAGGAGGCTTTGATGAGGACAGAGCAGTAAACTATAGCCTGGGTGCATCCCCTAACGGCTTACCTGCGGGGACAGGGTTATTTGTTAACAAGCCAAATGCTCAATCAGAACTCATTGCTGTCTTGCAAGATCTTTCACCGTCTGAGCTGAATCTTGATGGTCCCTCTTTTTCCTATTACACCTGAGATAACCTAAGATTAAAGCGGTACTTCAAACCGCTATCTCGCCCAGCTAGCCTATTAAATCAGAAGCGGCGATCGCCCATTTCCAGTGGGCAAAAAGATCACAACCATTGACTTTCCACCATTTACTGGCCTATCAAGGGCAGAAGGCGACTTTGGTTCCTTTCCCTGCTTACTGCTCGTATACTTTCTCTACTTAGGCGATCTCATTGATAGGCTGATACGCTTCAACGGCACGTTGACTTCCAGTACCCGCACCTTCACTACCTCACCCACTTTAACCACCTGCTTAGGGTCAGAGACGAATCGATCCGCCAGTTGTGAGATATGCACCAGACCGTCCTGATGTACGCCAATATCCACAAATGCCCCAAAGTTGGCAACGTTAGTCACAACTCCTTCCAATTCCATACCCACCTGGAGGTCCGTAATTTTATTCACGCCTACTTTAAAGGTGGCATACTTAAACTCGGCGCGGGGATCTCTACCGGGCTTTTCTAGTTCTCGGATGATGTCACGCAGCGTTGGTTCTCCGACGTCATTGGTGACGTATTGCTTCAACATAGACTGAAGCCTGGTAGCAATCTGGTCAGTCTGAGACAGGGGCACATTTAAGGTCTGGGCAATGGTTTCAACAATGCCATAGCTCTCGGGATGAACCGCAGTATTGTCTAAGGGGTTAGTGCCGCCACGAATCCGCAGGAAACCTGCCGCTTGTTCAAAGGCTTTAGGTCCTAGCTTTGGCACCTTTAGAAGTGCAGGGCGATCGCAAAAGGCTCCGTGCTGGTTGCGGTAGGTAATAATGTTATTTGCCAGGGTGGGGGTAATCCCGGAAACAAAGGCTAGCAGCTCCTTAGAAGCGGTGTTGAGGTCAACGCCAACGTAGTTGACGCAGCTTTCTACTGTCTGGTCCAGCTTCTGCTTTAGCAGCTTTTGATCGACATCGTGCTGGTACTGCCCCACCCCAATGGATTTGGGATCAATCTTGACCAGTTCCGCCAGTGGGTCCTGCAGGCGGCGGCCAATACTAATCGCTCCCCGGACGGTGACATCCAGTTCAGGGAACTCAGCAATCGCTATCGAACTGGCAGAGTAAATGGAGGCTCCGGACTCATTCACCATTACTTTGACCGGCGGGTGTTGCAGGGTTGCCAGAACTTCTGAGATAAATTCCTCCGTTTCCCGGCCAGCGGTGCCGTTACCGATGGCGACCAGCTCAATGGCGTACTGCTGCACCAGGTGCTTAATCGTGTGGGCAGCCTCAGTCCGCTGTCGCTCAGATTGGTGGGGGAACACGGCCTGGTAGGCCAAGAATTGACCCGTAGGATCAAGCACCACTACCTTGCAGCCGGTACGAAATCCCGGATCAATAGCCAGCGTTGGTTTCATGCCAGCAGGTGCAGATAGTAGGAGTTCCCGCAGGTTGGCTTCAAAGGTCTTGATCGACTCAATATCCGCTTTCGTTTTCTGAATAGAGCGCACTTCGCTAACCAAAGAAGGTTTCATCAAACGATTAAACGCATCCTTCAGCATCCTCCGGTAAAAGTTCCGCACTGCCGGCACCTGGGTGCGGATTGCCTGCGATTCTAGGTAGGACAGCACCATCGGCTCATCAAACTGTAGTTCCAGGTGCAACACCCCCTCTGCCTCGCCCCGGTAGAGCGCTAGCAGGTTGTGGGGGGCAATCTGACTGACGCCAATTTGAAAATTCCGGTACATCTCAAACTTGGTCGTGCCGGTAGGATAATCTGCCTTCATCCGAGAGACAAACGTACCAGATTGAAGTAGATAGTCTCGCAGGTAAGCACGCAGCTCCGCCTGCTCAGACACCCCTTCCGCCAGAATATCAGCAGCACCCTCAAGCGCTTCCTCGACGGTCTTGACTGCCTGGGCTTGGCAAATATATTTTGCAGCCTCCGCTTCTAGAGACTGGAGGGTAGCCCTAGAATGCAGGGACTTAATCCACTCTGCTAGCGGCCCTAAGCCTTTTTCCCTGGCAATCGTGGCCCGCGTCCGCCGCTTGGGTCGGTAGGGTAGATATAGATCTTCTACCTCAGTTTTCTGGGTACAGGCCTCTATCTTGGCCTTCA
>JAUJON010000311.1 GCA_030447595.1 Thermosynechococcaceae cyanobacterium YX3bin19
CAGGTCATAGTTCAACGCGTTCACGTCCAATAGTCTCGCCGATAACAAGAAGTGCTAATACTACGGGTCTTCAAGTGCAGCCTGGCAGGACACTAGCAATCATCGGAGGGGACGTAACTCTTGAAGGCGGTAGTTTGACGGCAGAAGGTGGAAGGATTGAGTTAGCTAGTGTCGGCACTGGGATGGTCAATATCAATCCAATTACTGCTGGCTGGCTTTTGGGGTATGAAAGTGTACAAAGCCGTCGGGATATTGACCTATTTCAACGGTCCGCTGTGGATGCCAGCGGCATAAATAGCGGTTTTATCAACATCTTCGCTTCAAACGTAGTAATCACCAACGGCTCATTACTCTTAATTCAAAATCAAGGGGCATTACCTGGAGGGAGGTTAAGCGTGAATGCTTCTGAGTCACTGAGAATTGCTGCTCCTTCTCCAGAGGGTCTGACTTTTACCGGCATAGTCAGTGAAACTTTAGGTGGCGGGAAGGGAGCAGAGGTTGAAATTTCAACGAAAAACATGATTGCTCAAGATGGTACGGAAGTATCTACAAGGACGTATAGTGCTGCTAATAGTGGAGATTTAACTCTAAACGCCTCGAAGTCTATTCAGGTAGTTGGTTTTTCATCTGTTGATTCAAGAATTTTCAGCTTGATTGCTACTGGGACTTTCAATTTTGGACAAGCAGGTAAACTCGCAGTGAATGCGAGACAACTAACTCTTAGGGATGGAGGAAATCTAGGTTCTGCCAGTTTGGGAGACGGTAATAGCGGAAATTTGGTTATTAATGCAGCCGATATTGCCTTGAGTGGAATAGCACCAGCTCCACAGCCCAGTGCGTTGTTCTCCAGCACTGGAAGTGCGGGAGATGCAGGCATCGTTAAAATCCAGACTTCAAGGTTGAAGATCAGTGATGGGGGTGTGATTTCTAGTTCCACTGCCGCATCCGGAAATGCTGGAGGAATTAATATCAATGCTTCAGATTCTATAGAAGTAGATGGATTTCCACCAACTACTCTCAAAAATCGTATTACAGGAATAATATCGGTAAGCAGTCCTGAGACAACATCCTTCCTCCAAGACACCTTTGGAATACCTTTGATCCCTAGTGGAGACTCGGGAAGCGTGGTGATAAAGACTCCTCAACTAACAGTTAAAGGGATTGGAGAAGTCAGTGTTGCAAGTGGAGGGCCAGGAAGAGCAGGTACTCTGCAGGTTAATGCTAATTCTGTCCTCTTAGATAACTTTGCTGGGCTTGGCACACGTAGCACAACTGGGCAAAATGGCAATGTTTTCCTAAAGGCACAAAGTTTGCAGCTACGCAACAACAGCCTTATAGGAGCAAGGTCTTTTAGTCTTATAGATGCCCAGCCTGATACTAGGAGCAGTGGCGGTAACATTACCATTGATACCGATCTCCTGGCTGTTCTGGAAAATAGTAGTATTTCAGCAAATGCCCAGCAAGGCACAGGCGGCCAGGTAACCATCAATACTAATGGGCTACTCCTATCTCCAGACAGTGCAATTACCGCCACGTCAGACCGGGGCCCTCAGTTTAATGGTGTTGTGGAGATCAACACTCCCGAACTGGATTTTAGCCGCGCCACAGCTCAACCAGTAGAAGGGCCTCAAGCTCCCCAGGTGAGCACTGCCTGTAGTGGGAGTGCAACCGCCAAACAAGGAACATTCATCCGTGCAGGGGCTGGGGGATTACCTCCTGGCCCTACTCAAACCCTCAGTGGAGATACTACCTGGCGAAGCGATCACTCCCAGGCTGTAACTGCTCAGACCGTTCAAGAAGTTAATGATGAAGCAATCCTTGATGAAATGCCTGAAGCCCAAGGATGGGTCTCGAATGGTGATGGCACAGTTCGGCTGGTTGCCAATCTACCGGGAGCAGCCCCTCGAAACGCTTCTGCATCTGCGGCTCCCACTTGCCAGACAGTTAATCCCAGCAAAGTTCAAGTCGGTGAAACATCTCCTGAGTCTCCTACCAGCAACAATTTTATGGGTGGCTTGCCCCCTTACTAATAAGCCCCTCCAAGCACAAACAAACTTACCCCTTATACCAGAGTTTCCAGATACTCAACCGTTGCTTCCCCAACCGCTTCCTCAGCCACCGCCTCGGCTTTCACCTACACAGCCACCCTTAGTACCTGTCAAACCCCAACCATCCTTTCCCGGAATTGAAGAATATCCAGGCAATATCCGAGTCAACCAATTTATCTTCCGGGGAAACACTGCTATCAGTGCAGAGGAACTGAGAAGGGCCGCTGCCCCCTTTACAGGCCGACCTATCACTTATGCCGAACTGCAACAGGTCCGTGATGCTGTAACAAGCCTCTACATACAACGGGGATAAATTTACTCCAGAGCCCGGCTCCTAC
>JAUJON010000312.1 GCA_030447595.1 Thermosynechococcaceae cyanobacterium YX3bin19
TTTCTGTGTTGTAAGCGACGAACGCTAGTGGTACGTGCTTCATTAGTTCAACCAGGAGAAACCGCGCGATCGCTAGATTTTCGGGTGATGCTGGGGGTATCTCAACTAGCTCTCCGTCAACCAATTCGTAGCGAGTATCAGTGCCGTCATCGTAGGCGAGATAGTCTTCGAAAGTCAGGATGGTTTTGGATGAAGCGGTTGAGGTCATGGTGCGTTTACTGAGAATCTGGAGAATAGGGCGCCCGGTACGATTGGTGTTACCGCAATTTTAACGGCTGGAGTCTTGGCTACCGTATGTGCTACCTATCATAAACTCTGTTCTATGCCGTCTGACGCAAAATCAGCGTCGTTGTATTTAAGGTTGCCAAGACATAGAGATGGGAGTAGCAGTACCGATGGAGCTTTTGCGTGTTTCTTGGTCGAGTGCCTCCACAACTTTGTTGTACAGCTCCTCCGCTTGCTCTGGAGAATTACCAATACTAGTTACCCCCAACTTGCCGTATTCCGAGAGCGACCCCATTAAATGAAACACACTGCCAGTTTGAGTACTGGTGTCAAACTGGAGCTGATGCGTGGCAATGATATCCATCAGGTCGCTGGGCAGCAAGCCCCGATACTGCTCTTTTCGCAAATTATCCAAGGCAAGGTAATACTTTGGGTCGCCCTGCTGACTGTAATACAAGCCGTGATCGCGATCGTAATACCCATTGGTGAGAAATCTGAGGGTCATGAATGGATGCGTCGTACCCCCTTTACGAATGTTGGCCTCAATTGCGTGTAGATCCCACGCTGAGGGTGAATCCGATTGAGGCACTGCAAGAAAATCAATCCCAAACCGCTCTAGTACCCCCTTCTGCGCCAGTTTCTCACCCACTTTTTGACCCAGTTCTTGCAGCTGCAGGCGATAGGCTGTGTCAGCTGGGAAACAGCATCCTAGGTATATCTGGTCATCCAGCACCTGATCGTGGGTGGAAATTATTTCCACCTGGCCAGACGGCAGAATGATACCTTGGACGCTGGGCGATCGCTTTTCCTCCCCTTCTACAAAGGCTTCCACAATGGCCCCCAGTTCTGAGATGCGGCCGCTGAAGTTGTCCCAATTTTCGTGCTTAGACTGAAAGTGCAAATACTGGAATTGCTGCTCAATCGCCTTGGCCCGCTCCGCCAGGGAGGCAGTACCAGGGGCAACAGCTTTCATGGCCTCTAGCTCCAGCAAAGCATTTCCCTCGCCAGAAATCCCCTCGTTGAGCTTCACCACGAATTTACGAGCCTGGGGCTGGCGTTCCCAGAGTTCTGCCGTTGCGGCAGCCAACTCCGAGATACTTTTACAAATTTTACTACCGTCGGGATGAGGAATCCCAGCCTCGGCAAATAACTGGCGGCTGCCCCCCTTGGTCCCTAGAAAGAGCAGGTCTGGGTCGAGGCCAAACAACGGCACGTCTAACTGCAAAGACAAGTCTCGCTCTAAGTCAGAGGAGTTGTAACACGCTATATAAGACAGGCCGGGCCGCAGGGCTTGGCGAATTCGCTGCAGCAGGCGAGGGCGTTCGAGAATTTTTTGAGTCAGAGGTTTGTGGGATAAGTCATAGGCACAAAGCAGCAGCAGGCGATCGCGGGCGTGGGAGTAGGGGATACCCGTGAATTGCAGGTAATAATCAATGATGCTGGGATGGATAGGCTGTGAGGTGACATAAATCAACCGCGTTCTAGGATTCCGCAGCCGCAGTAGGGCAAACAGTAGCCGTTCTTCGTAGTAATGGGATGCCTCAATCTTTTGCAGTTCCCGCTGGTCAATGCTGAGGGATGGGATGATGAGGATGTCGCGATCGTAGGGATCAATGAGCTCAATACCGTGCCAGAGAGCCTGCAAATGAGTCTGTAAAGCCCGGAAGCGCTCCCCCACTTCGGCAGGAGGAATATCAATTTGCATAGCATTTCCTTTCGGCAGTGACCTAATAACAGAAATCTTAGCTGGCTAGCAGCATCAAACTGCTGATCCCCAAGATTGATTTATTTCGCCAGTTAAGGGAAATTTTTCAGATTTCCTTGACTAATCTTGGATTTTCAAGGCATGATCAAAGACGCGGTAAGGGGCTATAGCTCAGTTGGTAGAGCACCTCAATGGCATTGAGGGGGTCAGCGGTTCGAATCCGCTTAGCTCCATCCCTTAAAACCTCGTTCAGCAAGAGCAAATCTGCCATTCAGATTGTGTATGTGGATGAAGCGGGTATTGATAATCGAGCACAGTATCCCTAGGCTACTGCAAGGTGGGCCAATGCTTCCATACCCTCAAGTCAGGTAAACGCAACGAACGAGTCAGTGCGATTGCTGCACTCCAGCAAGGGGAGATCTTGGTGCTGATGACCTTTAAAGATCGTGTAATC
>JAUJON010000313.1 GCA_030447595.1 Thermosynechococcaceae cyanobacterium YX3bin19
TGGAGCGTCTTTCAGGAAATTGAATCTGTTAACTATACCCCGCTCCCAGTAGTAAACCGTTTCCACCAATTTGCTTGTAATTAGAATGCCCAACACCACGCCGATCTGCTCAGCGCGGTGTTGTTGCAAAAAGCAGACTTCATGGTAGGTTAAGAGACCTTTGTCTGGGTAGTGTTCTAGACCTGTGGATGAACTCTCATATGGCCCGTCCAAATTCGTAGCGGTTGATGAACAATCCAATCACAACATCATGTAACTAGATAGACTTGGAAAAGCAAATGGTTTTACAAGTCAGTCGCTTGATCCGGGTGCGAAACGTTAAGTGTTTGCGCTCAATATAGCTGAGTATTTACTTTGCCAACGGTATGCTGCTGTGGGTCGAGCAATCGCAGGTATGCGCCCCAACTATCCGTATAGAACTGACTAATGGAGAAGGGAGAAAGGAGTTGCTGAAGTTGTTCCAAGGCAGCATCGGTATGCGGAGCCAGCACATATGCAAAGACAGCTTCGCTTAAGATCTTTCTCATTGCAGAAAACCCCTGATTTCTCAGGGGTAGCATTTGCGGTGGAAGTCTCTTTTGCTGAAGAAAACCCCTAACAGCAGTACGACCATCGGGGGCTAACTATCGGGCTATCCGATATTTTCTAATTAGGGTTTGAACGCAGAAATATTCTATTTCTCGTGCTCCAGCCGGTAGAAGCTTAAGTGCCTCAAGAACCATGATGTGGGCCTCTCTGCCTCTCTCCCACAAAAAATACCCCTGAACCAGTTGGGCTCAAGGGCTGTCGCTCTCTGTTAATCTGTTGTATTCCTAATTCAGCTTGTATCGCTGAATCTATTCATTTCCCGGCGCTACACATTGGAGTATCCATCAAAAAGACCCCAGCAGTGTGGGTGTGCTAGGGCAAATCTCGGCTATCTCTTACGTCAATAGTGCGGGTGGTACGCTGAATTTATTCAGGTCAGTATTAGTCAGAGAATCAACTGCGTCTAAGCGGAAATGAGCTCATCCCATATACTAATGAGAGCTTAACGAGTGAATCTTGGCACAGGTAGCTAAATGTTTGATTACGCTTTCAAGAACGCTGCTAACGATTGCATCAACTAAGCTACGGCCAATTGGCATCGAAGCGCTAGCACACTGTTAAAGATCACTAGCGTTACCGTATGGACTAAAATTGGGCGTTAAAAATCCGCTGAAAGCCTCTGCAGTAGATTGGTTTATTAAGCGATCACGCATTCTCAAGATGCCAGTGCCACAATTGGGGCTGCCCTCAACGGCCATTGCCTATGTAACGCAGTCAAGCAGCGTTACATAGGCAATGATTGCGCCAAAAGCTAGTTTCTCCTTTGGTGGCACAGAAATCCCCAGCAATTCTCTAATCCAGGTGGCATCCTCATCGAAAAAGGCGATGTTTTTGCCCGCATGGATCAGCAGTGGGCCTCTGTGAGAAGTTGCCCAGACTCGATTCTCGACATCCTTTTTCCCTGAGAGCGTCTCGCTCAAGCCGATGAAATGATTCGGCGGTTGGATGCCCAAAATGAGTGGTTGGATGAGCAAGTGAGGCGCGGCGAGTGAAGCATAACATAAACGCTCAAGAATTCACTGCCATTGTTCACCGGAAAGCTGACCTCTATGTGGCCGATTGTCCAGAAGTGGGCATAGTTAGCTAGGGGGAGACGGTAAACGAAGAGATCGCTAATCTCACGGAAGCAACCGAGCTATACCTTGAGGAATTTCCTCTGCCCGCTGGTTATTTGGCATAGCCATGCCAACGGTTAAGCAGATGGAAGCTTGCATCCAGGTTTGCCAGTTGCTTTCAAACTTGTACCAGGACATCAAATTGTTCCGATACGACAATCAGCGGAAAGAAATTTTTATCCTGGCAGGCGAAACACTCGGAATCACAATCTTTGCCACTGAACTTTGGAGGTTTGACAATGCCACAGCATCATTTAGAGCAGCTGAGTCTCAAGGAGCTACGGGCTTATGTTTTGGCTCACCGGGGAGACAATGAAGCCCTGCGCTACTACATGGATCGCCTACGGGATGATCCAAGCGTGACTCATTACAGCCGTGACCCTGACGAGCTGATTCAACTGGATCAGTTGATAAAGAAAAGGAGCAACCCATAGTCAGTGGGCGTGGAAGCCCTTGAGCGATTGCACAGGGCAGGTTGGGCTAGCTAGAAGGTTACAGCGATTTTTGATGAAATCGACTAAGATGCTCGCTACGTAAGGCTTTCAAGGATTTCTTGTTCTATTTCCCGACAAGTCTAATATGCCGTTGATAAGCTCCCCAGTCATCGGTATAGAACTGCCTGATCCAAAGGGTTCTAACAATGCTTTGAGTTGGAGAAAAGCACTATCTTGGTGGTTAG
>JAUJON010000314.1 GCA_030447595.1 Thermosynechococcaceae cyanobacterium YX3bin19
GAGAAAACCATTAGCGTGGATATGATCATCCAGTCCCAGCGATCGCGGCCCGTGCATGGTGTGATCACCCGCGATATTGCCTTTACTGTGGCTCAAATGGATGCAGCAGCAGCCTGTGCCACCTTAGAGCAAGCGGCCCCGGAACTCGGCTACGGTGAGGTAACTCTGGACACGGCGATCGCCAAAGTCAGCATTGTTGGGATGGGTATGTTGGGGCAACCAGGAATTGCCGCCCACATGTTCAAGGCATTGGCGGAGCATCAAATCAACATCCAAATGATTGCCACCTCAGAAATTAAGGTGAGCTGCGTCGTTGCCGAGTCAGAAGCAGTGACGGCATTGCAAGTGATTCACGCTGCCTTTAACCTCTCAGGACCACAAAAGGTGGAAGTTCCAGCCTAGGCTACCTCGGCGTTGCGAGATGCGAACTGGACTTCCGGAAAAGTAGGTGACGCCCCATCTAGCAAGAGTTGCTCTTCATTCTTCAAGTGTTGATCAAAGAAGGCTCGGGTATAGGCATTGATAATGCGGGTTACTCGCCGACCATCGATAGCACCAACCCTGCTAACTCCAATGTCAACCGCGCCTGGAGCAGCAAACTGCTCAGGGGCGTAGAGCGAGCTGAGGGGAAAGAGTAAAGAGCGATCGGAAAAATTCTCGTGCTCGGTTCCTTGAATAGTCAAATTATAGCCAGCACTTCCCAGTTGTTCATAAACGCTCTGACGCTGGTCTAAGGACTCAACCAATTCACCCACAACGCTGTCACTGTAAGGCTCCTGGGCATTCATCAGCATAAAGGGTTGATTAATTGGGGTCGCCGCTAAGTTTCCCAGGATGGGGCCATCCATGTTGATGCCGGCTTTGAAGCGGCTATCAGCCTGCACAGCCACAGTGGCAGTGATACCCCCTAATGAATGTCCAAAAATGCCAGCTTGTGTTAAATTCAGGCGTCCAGTCAAGAGACCATTCGGGTCGTTGGTATTGAGGCGTTCCAGTTCATCTAAAACAGAGCTGGCATCGGCGGCAGTGACTTCAATAGCTCGGCTCAAGGCGCTGCCAAACTCTGTGACATTGTCAGGAATCAAACTGCGGTCAAAGGGAATCACTCGCCCATCTGGAAAGGCTGTCGCCCCAGCAATGGAAGTGTGACTAATGCCAACTACGATATAGCCGTGGCTGGCTAGCTCTTCCACTTGGAAGGTATTTTGGTTGCGAAACTGGCCTACCCCGTGAGAAAAGAGCAAAACTGGATAACTGGTTTGGGCACCGGAGATTGCCGCTGAGGGACTGGCTTCCGGCCGAATTAAACCAATGAGGTTAGGTGACAAATTCAGCGATTGGGCGATCGCTTGCGCCGTTACAGGATCAACGTAAGCCCCTGGGTTGACTCCGGGTGCTGCGGAAGCGGGATACCAGATCTGAACGAGCAGCTCTCGTTTATCATTGGGGTCAGGGGTAAGAATTTCCTCCCGGTCAGCATCAACAAGGGGCAGGGAAATTGTGCCGACTTCATATGGACCCGTCGGCTCCGAAAGATCAAACACCGCCAAGCTCGGGCGTCCTTCCTGACGACCAAACTGGAGAAAGTGATCAATGGCACTCTCAAACCCTCTATTGCGAACAGCCGCTGCGACGTCTGGGTTTGTTTCTAAGTAGTAACTAGTATCAAATAGGGTGCTGGGGTCCCGACCCTCCAATTGCCCATAGGCAACAAAGTGTTCTATTCCCGTCAGCTTATCTCGATGTCCGGCGACTGCCGCTGCGACATCTGGGTTCTGTCCTAGGTAGTAACGGGTATCAAATAAGGCACTCGGGTCACGGCCAGCAAATTGCCCAAACCGGATAAAGTGCTCTATCCCCGTGAGTTCGTCTCGTTCAACCACTGCTGCGACGTCTGGATTCTTGAGGAGATAATACTCGGAGTTAAATAGAGGGCTAGGGTCACGGTCCTCTTTTTCACTAAATTGAACAAAGTGATCAAATGCTGTAACTTCGTTGCGCTCTACCGCTACCGCAACATCAGGATTCTCCTCCAGGTAGTAACTAGTATCAAATAAGGCACTCGGGTCACGGCGCTCTAACTCACCAAATCGGCTGAAGTGGTCAAACCCACTGGCGAAGTTACCGTTTGTCACTGCCTGAGCTACGTCCGGGTTTGTAGCTAGATAGAAGCTTTCATCAAATAGCATGCTGGAGTCTAACATGAATCCCTTCTACCCAGTAAAGCTTCCATTAACTAATATTGACCAACATTGATTGTAAATGCTCGCTGGCTGCCTGGATTAATTCCGTAAAAAATATCTCAAGGATCCCATGCAAACTCCCGACTCAGCGCTTTATTTTCCCCACCCCTATCCGGCTGGCTACTGGACGCCGAGCGAG
>JAUJON010000315.1 GCA_030447595.1 Thermosynechococcaceae cyanobacterium YX3bin19
ACCCTGGATGTCAGGAACTTTTTCAGCTCGTCAAACACGGGTAGAGTCCGCTATTCGGCATCGAAGTCGCTGAAAAAGGATAGCGGCCATCGTACACTTTGTTAATGAATGCAGAATACACGGCGGTGCTGAAACAGGACGGCGACTGGTGGATCGGCTGGATAGAAGAAATTCCAGGCATCAACTGTCAGGAACGCACCAAGGCCGACCTTTTGACCAGCCTCAGAGAAGTCCTTGTCGAAGCGATCGAGTTCAACCGTCAAGAAGCGCTTAGCGCCGCCGGCGAGCAGTTTGTGAAAGAACGCATTGCTTTATGAAGCGCCGCTAGTTGCTGCGTCACCTGCGCGGCCACGGCTGCGAGCTTCTTCGAGAGGGCGGCAATCATTCCTGGTGGCACAACCCGGCGCAGAACCGTCGGTCCGCCATCCCTCGCCATACCGAAATCAGCGATATCCTGGCCAATAAGATCTGCAAGGATCTGGGCATTCCATCCATCAAATGAACCAAGAAAGAGCGCCTCTGTAGCATCTGACAACGGGAATATGGGCTGGTGCCCAGCACCGGATAGGCGGACGTCCTGAGCGCCGCAACCACCGAAGCCGGCGCAGATCTCGTAACCTTCAACCGGCGTTACTTCCCTATGGTCTCCAGGATCACGGTGCCGTATGATCGCTAATGTGGAAGACTATAAGACCGGCAAGACCATCCGCGAGGTCGCCCGCGAGAAGACCGACCTCTCCGAGGAGTTGGACAGATTGCTCGTCGCTCGCAAGATAATGGGGTCTTAGTAACTGCATACTGTAGATCCCGAAGTCACTTTCGGACAAAGCAGGATCGCTTGTTTCCGTATAATGGTCTAGCTGACATGTTTTGGGTCAGAAGTCAATAGCATCTAGAGCTTATGGGGTAGGAATGGAGCTTCCTGATTCACTTGTAACTGATGTGCGGACGGGCCGTGTGGTGCTTTTCTTAGGTGCAGGAGCATCTATAGGCGCTACTGCATCGGGGAAGAAACCTTTGTTGGGATTGGAGTTGCGAGATGCCCTATCCCAGAGGTTCTTCGCAGGCAGTATGGACAGTCAGCCCTTGGCTGTGGTTGGAGAGCTCGCTATCTCGGAAACAGACTTGAGTATAGTTCAGGATTTTATCGCTGATCAGTATCGGCATCTTGAGCCTGCAGATTTCCATTGCCTTGTATCGACGTTTATGTGGCGCGGACTTGCCACGACAAATTATGATCGTTTAACTGAGCGCATCTATGAGACAACTCCGACTCCGGTCCAGGAAGTAGTACCTTTTATCTCAGACCGTGACAGAGTTGACGATAAGCTGCGTTCGTCTAATAACGTGGGGTTGTTAAAGCTTCACGGATGCATAACCCAAACGCACGACCCCAACCTGCCCTTGATACTTACTCCTGATCAGTACGTGACACATCGTGACGGGAGAGAAAGGCTGTTCAAGATTCTGCTGGAATGGGGCAGAGAGAACCCCATCGTTTTTGTTGGGTCTACGTTACAGGATTCTGATTTGCGTGCCGTTATCCTTGAACTCTCCAAAGAACTGCAGAATCGCCCCCGCTATTACCTGGTGAAGCCTAGCGTTACTTCGGCTGAGAAAAACTTGTGGGCTGGAAGGAAGATCACAGTTCTGGATGGCACATTTGAAGATTTCCTGCGTAGCTTGGACGTAGCAATTCCAAAGATGTCAAGATCACTGGCTCCTAGTGTAGAAACTAACCATCCTATCAGGCGTAGGTTCATTGTGAATGAGCCGCTCGGTAGTTTGATAGAAGATTTACTGGATCACGATGCACAATATATACACGCAGGCCTAGAGTACGAAGAAGGCACTCCACAGCGTTTCTATAAGGGTTTCGATCTCGGATGGTATCCCACTGTTACGGGCCTCGACGTAAAGCGTGAACCAACAGATGGGCTTTTGTACGACGTTATAGCGAGAGCCGAAGAGGACAGACCTACACTATCTGAACTTTATGTCATTAAGGCGGAAGCTGGAGCAGGAAAGTCTACTTTTCTACGGCGAGTAGCCTGGGAAGCAGCAACAGAAGCAGGAGTGCTTTGTCTCTTTACAAAGCGTCTGGGCGCTCCCCAATTCGAAGCTATACAAGAGCTCTACCGAGTTACGGGTGAACGTATCTTTTTGTTTATTGACCGAGCCGCAGAGAACTTACTCACCATCTCAAGCTTGATTCGAGGCGCACGCCGATTCAACGTTCCGCTCACCATACTTACGGCTGAACGTATCAACGAGTGGAATATTTCCTGCGACGATATTTACGGCTTTGTGAGCGACGAGTACCGGTTGCGATATCTCAATAACCAAGAGATTCGGAAACTCGTTACGCTGCTTCGCGATAA
>JAUJON010000316.1 GCA_030447595.1 Thermosynechococcaceae cyanobacterium YX3bin19
GGTGGGAGTTTTCAGCTTTCCCACCTTACCACTTCCCTATTTTTGCGACACAACCGCTGGTTGAGCAGGCTGGGTTCGAGTTCCTGGAGTAGACATAGCTGAATTCTAGCTCTCAAGCTAGAAAAACGCTTACTGTAAGCAATCAAGCAAACTGCCGGCTGAAAGCAACGGACTTATAAGACAAAGAACAAGCCTAGCAGATACTGCCCTCCTACCGCTTCCGGCACACCTATGCTTCTGAGCTAGTGGAGGTAGGAGTTGAAAAGTTATCTACCACTATTTCAAGCCATGTCAATTGCCAGCTTTACACCATAACTGAACCAGGCTATTGGTTGAGATATGACAAAGCAAAGTTTAGACTTGACGGTAGCCAACGCTCTGGCTCAGATTCTGCCTGTGTCCCCGCAGTTGATAAGCGAGCGGGCTAATTGGAGTAACCTGATGCTTGCTTACTATCAGCAGCATCCTGGTTGTGAATCCTATGAATCCACTTTTCAACAGCACGCGTTAGAGGTGATCGATGCAGGTTCTTGGTCACATCACGAGCGGCGTATGGGTAAAGTTCATCTTTCCTATCGGCTTAGAGGTGGCGAGACTTGTTTTTGTCCAGCTTACACAAGCCATTGGACAACTTGGGATCGACCGCTGAGTTTTACAGTACTGGCATTTGAGCCAGCTTTTTTCGAGCGAGTGTCTCAGGAGATGTTGGAAAGTGATCGCGTTGAATTTGTACCTAAGTGGCAAATATTTGACCCAACGATCCAAGGGATTGTAGCTGCACTCAGAGCAGATTTAGACGCGGGGTGTCCAGCAGGACGGTTGTATGGCGAATCATTTGGTGCATCACTTGCAGTCCATATCCTTAGCCAGTTTTCAATCGTCAAACCGAAAATTCTCGGCTTCGGGGGTTTATCCAGATCAAGTCAGGAGCAAGTACTAGACTTTATTGAGGTTCATTTAGAAATAGATATTCGGCTTGAAGATCTAGCGAATATTGTTGGCATAAGTACATTCCATTTTTGCCGCCTATTCAAGCAAACAATGCAGATGACACCGCATCAATATGTGATTCGTCGCAGGATTGAACGTGCAAAACAGCTTCTAAAACAGTCTGATCTCGGAATTGTTGATATTTCCCTGGCTTGTGGCTTTGCAAATCAGAGCCATCTGAGCCGTCATTTTAGGCGTGTTGTAGGAATCTCACCAAAAGCTTTTCGACAGGGCTAGCAAGAATGTGTTCAAAATCGCAAGAGTAGGAACGAAATCGTTAGGGCGAACAGCTATTCTCACGATGTACCCAGTAATTTGAATAGAGTGAGATAAATGCGCCACACCCTCAATGCAACTCGAATTGAACTCAACGGTGCTCGGTACTATGTTCGGGACTCCGAAATGGGTAAAGAATGCATTCTACTGATTCACGGGTGGCCTGACGATGGTTCAGTCTGGCAAGAACAAGTGCCTGTTTTAGTAGAGGCTGGTTACCGAATTATTTGTCCGGATTTACTTGGCTACGGTTTGAGTGAAGCACCCGCAGAGATAGAGCGGTATCAAATGAGTAATCTAGTGAATGATTTTGTCACTCTTTTCGAGCGGCTTGATCTAGAAAAAGTTCACTGTATTGCCCATGACTACGGTGCGGTTATTGGGTGGGAACTTGCAGCACATACTGACTGTTTGAAGACCTACACAGCTATGTCTGTTGGTCATCTGGCAGAGTTTCTGACAGTGTCTATTGAAAATTTGCAGATGCAATGGATTTACTTCTTAAACATCCAAAACATTGCGCCTGAACTTTATAAAGCCAACAACGGTCGTTTCTTCCAAGAAGTGCTTCGCACTCATCCAAAGCGTGAGCAGATTGTGGAAAAGGCACTGCAACCAGGAATATTTGACAATATGCAAAAATTGGAAAAAGCCAATCCAGTTCCTCAATACCTGCTGGCTGTACTTAAAAAACAACTTCCCGATTTTGTTCCTGTTAAGGTTCCTACCTTTGGAATCTGGAGTGAGAAGGACGATTTCCTGTGGGAATCGCAGATGAAGGATTCTGACAAATATATAAGGGCTGAATGGCAATATGAACGTATTGAAGGCGCAGGTCACTGGTTTATGCTTGAACAGCCAGAACAGACAAATCAGCTACTATTGAATTGGCTTGCAAAGCACGTCTAAGCGTCATGTAACAAGCCTGGCGCAACGGACTGATGAAAGCCACTAGTGAAGTTGCGGAGCTTACTGACCCACGTTGAACAGAAACGTTATATGGCTAAATCTAACTCAACGAGTATGGAGATCATCACCAAGAGATTTCTGTTGTGCAAGTTGGCATTGTCAACTTAAACCAGATTTTGCAAAATCAAGCACTTTCCTCCTCTAGA
>JAUJON010000317.1 GCA_030447595.1 Thermosynechococcaceae cyanobacterium YX3bin19
ACCTGCCGAGCCTCGACGGCATCTGCCTACAGGTCTTTCTTGAACATCTTAAAGCCGCTTACCCTGACGACGCTTTGCTGCTGGTCATGGACCAGGCAAGCAGTCATCGCAGTACCCGAGTCACCTGGCCACAAGATACTCAGCCACTCCTTCTGCCTTCCTACAGTCCTCAGCTCAACCCCGCCGAGCGCTGCTTCCAAAAACTGCGCAAAGCGCTCTCGAAGCGCCTTTTTAACACCCTCGAAACCTTACAACTTGCCCTGACCGAAGCCCTTCGCCCTTTCTGGCACGATAAACCTCGCTTGGCTCAACTTACCGGCTACCCCTGGTGGCTCGAGGCTCTGCAAAAGCTATGACATCCGCTGGGTGAATCGGTATTAGCACGCATAACTCAGCTATTCAAACACTAAGCTTCCCCAAGCCTTAATTCGTTCATGATGGGGTATGGCAGGCAAAAGCCAACACCTCACATTGAGTACCGAAGAAGACGAGCAACTCAGACGCTTCGAGCAGAGCGAGCAGCTCAGACCGAAGGTCCGGCTACGGGCGCAAGTCGTGCGCCTAAACGCGGCAGGCTGGTCAAGGCGACGGATCGCTTCTCACACAGGTCGGACCTACGGTACGGTGTGCCAGGACCTCAAGCGCTGGCACGAACGCAGGGTCGAGGGGTTAGCCGACGCCCCGGCCACGAATCAGCCCGAGAAGCTGACCCAAGAAATGCGTGAGCTGGTGCTGAAGAAACTGCATGAAGAACGCACGTGGACCTGTCGCCAGCTTGTTGACGCGGTCGAGCAAACGTTCAAGGTGAGCGTCAGCGCCGAAGCAATGCGTAGACGCGTGCAGGAACTGGGCTATTGCTGGAAGCGCACCCGCTACGCTCCCTGTAAGGAGATCGACGCCGAGCTCGAACATGAACACCGTGCCAGCCTGGAGACGCTGAAAAGGGGGCTGAAGACGGACGCTTAAGCCTTTTCTACCTGGACGAGGTCGGCGTCTCGTTGGCGTTGCCGGTCAGTTACACCTGGTCGAAGCGAGGGTCAAAGAACCGCCTGCGCGTCCCGACAAGGTGGGGTAGTCAGGGCCGGCTTAACCTGATCGGCGCGCTTGCTTGGGGTAAGGAGAAGCACACTCTGCACTTCGAGCTGGTTGAGCAGAGCGTCAAGAGCGAGCGTGTGCTCGCCTTCATCGACGAACTCGCCCGTGAGGCTACGCCAGACCAACTGACTGTCATCGTGCTCGACAACGCCAGTTTCCATACCGGCACCAACATCAAAGGGAGGCGGCAAGGCTGGGAAGAAAAGAACTTGCTCCTGCGTTACCTGCCACCTTACGCTCCGCACCTCAACCCTATCGAAGCGTTATGGAAACACCTCAAGAGTTTCTTGCTCCCCAGGCGCTGCTATGACTCCGTTGCTCAGCTCAGGCAGGCGCTGCTCGAAGCCCTTAACCTACTCGGCGCCATTCGTGTTAACTCAAGCGTTGGAGAAGCTTAATGTTTAAGTAGTTCATAGGCTTCTTTCGTCGATGAAGACTTGCGTATACCTATTTGCGAACTTTATCGAACTTCTATAGGTGTATAAGGAAGTTCTTAGGGCTGGGCGTCTCCTCCCTGACCCTCCACGTTGCTTAGGTCAAGACCTTCGCCTCGCTTAGAACCAGGGTTGACCTCAAGATCACTGCCTTCAACTTCCTCCACTCCAGTGTGCTCTTGAGATGGCAAACGATGTTACTATATTAACCTCAGTTCGGGGTTTCCAAGTCAAGCAAAGAAGTATCTCCTAGGATGGGGTGTCTAAAGACCCACTAAGGAGATACGGTTATGAGTTTACTCGAGCTGTTCGTTGAGGTTGACGACTTCCACCAAGCGTTCGAGAGCTGGGCTGCATCACAGCAACTGCCTGGCAAAGCGAAACGTGGTCCTGAGCCCTCACTCTCAGCTAGCGAAGTCATGACCATCGTCATCCACTTCCATCAACAGGGCTACCGTGACTTCAAAAGCTTCTATCGAAAGCACGTCTGTAAGCACCTTGCTGCCGAGTTTCCCAGACTGGTCTCGTACGGGCGCTTTATCGAGTTGATGCCGGGTGTGCTATTGCTGCTGTGCGCCTACTTGCAGAGCCGCTTCGGTCGCTGCACCGGAATCGCTTTTGTGGATAGCACGCCGTTGGCGGTTTGTCACAACCGACGTATTAACAGGCACAAGGTCTTCAAAGACTTGGCAGCCCGAGGCAAAAACACGATGAGCTGGTTTTATGGCTTCAAGCTGCATCTGATTGTCAACGACGTCGGTGAGCTGCTTGCTGTACAACTTACCCCCGGGAATGTCGACGACCGCCGACCCCTGGAAAGGATGTGCAAAGACCTTTTTGGCAAGCTCTTCG
>JAUJON010000318.1 GCA_030447595.1 Thermosynechococcaceae cyanobacterium YX3bin19
GCCGCCGCCCGACCACCTGGGAGGCGACACCCTACCGTTCGTCCTCAGAGACACTCAGCACTCCGCGGGCGACAGACCGCATACCTCTCACAGACATCAGTCCGGTATTCCGCGCCAAGACCCTGGAAAATGCTGAGCCCTTTGCTGCAGATCATATCTATGCCCTGCAGTTGATGCTGAGTAAGTTTGAGTACGACAAAGCCCTCAACCCCAAATTTGATCCTGGACCTTTCCAGCTCCAGGTGCGCTCCATCAAGGCTTACAGCAGCCTGGTACCTAAATTTATTCTCGTCAGCTCTGCTGGTGTCACCCGTCCAGGCCGTCCCGGAATCAATCTGGAGGAAGAACCCCCGGCTGTGCGAATGAATGATCAGCTAGGAGGAATTCTCACCTGGAAGCTCGAAGGTGAGAATAGTGTGCGCTCTAGTGGCGTTCCTTACACAGTCATCCGACCCTGTGCTCTAACGGAGGAACCTGGTGGTAAAGCCCTAGTGGTGGAGCAGGGGGACACCCTCAAGGGCAAAGTGAGCCGGGAAGATGTGGCTGAACTCTGTGTCCAGCTCCTAGCCCAACCGAAAGCCTGCAACGTCACTTTTGAAGTAAAAGAAGATGGCGATGCTCCGGTCAATTGGGAACAGCTATGCGATCGCCTGCAGCCCGATACCTCGGTCAGTGGGTAATGGCAGCAATGGGGTTCTAAATAAATAACAACAGGAACTTGCTAAATAGGCCGAAATGCCAGTGACGGTAAGGCCGAGACCCCATTAGACTACAATAGAAAGTTTTTATTTTCCTAAGCAAGGTTCATGGCAAATTCAGCGGAACGCAGAGATCAGATCAAAGCCCATATTTCGATTACAACGGATATCGATCTTGGGCAATCCCCAAGACCAGTAGACCCGCGAAAGCAGCGAGTTATGGAGCATGTCCGCAGGACAACGGGTTAAAAAAGGCTTGTACTTAATAACCAGATCTGAGTTGTTGGAGAGCAGTTTCAGAATTTGTGCTCTGAGTCTTAGGAATCTGTCCTAGCAAAAATCGTAGGATATCTCTTGACGCTTTTAAGCTTGTATCCTTCTAGGGATACATGAATAAACGGGTCTACCGTGGCAGCATTAGGAACATGAATACCGTTGAACGCCTCGCTACACTCAACCGCATCCGCAGGCTTAGCCGTTTGATGGATACCGCGATTGGTATTCCAGGTACTCGGTTTCGTATTGGCTTAGACCCGATTATTGGTCTAATACCAGGTGCAGGGGACTTAGTTAGTACATCATTCTCAGCTTATATTATCTTCCTAGCAGCTCGTTTTGGCTTGCCTCGCCAGGTCTTGACGCAAATGATCTTCAACATTGCCTTAGAAGCAGTGGTGGGTTCAGTGCCGTTAGTGGGTGATTTATTTGACGCTGCTTATAAATCTAATATTCGCAACTTAAATCTTCTGGAGCGGCACCTTCAGCTTGCTGAATCAGAAATTACCAAGGTGGCTCCCCTTGTATCCTAAAAATTGCTGCCCCGCTTGCTGGAAGTTAATTAGTGTTTGGAGAAGTAGCTTGTGATAAGTCAATTGTCTTCTCCTAACTTAATGCTGGAATTACAGCCAGAATTAATCAATCCTGAGCTTGCGGCAATCCCTGTTGGTCCAGCTCCAGAGAATCCCGACCCTGAGCCAGCTCCCTCTCCTGAACCCAACTCGGTACCCGATACTCAGCCCAGCGAGCCTAGGCCTGACTTTGTACCAGAACTTGACCCAATTCCCTCTCCTTCTTAAGGTTGCGGTAAATTCAGCGGGCGCGGCTGGCTCAAGAGTAGTGAGGAACACTGGAACCAGTTACCCAAGATTTACCATACCTCTTCTGACAGTTTGTTGCTGTTCTCCTGATTGAGGCAACTGGAAGACTTTATGTATTGAACCTACCTTACCTAATGATTCACTGGCCTGTAGCGCTGTCCATGCTATCTTGCTACTGCCCAGCTTTTTCAGTATGGATTATCACTACCGTCAGGCCCTTGCTCAAGAGTACTGGCACTATTTTCACATTGACGGAAAGACAGGGGACCAAATCGCAACACGAAAAAGCGAAAAAACGGGGAAGTGCTTTAAGCACAGGCAAGACAGCCTTTTATTCCCAACGTTTTTTCGCTTAAACGAATACTATACTGCTGCAGCCGTGGTCGATGACACTAGCTTCAGCACCGATTAACAATCGGCAGTACTTACGCAAAAGTAATTGTGTTGTTCAGGCCATTGTCGATGATGTTGTCTACGTTAATGTTGGAATCGGCAATGGTGAAAGTGTTATTGTCACCATCAATCAGCAATGGTGCAGTACCATTTGCGAAGAAATCAACATCTTCGAGTTCAAAGGTAT
>JAUJON010000319.1 GCA_030447595.1 Thermosynechococcaceae cyanobacterium YX3bin19
ATTACCTTCCCTTGCCAGCCTATCTGATCTCCCGGAACTGGGATATTCACCTTATGAACGATCATGTCTTCACTTTATTTGGCTTAACGCGTGAGGACTTCGAGGCACTTCCACGTAAGAAGCGCAATGTTCTACAATTCGTTTTTGATCCGAGCTTGCCTGTCTATGAGAAATTGAGTGTTAGCTCTGCGTCATGGGAGTATACTGCCCGCCGCAACATCTACGCGTTTAAGCTCAATAACTTAATGGGTCAGTATGATGACTGGTACAATGAGCGAATTCAGAGTCTTATGGTGTTGCCCAGATTCGCTGAGTACTGGCGCGAAATTCAGGTCGACTCGAATGTTCCGAGCGACCCTCATGATCAACTTCCATACCCACTTTATGCAACAGAGATCGCTTCTGCTTCTGGCAAACCACTGCGACTCAAAGGCCTCCTAATGTCTCTTGGCGATTTCGACTACCCTCGCATAATTACTTACATACCACATGATGATGCTAGTCGCGGGGTGTTTGCTGAGTTAGGACTGCCGACACCAGACAACTATTGGGGATATCGATCCAGATTTCGATGACTTGAGTTTCGGGATGAGGTCGAAGAAGAATCAGCAGTTCCGGCACTGGTTGTCTTCTGAAGCTTCAAGTGTCTTGCTTGTTCTAAATTTATAGTGGATATTAGCACTGTGGTAGATGCATCCGCTCAAGCCTGCTCAGGTGCCAATAAAACTCATTGGTCAATCCAATCCCCAAGTCATCAAGCACATAATGCCGTGTCGTGGAGTCAATGTGCTCATGCCCCAGCGTCTTCTATGATTTACGACTATCCTGCTTGGCGATCTGGGGGTATGGACCAATGTGTACAAAAGTCAAGCGGGAAATGTGGACAGCACCCCACTTTGTGCTTCACCCAATGGGTACCCGAGCAGCGCACCGCCCGTGGCGGTCGTGCAGGTGTGAGGGGCTGTACAGACACCAAGCCACGCCGAGCGCGCCCTCCGGTTCGGCGCACAACGCGAGCGCCCGGATGGACAGGTGCCGCAGGCCCAGCGCGTCAAGGGTGCGAGGCACTGCGCCAGGGTCTATTCATTTTAGGGAAGAGGGGCGCGTTCCTCTGTAGAAAGAGGTTGCCAAACCGAAATTCACACGGAGGAACGCATGAGTACCGCAGTACCGCCCCTAGATAGCTTTTTAACAGAGATACCCGAATACCGCAATGCCAAGGGCAAGCGGTATCAACTGAAAGCCCTGCTGTTGTATGTCTGTCTGGCGATGTTATGTGGGCGACGCTCGCAGGCCGCGATTGCGGAGTGGGGTGCGGACTATGGGCCCGCCGTTCTCGTCCCGTTGGGAATTACTGGTGAACACGGTCCGAGTCAAGCTACCGTGCATCGCCTGTTCAAACAGATTAGCCGTGCTAAGCTCGAAGCAGCTTTAAGTCACTGGGCCGAAACAGTGCTGCACCACTATGAATGCAACACGTCAGAGGACATGCGCGAGCCAGTATTAGAGGGGATCGCAATCGATGGGAAAACGCTGCGCGGCAGTAAGAAGCAGGGAGCCCAGGAAGCCCACTTGCTGAGTGCCGTGAGCCATCGCCTGCACGTCGTGTTAGGTCAAGTCGCCGTGGATGCCAAAAGTAACGAGATCAGTGCGATGGACAAGCTGCTGGCGCTGATTGGGGTGGCAGGTCGGGTAACCACCACCGATGCGTTGCTCACGCAACGGCAGATCGCCCAGGCCATTCTGGATGACAATGGGGACTATGTGATGGTGGTCAAAGACAACCAACCGACCTTGTTGGCAGATATCCGCTTGGTCTTTGAGCACGCTAACGTGCTCGCCGACACGATCAGCGAAACGCGGAGTAGCACCATGCATGGGAATCGGATTGAGGAGCGCCAGCTATGGACATCGACCGCCTTAGTAGGGTATGCTGACTGGCCGGGACTGCAACAAGTGCTGAAACTGGAGCGGACAGTGACCAATAAACGCACGCGCCAGGTGCGGCAGGAGGTCTCGTATGCCGTTACTTCGCTCCCACCGGCGCGTGGCTCCGCTGGGCAGCTCTTGAAACTGTGGCGGGAACACTGGCATATTGAAAACAAATTGCATTACGTGCGGGATGTGACGTTTGATGAAGACCGATCCCAAGTGCGCACGGGGTCTATTCCGCAGGTGATGGCTGCCTTCCGCAATCTGACAATCTCTATCTTACGGCTGTGGGGCTATTCCAACATTGCGGCAGCCTGTCGTCGTGTAGCGGCTCGCCCTGCGCTTGCTTTAGCCGCACTTGGACTCAAGGTAGAAACATGAATAGGCCCTATAGAAGTCCCTCTACCGCGCCAGCGATCCGAACGGCAACTTGGTCCATTCCA
>JAUJON010000320.1 GCA_030447595.1 Thermosynechococcaceae cyanobacterium YX3bin19
TATATTATAATCTTAAACCTCGTGCCTAGGGTATAAAGTTCCAGATCTATCGCTGTGGTAGGTGTTCTCGCTGTTTTCACCCCTCCACCCATTTGTTCTTCTGTTATGACTGTTGCCGGTTATCGTCGTCGCCATTGTCGTCGTGTTATAGCGTCGGTGCGCTTCCATTCTGTCTGCGGTGCCGTGGACTAGGCGGATGTAGGAGGCCAGGTCTGCAGGTCGTTCTATTGGGAGGAGGGCATGGTGGAGGTCGCTACTCAGACCATTCTCGATCATCAGTATCTTCGCGGAGTCCTCCCAACCTATTGTACCAGCTGAGACTGCGGTTGTTTCCCAATCACTAAGATAGGTCCTGAATGACCGCGTTCCTTGCTTCAGATTCTGTAGCCTCCGTAGTGCTTTCTCCTTCTTTTGCGGTATCTTGTATACCCTATCTAGCTCTGACAGTAGCGCGTCCACGTTCCATGTACCAGCACGCATCTGCTGGCTGTTGAACGCGTCCATTCTTGATGCAGCTTTGTCAACTAGCTTGCCCATGACGGCTGCGTACATCTGTTGAGGGCTGCATTCGGACATGTTGACCATCAGCTGAGCCTGAATCTGATTTAACCATACCGATATGTCCTTCTGAGTGTCTCCATCAAACTGCGGTACTTCTAGCTTTGGTGCTCGTCGTGGTGGGTCTGTCGTCGTAGGAGTAGGTATACGTGGTACCTGTAACGACGGGATCGTTGGTGATGCTGGAGTAGCGGGAGAAGGCTGTCGTGATAGCATACTAGCTAAAGCTGCTAACTGTTCTTGTGTCGCCCGTTGCTGCTCTCGTATCGACTGCTGCTCGACTTGTTGGGCTCGTAGTAATAGTAGCATTTGTTGGATGGATTCTGCTTGGTTTAGCCCCTCGCTAGGAGCCCTGCTGGTATCTGCGTGGTTGTCCATTGTATATCCGTCTGTTGTTCTTTCAATGACGACTTCCTCTTCGTAGTGTGTGTGATAAGGCAGGTGCTATAAACAGCTTTGCCGCTCTGAGGACTGGGATGATTGGGAGCTTGTCGTAATGTCAGGAATGCATTAGGATCAACCTTTTGGCTAGCTAAGAACTAGTACGACAAGCTGAGGAAGGAAAGGAAAAGGAGAAAGGGGCGAACGATCTGGCGATACAGATATCGTGGTGCTGAACGCGTCAGTCACGTGACGCAGTCATGTGACACTGCCAAACAGGGACCAGTCCCTGACATCACCCCCTCCTTCCGTCGTGGGCGGAAAAATTTTCCCCAGAGCAACGATAACGCGTAAAAACGACAACACCAGAGAAAGTATCGTGAACAGTACTCATACACTCTGCGCGTTCCATCTGTCCAAAGCTTCTGTTTCCTCCAGAAACGCTGCAGGCTCCCACGTCGTACTGCGGTAGCCTTTCCACTTCACGCGATATTACAGACCGTTCTGCCTGTGGATGCGTTCTCCCACGATGTCTTCAACCTCCCATTCTTCCACCTCTTCGCCAATATCATCTGTCACGACCACCGCAGGAGGCTCGTATTGCTCGGTTGTTTGGCTAGGCAGTCTGTCTGTAGCACAGGGTCGCAGTCTGTCGACGTGGAACACGCTATGGGCGTTTCCTGGTATCCGCAGCCTATATGCGTGCGGGCTGACAACATCTGTGATTTGGAACTTGATCGACTTATCATCAAGCTTCCTGCTTGGGCGGTTTGTTGATAAGTTCCCAGCGTTCAACCACACCCAGTCTCCTACCTGATAGGCTGGTGCTGCCTGGCGCCTGCGGTTAGCATGCATCTCCTGCTCATCCTGCGCGGCAGCCATATTCGTCTGTGCCCATTGGAGTGCGTTGTGCAGCTTCTGAACTACCGCTTCTCCGCGCTCTCGTGGTGTCTTTGGCACAATCTCTTCCTGCGGAGGCTCGCATCTTATCGCGTCGTTGTGGTACCCGTGCTGTAAGAAGAATGGGCTAACGTTTGTGCTTCTGGCAGTCCTGTTGTTCAACGCGAATTCCACCATGGGCAGCCAGTCCACCCAGTCGTCTTGCTGATATCGTATCAGTCGCCTCAATAACACTTCCACTTCTGCGTTCATGCGCTCTGTCGCGCCGTCAGTCTGTGGGTGAAATGCTGTCGACACACGCCTCTCGATCTTCAACAGTCTGCAGAATGCACGCCAGAACTCTCCTACAAACTGTGGCCCTCTGTCCGATACAACTGCTGTGGGCATGCCGTGGGTGCGGAATATTCTGTTAACAAACACTTTCGCCACATCTTCGGACGTTGTTCCGCTGCATGGCTCTAAGATCACGCCCTTGCTCAGTCTGTCGGTGACTACCAACAGCATCTCACAGCCCCTACTGTTAGGCAGTGGCCC
>JAUJON010000321.1 GCA_030447595.1 Thermosynechococcaceae cyanobacterium YX3bin19
AAAGCCAGCTTTCTTCGCCCTTAAGAACCTGATCAATCTTCTGAAAGATCCAGGAGCTAGCTTTACCCCTGGCTCGTTGGACTATTCCTTAAGCGGCAGTACAACCAACGTACGTAAAACACTCCTGCAGAAGAGAGATGGTAGGTTTTACCTGATTCTATGGGTGGAGAAGTCCTGCTATGACGCTGGCACCAAACATCTGATTACCGTCCCTAGCCAGTGGGTAACACTTAAGTTGAACACCCCAATTAGTAGGGCAACAACATACCTGCCAAAAAAATCAACCAAGGGAACTTTACGCATTATTAGTAAAAAGCGGCTAGTACTGAAGGTGCCGGACCATCCACTGGTAGTAGAGCTTACTCCTGTTGTAACAGCATCTATCTCGGGTGGTACGAGTTTGAAAAGTAAAATACGGAGAAGCTTACATTGAAGCTTACATTGCTTGCTAGGCTTCCCTCTAATTTCCTCTTCATTCTTTATTCAAGATTTAGGGTTTTAGGACATCAAGCGAACTCATGTTTTCATTCATACTTATGCTATAGTTCGGCACAGTAGCTGGGCAATCTGTTGATTAATAACACTAAGGTGAAAGCGCTGACTCGCTTGTATTTGTGCTTGATAAGCGATAGTCGCAGTATACTCTGGCTGGTTGTGACAGGCAGAAATAACTTCTCCGAGCCGTTGTGGATCTCCAGGTGGCACCAACCAACCGGTTCTGTCTGTTTCAACTAATTCGACTGCACCTCCAGCCTGTGCTGCAACCACAGGCCGACCACATAGCATTGCTTCAACAATTACTCGCCCAAAAGGTTCAGGTGCTATTGAAGTATGGGCGACTAAGTCACAAGCTACCATCAGCGAGACAACGTCTGAACGAAATCCTAAAAAACGAACCCGCTCCTTAAGTCCTAGTACTGACACCTGTTCATGGAGCTGTTGGACGTAGTCCTGCTCATCGAAAAGTGCGTCACCGACTAAAAGTGCTACTACGTCCTCTGGGCAATATCTTAGTGCTTCAATCAGGATATGCTGCCCTTTCCAAGTTGATAGACGGCTGAAGTGGCCAACTAAAAATCGCCCTTCAAGTCCAAGTTGTTGTCTCATATGTCTATACTCAACCTTATGACTTTGATAGATTTCGGGTTCAAAGCCGTTGTAGACAACATCCGTCAAGTCTGGGCGTCCTCCTGCTTGCACAAAAGCTGCCTGAGTTGCTTTAGAGTTGGTAATCACGCGTGAGGCAAAATGATTAGCTAGCGTCACAGCAATGCGACAGTTGGTTCGACTGAAATGATCTTCGGATAGAATGTCATGTAGGCAGTAGACGAGAGGTCGGCGGCTAAACAAACTAGCCAGCGCCCCAACGACTAGAGCTTTATGGGTGTTGGCGAAAATCAGATCGTACTCATGACTCAGGAGAGCTACTTTTGCAATCAAAGGGCTGAGTTGACCTAGACTAGCTAACCCCTGAAGTAGGCTGCTTTCTTTACGCACTCCTATAGGTTGAGTAGCTAGAACTTGAACTGGAATATGCTGCTGCTCTAGCCAATGATATAAGGGGCCGTCATCTGCAAATAATCCCACTAAGCAACTATCTCGATAGGGCTTCGCAGTGTTTATCAGGCATAACTCTGCACCGCCTAACTTACCACAGTGGTTTAGGAACAAAACTTTCATTTTGTCTTTCTTAGGCTAATAGGACTTTCCGGACCTGCTGCGTGATTTTGTCCCAGGCAAAGTTTGAAGAGGCATACTCACGACATGCCCCTCTAGAAGGCATTGGTATCTTGCCAGCTAGTAAATCTGTTAATCGTTCAGCGATCGCGTTCTCTTCAGGTGACTCTGTAATCAAACTAGGCGAGAATGGCTCTAAAACTTCCGGCATGCCACCAACAGGGGTACATAAGGCTGGAGTTCCGCAGGCTAGAGATTCAAGCAATACTAAGCCAAATCCTTCTAAACTCTGGCTAGGTACTACCGTCAGGTCAGCTGCTTGATAAGCTAGTGGCAACTGGTCATCTGGTAGAAAACCGAGAAATTTGACGTAGTCGTTCAGCCCCAATTCTGTAGCCTGTTGCTGAAGTGAGACTTGTAGTGGACCACGACCAGCGATCGCTAACCAAACATCAGGAATTCGAGATTTTATTTTAGCTAAAGCAGTTAGTAGTTTGTCAATTCCCATCCGGTGAACTAGACGCCGAGGTGTGAATAAGATAGCGCGATCTCGAGGCCAGTTAAGCTGGGCACGGGCTTGTTGACGAGATAAATTTGATTGGAACCGAGCAATATCAACCCCTCCAGGGATCACATGAATTTTACTCCAAGAAACTTGATAGCTTTGATTCAAGATAGTACCAAATGCTTTGCT
>JAUJON010000322.1 GCA_030447595.1 Thermosynechococcaceae cyanobacterium YX3bin19
CCCTAAGTACACGACAAAAGCTGAAGACAAAGGTCTAGCTCACGCTTTTTAGTGACTGAATTGGTGAGTAAATGTCTAAGGTAGTCTAAACCTACCCGAAACAAAGACTTCTGCCTACGCCCGTGGGACTTTATTGAAATAGGTTTAAGTTGACGATGAACGAACTCCCCAACTTTCAGAGCTCCTACGAAAGCAAGGTTTACAACGACCAGTAAGGTGTTGATGCGGTCTAAATGCCTGAGGTGGGTCTTCTCAAAGTCGAAGCCGCTGCTTTTCAAGGCTTTGAAAAGGCACTCGATTTGCCAACGCTGGGCATAAGTTGACAAGGCATCTTTGGGGTTACGGTTGCTAACGACAATGATGTACTCGCCATCTGCCAAACGCGCCCCTGCAATGGCAAGCTCAACACCGAAAATCCTGTAGCGCTGCTTGAGAACTTTGTGTTGAGCTACGGGCAACTGCCTAAAAAAGCCGAATAAGCCAAACCAGCCGTCGCCTAAGGCGTCTTTACGGACGCGGATAACAAAAGGGATGTTCTTGCTCTCAAGGTAAGCCAACCAATCTCCACCGATGAACTCCCTATCGGCTAGCAGCACCTCAATCTGTTCTAAAGGCAAAAGCTTCAGCAGGCGTTCCAGGAGGCTGATGCGTTCTTGAGTGTTTGAGTTGCCAGCTTTTGGTAAAAAACACCAGAGTAAGGGAACTGCTACGCCCTCATGGGCATAAGCCAAGGTCAAAATGTTGATGTCGAGTTTGCCGAACTTCCAGTTTGTCCGGTCCAGGCATAGGCTATAGCTCTTTTGGGAACGTGACTTTAGCGCGTACTTAAGCACCATCTCATCGGCTAAGCGCAAATCTTGGAAAAAGCGTTGCGCACGTCTGTAAAACGAATCTGCTTGGGCTTTGCCCTCCATCATGCCTACCAAGGACGCTAAGTTGACCGTCTTTGCCTGCACTATGGCAATCATCATCAGACTCAGAAACTCAAGCCGTGATTTGTGCAGCTTCAAGCCGCTCTCTTTCAACAGCCCCATCAACCTTGTATGCTTCATCTGCTCTCCCTTGAAGTGGTTTGTCGCAAACACCATTCTTCATCGGAGAGCGCTTTAGTTCAAAATTGTCGTGTACTGAGCCTAAACGATATAAGAGGGCGTCTGGAAAGGGTCTACACCGCTTATTTTGCGAGTCTCGTCAACATCAAGCGTATCATAGCGGCGTAGATCAAGGCTTCACTGCTTTCAGGCAGATGCTCGTAGTCTTTGCTATGCCGTCTGTAGCGGCAGACCCACGCCAGCGTCCGTTCTACTACCCATCTTCTAGGCAGAACTTTGAAGGTGCGGTAGCCTTTGAGCGTAGCAACCTGTTCTGGCGTCAGCTCCTGCCCCTCGGGCAACCAGATACCCCTGATTCCCGCATAGGGGTGCTGCACCACGTCCACCGTCCAGCCGAGCGTTTGCTTGACCCAGGCAACCCACTTGCCCTTGTAGCCACCATCAACGAACAGGTGCGTCAAACGTAAAAACATGCCAACGACGGCGAGCAGGAGCAGCTTGCCGCCCTCACGGTCACTGATATTACCCGCCTGTACCTTGACCTTGAGCAAAAGCCCTTGGGTGTCAACCAGCAGATGGCGTCTCCTACCCTTGACCTTCTTACCGCCGTCATAGCCCTTGATGCCGCCGACCTCAGTTGTCTTGACCGACTGGCTGTCCAGAACCCCGGCACTGGGTTCAGCTTCTCGACCTACCTTGAGCCGTAACCGTTCACGCAAGACTTGGTTTAGCCTCTCCCAAACCCCCTCAATACGCCAGGTTCTGAAATAGTCGTATACCGTGCGCCATTTTGGCAGGTCGTGGGGCATCATGCGCCACGCACAACCGCCCCGCAAGACGTAGAAGATGCCGTTGAGGACTTCGCGCATGTCAACAGTGCGAGGCCGTCCACCTGGCTTTGCAGTTGGAATCAGAGGCTCGAGAACTTTCCACTCACCATCGGTCAGATCGCTGGGGTATGCTGGTCGCATCATTAGGTGACTTTAGGACTTTTCAGACGCCCTCTGACCATACAACCTCCGGGTTGCTGCTCGCTGTGGTGCATATCCGCAAATGAGGCTTTCTAGCTTCTTGGTATCAGGCAACCGCAGCGTAGCCTAAAAGGTGAGGTGTGCAGTTCATCTGTCAGCCCTAAAGCTCATATCTGCTGGGCAACACCTCACCCCCTCAATATACGGATACCTGCTAGGTGTAGGCGTCCTCAACTCGAGTTAAAGCGAGAGCCTCTGCGCTTCTGCGTCGCAACTCCGTGCGCCGTCTCCGCTCTGACGCTGTGCGCCAGCGCGTGGGGTAGGGGCGGTGTGTGTG
>JAUJON010000323.1 GCA_030447595.1 Thermosynechococcaceae cyanobacterium YX3bin19
CTGCTTCTCGCTCTCACGCAAGGCTTCTTCGTCCTCCCAAATGCTCACTTCGAACGTTTCGTTGGTGTCTGGGTTACTAAATACCAACACGAACGTGAACCCCCGATATTTTTCCATTTCTGGTATTAGGGAAGTTAGGTAGGCGTTATCTACTTCTTCTAACCTTTCCGACGGTACTTTAAAGCTGATCATCCTTGCTTTCAAAACGATCCTTTCTTTTTCGGCTTTACCCTTGCTACCCTACCGTTTTGTTTTGAGTAGCTTGACTTTGCACATATATGCGTTTAGATATAGGTATATTACTGGTGCCCACTCCTCCTTTCCCTTTCCCCACTGATTGGGCACCAGCTTTCTTACTTTGTACTATACCATACATACTGCTACTACTACATGTGCGCCCACTTATCCATTCCACACTATCCTGTACGTAGTGTCTTATAGCTAGGCTCTCATATGATCCATTGGTTAGAGTCCAAGCAATTGCGTAAGCTTCTCCCTATCGAATCCCACCACCACATCCTCACCTATCACCGTTACTGGTGTGGTCATGGTGCCCAACTGTTCTAACTCGTCTATCGCTTCCTCATCCTCAGCAATATTCTTGATCGTAGGCTCTACGCCATTCTCACGGAGAAACTTCTCCGTCCTACCGCAGAACAGTCAACCGTCCTGAACGTACAGCACTACACTTCTGTCTGCCATCATTTCGTCCCTTCATCACTCTCACGTCATCTATACGTTTACCCGTATTTCTGTATCCTAATCCTGTCCACTGATCACATCTCAACGCCGTCACCTCAACCTGCGCCAACATCCCAGTCCAATCCTGGCCCCCTCTTGGAAGCTGGTGGACCTATCAACGGACCTGTACCCATGATGCCGGACGATAGCTGCCCACCGGAGTATCCGGTCAAGCAAACCGGAGCCTGCTACTCCTAGTCGTAACTGTAAACAGGTCGTAGAATATGGTCGTGAATCCTCCTGACCCACCAGACATTCAGACGGTCACAGAACACGTTCCCGATTGGCTTTGGCAGAATTTAGTTTCTGACTTTATTCATGATGGTTTCTGGGCAGCGGCAGCGTTGGCATTGTTGGCTTGGAAGCATCGGAAACGAATCACGCAGACATTTAGAGGACCACGCCACATAGAACGCACAGTCTCCGACACAATAGGAATAACGGATAATGTGCAACCCGTCCTTCTATCTGGTATCGCTCACGGTAGAAGCTCTGTTTCTGGTGCGCTAACCGTAGGCAATCCTTCACCTGCTAAGTGGTTGACAGACGAAGGGCTAGAGTTGCTGTCCTGGTATCTGCGTCAAAGGTAGCCATGAGCGAGGGCGGGCCGTTATACCAATACATCGAGTTCTGTAGAAACGCAGAAACCCTTTGGCATAAACTCCAATCCGGTCATTGGGATTGGCTAGGTGTACATCCTAGAGGCCAATTCGTTCTGGGGAGGCCAAGACAACGAAGGACGGTCTCCGGCGTATCCATGAAACTACAGCGTGGAGGTGTCCAAGAAGGCCACCACGGAGTACGTTGGCAAGAGTGGAATGGCGTCACGAACATGGACCCAAATAGCGAATGGCTAAGTGATGAGGAAGAGGCCGTAAGAAGATTTGAAGAGCTGGTTAATTACTACAAAGGTCCAGAGCGATGTCCTGTCCTTGTTAGGCTGTGGCGTGTGGAGAACAGGGAGATAGTAGACGAGCGTTTCATCGCACAGACTCCCCCGCCCAACTACCAATAGCGTAGACCTTCGACCCCACACTACCCCTACCCTATCCGTAAGCAAATGGGTTGTCTTATGTAATTCTATCTGCTATAGTGCTCCCGTAAGCTACATAAGACAGGAGGCTGCATTGCAGGTAGAGAACTTGACCGTCGCACAGCTTGAGGCTTGGCGGGATCATATCGAAGCAGAGTTATTCAGGAGAGAGATAGAACAGCGTCACAGTTCAGGGCGTGAGGTTGTAGGTCCAGTACTCCATACCCCCGTAGGCACGATGCGGGAAGAGTTTGTGGACTGTGGTAAGGACCGCTGTAAGAAGTGCGCTAATGGTCCTAGCCACGGTCCATACTGGTATCTGTACTACCGTAAAGATAAAAAGCTGGTTAGTAAGTACGTCGGCAAGTTCGAGAGTCGTGACGAAGCCGTAGACAAGGCAGAGAGTATCAGGAGTTGACCCCCACCCGACCCCCACGCAGAAACGCAGCGGTCGTGTTAAGGTGGATTAGTTGACAACCAGGTTAGACGTTGGGGCACAACGGAACCACGTAGGTATAAGGATTTCTTCCCCCCAAGCGAGTCGGGACGAGAGGATTTGAACCTCCGACCTCCTCGTCCCGAAC
>JAUJON010000324.1 GCA_030447595.1 Thermosynechococcaceae cyanobacterium YX3bin19
CGAACACTACCGGGCTGTCGATGTCATGCTGGTTGATGACATTCAGTTCATTGAGGGCAAGGAGTATACCCAGGAGGAATTTTTCCACACCTTTAACACGCTGCATGAAGCGGGTAAGCAGGTGGTCCTGGCCTCTGACCGTCCTCCCAGCCAAATTCCACGCCTGCAGGAGCGCCTGTGCTCCCGGTTCTCCATGGGGTTGATTGCGGATATTCAATCCCCTGACTTTGAAACCCGTATGGCAATTTTACAGAAAAAGGCCGAGTACGAAAGTATTCGCCTGCCGCGAGAAGTGATTGAGTATATTGCCTCTAGCTATACCTCCAACATTCGGGAACTAGAGGGGGCGCTGATCCGCGCCGTCGCCTATATCTCTATTTCCGGCTTGCCAATGACAGTGGAGAATGTTGCTCCAGTCTTAAATCCAAAGCAAGAGACGATGGCAGCCACCCCGGAAGCAGTCCTCAAGGCAGTGGTGGATACCCTCCGGATTCCGCTGGAAGACCTAAGAGGGAACTCCCGGCGACGAGAGATCAGCCTCGCTCGGCAAATCGGCATGTACTTGATGCGTCACCATACTGGGCTCAGCCTGCCCAAAATTGGAGAAGTGTTCGGCGGTAAGGACCACACCACCGTGATCTACAGCTGTGAAAAAATTACTGAACTCCAGCGTAGTGATCCAGGAATTGCCCAAACCCTGAGGCAGTTGAGCGATCGCATTAACTTAGCGAGCCAATCTCAGGGCTAAATTGATCGCAGACAAGGAAAACAACTCTTAATATATTTTTTGGTTAAGAGTTCTTGTAAACTTTTCTAAAGTGCTGCAAAGCCTGTGGAAAACTCGCCTTTTTCTGTGGAAAAACTTGGGGAAAACTGGAGGAAAACTGCAGACTTTTGGGGAAAGTTTTTGAGAGTAGAATAGCCCTGTGGAAAAACCCCCTACTTTCTCCACAGATTTTCCACAGGGAGAAAGTGACTTGGGGCCTTTAGCCACAAGAGTTTTAAAACTTTTTCCACAATTTCCACAGGCCCTACTACTACCATCTTTAAATTTCTCTTTAAAAGAAGTAATAGTCGCACAGGCGTTTGGGTCAAACAGGCTAGCGAATTATGAGTAGCAGTGATAGGATGTGCATCCAAGGTAGGGACAGCAGGTAGTTATGTTGATAGGGCCAGAAGCTTAATTCAAATGGTTGAAAGTCTATGAATCTGGTTTGTGCCCAGAATGATCTCAGTGCCAAGCTCTCTCTTCTCAGTCGAGTTGTCCCCTCTAATCCTGCTCATCCGGTTCTTGCCAATGTTTTGCTCAATGCAGAAACCGGGCGTTTGAGCTTGACGGTGTTTGACTTAAGTCTCGGTATACAAGTTTGGATTCCGGCTCAAGTAGAAGTTACAGGTTCGATTACCCTACCCGCACGGCTGTTGAATGATATTGTCTCTCGCTTACCCAATAGCACTATTGAAATTAATCTAGAGGGGTTAGCGGTGACACTAGTCTGTGCTTCCGGTCACTACCAAATGCAGGGAATCGCTGCGGCAGAATTCCCTAGCTTGCCTGAGATTGAAAATGTTGAGCCACTTGTGTTGCCTGTGGCTGCCTTACTAGAGGGTTTGCAAGGCTCCTTGTTTGCTGCTAGTGCTGATGAGACAAAGCAGGTTCTTACCGGCCTCCACCTGAAGACTCATCTGGACCACCTAGAATTTGCTGCCACAGACGGACATCGCTTAGCCGTCACGACCTCATCCTACGCAGTGGATTTGGCAGGAATAGATGTCACCATTCCCGCTAAGGCACTACGGGAATTAGAGCGGATGCTGGGACGCAGCACAAGCGACCCTGAGGAACCCACCCTAGCCCTGCAGTTTGATCCAGGCCAGGTGCTGGTTGAATTGGCTACTGATCAAGGTCCAGACCGTCTTAGCTGCCGTTTGATTGAAGGACAGTATCCCAACTATCGCCAGTTGATTCCCCAGCAGTTTGTCTGGCAGGTGACAGTTGAGCGCCAACTCCTGTTGGGGGCTTTGGAGCGGATTGCCGTGCTGGCTGCCCAGAAAAACAACATTGTTAAAATCAAAGTCGATCCGGACCCTCAACATATTGCCTTATCCGCGGAGGCACCTCAGTTCGGCAGTGGCGAAGAATCTCTGCCTGCTCAGATCTCCAATAGTGCAGACGATGCTTTAAAGCCGCTAGAGATTGCCTTCAATGTGAAATATTTGATGGAGGGCTTGAAAGCGATGGTCAGCTCAGAAGTGCAGTTACAGTTCAACACTGAGGTTACACCAGCGGTTCTCTCCCCCCTGTCTGGCCGGAAAATGACCTCCCTGATTATGCCAATTCAAGTACGTAACTGAAAT